>CALWYC010000068.1 GCA_944385655.1 uncultured Intestinimonas sp. | reverse complement strand
CTGGCCAACGACCCCGCCGTCGAGCGTATCGCCACCCCCCGTATGGCCCTCACCGCCGCCGAGTACCTGGCCTTCGAGAAGGGCATGCACGTGCTGGTCATCCTCACCGACATCACCAACTACGCCGAGGCCCTCCGTGAGGTGTCGGCGGCCAAGAAGGAGGTCCCGGGCCGCCGCGGCTACCCCGGCTACCTCTACACGGACCTGGCCACCATGTACGAGCGGGCCGGCCGCCGTCTGGGCCATCCCGGCTCCATCACCATGATCCCCATCCTCACCATGCCCGAGGACGACAAGACCCACCCCATCCCCGACCTCACCGGCTACATCACCGAGGGGCAGATCATCCTCTCCCGTGAGCTCTACCGGAAGGGCGTCAATCCCCCGGTGGACGTGCTGCCCTCCCTGAGCCGTCTGAAGGACAAGGGCACCGGCGAGGGCAAGACCCGGGAGGACCACGCCGGCACCATGAACCAGCTCTTCGCCGCCTACGCCACCGGCAAGGAGAACAAGGAGCTCATGAGCATCCTGGGCGAGGCCGCCCTCTCCCCCACCGATCTGCTGTACGCCAAGTTCGCCGATGAGTTTGAAAAGCGCTACGTCTCCCAGGGCAGCGAGGAGAACCGCTCCATCTTCGAGACCCTGGACCTGGGCTGGGAGCTGCTGAGCATCCTGCCCAAGTCGGAGCTCAAGCGCATCAAGCCGGAGTATATCGAGAAATACCTCCCGAAAAAGGAGGGATAAGGTATGCCCGCCATCAATGTGAACCCCACCCGGCAGGAGCTGACCCGGCTCAAGACCCGGCTCAGGACCTCCATCCGGGGCCACAAGCTGCTCAAGGACAAGCGGGATGAGCTGATGAAGCAGTTTCTGGACGTGGTGCGGGAGAACCGCGCCCTCCGGAAGAAGGTGGAGGACGCCCTCATGGCGGCCCACGGCTCCTTTACCGTGGCCAGCGCCCTCATGTCCACCGAGATGCTCAAGCAGTCCCTCATGTACCCCAAGCAGTCTGTGGAGCTCACCATGGACTTCCAGAACATCATGTCCGTGAACGTGCCCCAGTACCACTTCAAGACCCGCACCGCCGACGCCGGGGACGTGTACCCCTACGGCTTTGCCGCCACCTCCGGCACCCTGGACGACGCGGTGGACGCCCTCTCCGGCGTCTTTCAGGACATGCTGCGCCTGGCGGAGATGGAAAAGACCTCCCAGCTGCTGGCCGAGGAGATCGAGAAGACCCGCCGCCGGGTCAACGCTCTGGAGTACGTCAAGATCCCCCAGATGCAGGAGGCCATCAAGTATATCTCCATGAAGCTGGACGAGAACGAGCGCTCCAACACCATCCGCCTCATGAAGGTGAAGGACATGCTCCTCAAGGAGGCCATCGAGGAGAAGCGGGAGGCCGACCAGGAGGCCATGAGCGCCTTCCGGGAGCAGGAGCTGTAAGGCTTCTCCCCCATCCGGACACAAAAAATACCCTGCCGGTACCGGCAGGGTATTTTTGTTGGACGTTTTCTTCACTTGGAACCATCCAGGACGGCGCTGACGGCGTCGTAGTCGGCGGCCACCACCAGCACCACGGTGTTGCCCGCCTGACGGATCACGGCGTCCTTCAGCTTGGGCAGGTCCTCGGGCTTGTACTGGACCTCGGTCTCGGTCTCGGTCTGGGCGGTGACGTGGGCCTCCACCGCCGTCTTGGCCGCGGCGGCGGCCTCCTCGTCGGCCATGGTCAGGATGGCCAGCTCCTCGTAGCCCCCCTCCAGGGAGGTGTAGACCGCCGCCGCCTCGGGCTCATCCTCCAGCCCCAGGTAGGCCGACACCATATCGGCGTCCAGCTGGGAGAGCTCCTGCTCGAAGGCCCCCGACTCCAGCAGGGCCTTGGAGGTGGTCTCCGGGTCGTAGCCCGCCGGGGCGGGGTCCTTGCCGCCGCAGGCGGCCAGGACCACCAGGGCCAGGGCCGTCAAAAGAATGGTCAGCTTTTTCATTCAGACATCTCCTCCGTCTCCGCCACCGGCTGGCCGGCGGCGTACTCCGCCGGGTCCACGGTGTGGGTCTTTAAGCAGGCGTACCACTTCTCGTACCAGCTCCGGGTGAAGTGGATGCCGTCGGTGGTCCCCTCCGGGGGCAGGACGCCGGTCTCGTCGGTCAGGGCGGCGGCCACGTCCACGTAGACCACGCCCTTGTCGGCGCACACCTGCCGGAGGAGCTCATTGTACCGGGCCACGTTGTCGTTGTTGAGCCAGGCGGCCGGATTGGTCTTGTAGGCCTTCTCCGGCTCGATGGGCACCAGGGACTGGATGTAGACCACCGCCTCCGGCTGCCGGGCCCGGATCTCGTCCACCGTCCGGGAGAAGGCGTCGGTGAAGGCGGCATCGTCCCCGTAGCCCAGCTCGTTGACGCCGAACATGAGGTAGACCTTGGCGTACTGCTTCTCGTCCAGCCACTCCAGCACCGTCTTCTTGTCCCCCACGCCGTTGAGGGGCACCGCCTTCCGGTCCACCTTGTCGTTGCCCACCACGTGGAAGATCATGAGGGACTTGTAGGCCAGAAAGTCGGCCCCCCGGATGCCGCTGTAGAGCCGCAGGCCGTCGGTGCGGGAGTCCCCGATGAAGACGGCGTCGGAGAACCAGTCGTCCTCCACCGCCGCCGTCTCCGGCGCGGGCTGGGTAAAGTCGAAGGCGGGTACCGGCGTGGGGGTGGGCTCCGGCGTGGCGGCGGGCTCTCCCACCTCCGGCGGCAGCTCGGCCTGGATCTCCACCGTCGGCGGGTCGCTCTCCGCCGCCGGGGCGGGCTGCTGGGCCAAGGCCCCCAGGGACACCGCGCCGACGAGGACCGCGCAGGCCAGCAGGGCGCTCAGGGCCAGCCGCCGCCGGTGGCCCACCTCCCGGTCGCGCTCGTTGGGCTCGGGAGCGCCGGGGGCTCCCGTCAGTTTCTGCATGCCAAGGATCTCCTCTCTATGTATTCCGAGGTGTGGAACAGATGATGCGCCCGATCTCCTCCAGGGAGCGGGCGGTGTAGGTGGGCTTCCGGTCCGCCGGGGCTTCAGAGCCGCCGGGGGCGAACCAGATGACGTCCAGGCCGACGGACAGGGCCCCCTTCACATCGGAGCCCAGGCCGTCCCCCACCATGACGCAGCGGTCCATATCCTCCGCCCCCATGGCGGCGAGGGCGGCGCGGAAAAAGGCCGGCTCCGGCTTCCGGGTCCCCATCTCCCCTGAGATGAACAGCCGCTCCAGGTAGGGGACCAGGGGGGAGCCCGCCAGCCGGGCGTGCTGCACCCGGGCCACCCCGTTGGTGGCCAGGGCCAGGCGGCAGCCCGCCGCCCGCAGGGTGCGGCACAGCGCCTCCGCCCCCGGGAGGAGCAGAGAGCACGCCCCCAGGCGGTCCAGGTACCGGCGGTTCATCTCCGCCGGGTCGGCTCTCCGGCCCAGGCGCTCCCCCAGGCGGCGGAACCGCTCCACCGTGAGGAAGCCCTCCTCCGCCTCCCCCCGGTCGAAGGCCGACCACAGGGCGTGGTTGATCTCCAGATAGGTCTGTTTGGTCTCCTCGTCCCGGGGCCAGCCGAACTCCGCCAGCACGGCGTCCAGGGCCCGGGCCTCGGCGGCGTTGAAGTCGAAGAGGGTGTTGTCGGCGTCCAGCAGGACGATGTCGTAGCGCCTCACGGCTCCCCGCCCCCCTTCGACCGCCGCCGGTGCTGGAGCATGTTCTGCATCCGCACCAGGGAGGAGACCACCAGCACCCCCACCGCCAGGGACCCGGCGATGCTCAGGGTGTGGAGGCCGGTGGTGAGGAAGTCCTGGGTGTCCCCCCGGAGGGCGGCGTCCATCATGTTGTAGATGCCGGCGCCGGGCACCAGGGGGATGAAGGCGATGAGCAGGTAGCCGGTGGCGGGGCACTTGCGCACCCGGGCCATGACCTCGGCGTAGGCCGAGAGGAAAACCGCCGCCCAGAAGTACTGGATGACGTCGTTGTTCCCCATGATGGGCCCGGTGAGGAGGTAGACCAGCCAGGCCAGTGCGCCCCCCAGGGAGCAGAGCACCGCTCCCGGGCCGCTGATGCGGAAGAGGACGCAGAAGCCCAGGCAGGCCAGGAAGGCGTAGAGGCAGGGCAGAAAGAGCTCCATCACAGCACCCCCCAGACGGCGTTCACCAGGCTCAGGGCCACGCCGGTGCCCAGGGCGATGCCGGCGCCAGTGAGCAGGGCCTCGGCCAGCTTCACCAGGCCGGACATCATGTCGCCGGCCATGATGTCCCGCATGAAATTGGTGATGACCAGGCCGGGGGCCTGGGCCATGATGGCTCCGATGATGATGAGGTCGATGTGCTCCCCCACCCCCAGATCCGTGAGGCCGGCGGCCAGCAGGCCGCAGCAGAAGCCGCCCACCATGGCCTTGAAAAAGAGGTTGGTGCCCAGCCGGGTGAGGAAGGGGACCACCAGCCCCACCGCCAGGCCGCACAGCCCGCCGCAGAAGGCGTCCCGGGCGGTGCCGCCGAAGAAGAGGCAGAAGGCCGAGGTGAGAAGCACATAGGCCGCCAGCTCCACCGCCACGGGGGTGTGGGGGGTCCGCCCCACCGTCTCGGCCAGGGCCTCCGCCGCCCGGTCCAGGTCGGGGGGCTGGGCGCACAGCCCCCGGCACAGGGCGTTGAGGTCCTCCATGCGGCGGATGTCGGTGCCGTGGCCGGGTACCCGGCGCATCTGGGTGATGGGCTTCTGACCCGGCGCCGTCAGGCTGACGATGACGCAGTTGGGGATGGCGAAGACCTCCCCGGTCTCCACCCCGTAGGCGTTGAGGAGATACTGCACCGACTCCTCCACCCGGTAGATCTCCGCCCCGCTGAGCAGCAGGTAGTAGCCCAGATCGCTGCTCAGGGTCAGCAGTTTGTCGTAGTCCAAGTTTGCGGCTCCTCCCCGCTCCATAGTCTCAGACGGCCCGGAGGGCCAAAAAGTTTTCAATGTCCGCCCATGGCCCGGTGCTCCGCCGAGAGCTCCCGGGCCAGCCGGGCAAAGGGCCAGCCGGCGTTGGTGCCGGTGAGGACCGCCTTCAGGGAGGCGGGGGCGCCCTCGGCCTTCAGCTCCTCCAGCACCTGGTCCAGGGTGTCCCGGTCCACCTCGCAGAACACCAGCACCCGGTCCGCCGGCGGCGTCTCGGTCTCCGCCCGCTCGGGAAAGCCCTGGTAGCCCGCCAGATGGCCCACGGTCTGGCCCGCCCGGTCCCGGGACACCGGGATCACCGTCAGGCCGAACCGGCCGCACACCCCGGCGATGGCGCCGGGACCCATCATCACAAGGGGCTCATAATACAAAACAGCGGCCATGACGTGCCCTCCTTTTTCCGGTCCTCCCCCCGTGGAGGGGGGGTGTCGTACCTTTCAGTATAGCAGATAGCACCGCCCATTGTCACCACTGATTTTCCCCCTTTTTACACAAAAAACCACGGGCCCGTCCCCTAAAAATGGGGGCGGACCCGTGGTTTGCGTCAAGCGGCTTTCAGTGGCTGTGGCAGCAGCCGTGGTCGCAGCTGTCGCAGGCGGGGAACAGGCTCTTGTCGTAATCCACGCCCTGCCGCTCGTAGTAGTCCTGCACTGCCTTCTTGATGGCCTCCTCGGCCAGCACGGAGCAGTGGAGCTTGTGGGCGGGCAGGCCGTCCAGGGCCTGGGCCACCGCCTGGTTGGTGAGGGCCAGGGCCTCGCTGAGGGGCCTGCCCTTGATCATCTCGGTGGCCATGGAGCTGGAGGCGATGGCCGAGCCGCAGCCGAAGGTCTCGAATTTCACGTCCTCGATGACGTCGTCCCTGATCTTCAGATAGATCTTCATGATGTCGCCGCACTTGGCGTTGCCCACCTCGCCCACGCCGTCGGCGTCCTCGATGACGCCCACGTTCCGGGGATTGCGGAAGTGGTCCATGACGGTCTCACTATAAAGTGCCATATCTTACACCTCTCTTACTGGATGACAAAGTTCTGTTTTCCGCTCTGGAGGTCCCGCCAAACCGGGGAGATCCCTCGGAGATATTCCACCACCTGGGTGACCGCGTCGATCATGTAGTCCACCTCTTCCGCGGTATTCTCGTGGGAGAGGGTGAGCCGCAGGGAGCCGTGGGCGATCTCGTGGGGCCGGCCCAGGGCCAGCAGCACGTGGCTGGGGTCCAGGGAGCCGGAGGTGCAGGCCGAACCGGAGGAGGCCTCCACTCCCTTGTCGTCCAGCAGCAGGAGGAGGGACTCCCCCTCGACGCCCTCGAAGCAGAAGCTCACGTTGCCGGGGAGCCGCTCCGTCCGGTGGCCGTTGAGGAGGCTGTGGGGGATCTGCCCCAGGCCGTCGATCAGCCTGTCCCGGAGGGCGGTCACGCAGGCGGCCCGCTGGTCCAGATCGGCCAGGGCCTCCTCAAAGGCCGCCGCCATGCCCATGATGGCGGGCAGGTTCTCGGTGCCCGCCCGCTTGCCCCGCTCCTGGGCGCCGCCGCAGATGAGGTTCCGGAGGGGAATGCCCTTCCGGGCGTAGAGGACACCCGCCCCCTTGGGGCCGTGGAACTTGTGGGCGGAGAGGGAGAGCAGATCGATGTGGTCCCGCACCACGTCGATGGCCAGGTGCCCCGCCGCCTGGACGGCGTCGGTGTGGAAGAGGACCCCCTTCTCCCGGCAGACCGCCCCGATCCGGGCGATGGGCTCCACGGTGCCCACCTCGTTGTTGGCGTACATCACCGTCACCAGGCAGGTGTCGGGGCGGATGGCCGCCGCCACCTCCTCCGCCGTGATGCGGCCGTCCCCGTGGACGTCCAGCAGGGTGACCTCAAAGCCCTCCTGCTCCAGGGCCTCCAGGGTGTGGAGGACGGCGTGGTGCTCGAAGGCGGTGGAGACGATGTGCTTCTTCCCCTTCCTCGCCCCCAGCCAAGCGGCGGTGCGGATGGCCTGGTTGTCGGCCTCGCTGCCGCCGGAGGTGAAGGTGATCTCCCTGGGCTCGCAGCCCAGGCCCCGGGCCATGACGGCCCGGGCCGACTCCAGGGCCTCCCTGGCCGCCTGTCCGGCGCTGTGGAGGCTGGAGGGATTGCCGTAAATGCCGTCCAGATAGGGCAGCATGGCCCGGATGGCCGCCTGACTCATCTTGGTGGTGGCGGCGTTGTCGGCATAGATGTGGCGCATGGTATTCCCTTCCTTTCCCGCCCAAAGGGGGGCGGACAATGCACAAGAGGTGACCCTCTTAAATTCCTAGTGTTTTCCTGTGCATTATCCTAGCACCTATTTCCTAGTATGTCAATAGGTTTTTAAGGGATTTATCGTTTTCTTCACAGCCACTGGCCGAAGCGGCGGATGTAGCTCTGCTTCATGGCGGTGGCCAGGGCCATATAGCCCAGGATGATGGCGGCGAGCCAGAGGAAGTAGGCCCCGGGCAGGGCGGCCAGGGAGAGGGCGCCGGCCAGGGGGCTGAAGGGGAGGCAGGTGACCACGGCGATGCCCAGGAAGGTGAGCAGGGTCACCGGCCCGGAGGCCCGGCTCTGGAGGAAGGGGAGCCTGGGGGTGCGGATCATGTGGATGACCAGGGTCTGGCTCCACATGGACTCGATGAACCAGCCGGTCTGGAAGAGGGCGATGAACCGGTCCTGGAGGGCCGGGTCGGCGATCTGGTGGAAGGGCAGGCCGGTAAGGGCGGGACAGAGGACGAAGTAGAGGAGCAGGTAGGTGATGATGTCGAAGACGGAGCTGGTGGGGCCCATCCACAGCATGAACCGGCCGATGCCGGAGGCGTCCCACTTCCGGGGCACCCGGAGGTAGTCGGCGTCCACGTTGTCCCAGGAGATGGCCATGCAGGAGACGTCGTAGATGAGGTTGAGGAGCAGCAGGTGGAGGGAGGCCATGGGCAGGAAGGGGAGGAAGGCGCTGGCCGCCAGCACGGAGAACATGTTGCCGAAGTTGGAGGAGGCGGTCATCTTGATGTACTTGATCATGTTGGCGTAGGTCTTCCGGCCCTCCAGCACGCCCCGCTCCAGCACCATCAGGTCCTTCTCCAGCAGCACCACCGAGGCCGACTCCTTGGCGATGTCCACGGCGGTGTCCACCGAGATGCCCACGTCGGCGGCCTTCATGGCCGCCGCGTCGTTGATGCCGTCTCCCAGGTGGCCCACACAGTGGCCGTTGGCCCGCAGGGCCTTCACCACCCGGGCCTTCTGGGCCGGGGAGAGCTTGGCAAAGACCGTGCCCGTCTCCACCGCCGCCTCCAGGGCCGCGTCGTCCATGGCCTCCAGGTCGGTGCCCAGGAGCACCTCCTTCGCCGCCAGGCCCACCTGCCGGCAGATGGCCCGGGTGACCCGCTCGTTGTCCCCGGTGAGCACCTTCACCCGGACGCCGGCCTCCTCCAGGGCCCGGATGGCCGCTCTGGCGGTCTCCTTGGGCGGGTCCAGGAAGGCCAGGAAGCCGATGAGGACCATATCCGCCTCGTCGGCCACCGAGAACTGCCCCTCCGGCGCGGGGTCGGTCTTCTGGGCCACGGCGATGACCCGCATGCCCTTCTCCCCCAGCTCGTCCGCCCGGGTCCGCACCAGGTCCCGCACCCGGTCGGTGAGGGGGCGGACCGCCCCGCCGCACTCGGCGTAGGCACAGCAGCGCAGCATCTCCTCCACGGCCCCCTTGGTGACCAGCTGGGTCTTCCCCGTCCGATCCCGCACCACCACGCTCATCCGGCGGCGCTCGAAGTCGAAGGGGATCTCATCCACCTTCTCGTAGCGGTCGATGAGGTCCCCGGCCCCCAGGGCCTGCTGCCGCTGGATGACGGCGATGTCGATGAGGTTCTTCAGCCCCGTCTGGAAGTGGCTGTTCAGAAAGGCGTGGCGGAGGACCCGGTCGTCCTCCTCCCCGTCCACGTTCAGGTGGTACTCCAGCACCACCTCGTCCCGGGTGAGGGTGCCCGTCTTGTCGGTGCACAGCACGTCCATGGAGCCCAGGTCCTGAATGGCGTTGAGGTGCTTGATGATGACCTTCTCCCCGCTCATAGCCAGGGCGCCCCGGGCCAGGGAGGTGGTGACGATCATGGGCAGCATCTCCGGCGTGAGGCCCACCGCCACGGAGATGGCGAACAGCACCGCCTGCATCCAGTCCCCCTTGGTGAAGCCGTTGACGAAGAGGACCACGGGCACCATGGCCAGCATGAAGCGGATGAGCACCCAGGAGACGGCGTTCACCCCCCGCTCGAAGGTGGTCTTGGGGGGTTTCTCCTGGAGGGTCCTGGCCAGGGCGCCCAGCATGGTGCCGTCCCCCACGGCGATGACCAGGGCCAGGGCGCTGCCGCTGATGACGCTGCTGCCCAGGAAGGCCAGGTCCCTGAGATCGGTGAGGGCCTCCCGCCCGGCGGCGGGCTCCGCCAGCTTCTCCACCGGCTCGCTCTCCCCGGTGAGGGCGGACTGGCTGACGAACAGGTCCTTGGCGGTGAGGATGCGCACGTCGGCGGGGAGCATGTCCCCGGCGGAGAGCCGGATCACGTCCCCCACCGCCACCTCCTCCAGGGGGAGCTCCCGCTCCGCCCCGTCCCGCAGCACGGTGGCGGTGGTGTGCAGCATGCCGGTGAGCTTGTCGGCCACGTTGCCGCTGCGGGTCTCCTGCACGAAGCGGAGGGCGCCGGAGAGGGCCACCATGGCGGTGATGATGACCACCGTGGCCCAGCTCCGGTCCTCCGGCGCTGCGAACACCAGGTCGGTGAAGACGGAGACACCGGCCAGCGCCAGCAGCACCACGGTGAAGGGGTTGAGAAAGGCGGCGCACAGCCGCTTGAGGACGGAGTCCTTCCGCCCGTAGGTGAGGACATTGGTCCCCCAGGTCTCCCGGGACCGGTCCGCGGCGGCCCCGTCCAGGCCCCGCTCCGAGGAGCCGTACCGGGCCAGCACCTCCTCCGCCGGCGCGGCGGCGTCCCGGTACCACTTCTCCCGGTCCTCCGCGTCCCGGGTCACGTCCGCCCGTCCGGCGGGCCGGAAAAACAGCTTGCTCATAAGTTCTGTACCTCCCAAGTCTGAATTGCCGTTCAGGGGTGATGGGAATGGGTACAGTGCAGGAACGAGGGATCACATTATGCGCGCGGACAGCCCGGCACGGCAAGCCCGCCGTCCGCTGCCGCCAATATCATCCGTCTTCGCCCAACAGCGACCGCACTGCCACTGCCTCCCGCGTCCATGCTGTCCACCTCGCTTTCTTTTCAAAAAATAGCGGTAAGGGCTGCGCAAGGGCCGCCGGCTCCCGGAATGGGGACAAAAAAATCCCGCATGCCCAGACGGACATGCGGGAAGATCACCGTACACGCGCCCGTTTGAGCTTTGACTTTATAGGGCGGTGAAACTGTGTTATGGTACACCTTGGATTCGATGTACCCTGTTCAAACCAGCGCATAGTGTCTCCACTATTTTGCGGCAACAGTCCGTATCCCTATAGGAGCCTTACTTACCGAACGGCTATACCATAGCATTTTACTTTGCTTTTGTCAACACCCAAGTGACATGTCCGGGCCTGCCGGCGTCACCGGGTGCCGGTCTCGATGTAGACGCCCTGCTCGGCGGACCAGCCCACATGGAAGCCCAGGGCCTGGCCCAGGTCCCGGAGCTTGTAGTAGGTGTAGCCGTTGCCGGCGTCGTCGGTGAGGGTGAAGGCCTGGAGGGCCACCGCCTCGCCGTCGATGTCGGTGGGCTCGTCCATCCGGGTGTAGGGGCGGTCGCCGCGGAAGGGGGTGTCCATCTCGCCGCCCACCATGATGTAGGCAAGGCCGGGGGTCACATAGATGCCCCGCTGGGCGGACCACTCCACGTTGAAGCGGGCGTCGGTGCCGGTGAGGGCAAAGGCCACGTCCCGCAGCTTCACATAGTTGGTGTCGTTGCCGCTGCTGTCCCGGAGGGCGTACATCTGGAAGGTCACCTGCCGGCCGTCCACGTCCACCTTCTGGGTGGAGGCGTAGGCGGTGCCGCTGGCGTCGGGCGCCTGCCCCTCGGAGGCTGCGGGGGCGTCCTCAAAGACGCCGAAGGCCGTATCATCCCGGGTGAGCAGCACCGGGCCGTCGGGGTCGATCATGTCTCCTCCCACCAGCTTCCAGCCCACGAAGGTCTTGCCGGGCCGGGAGGGGTCGGCGGGCAGCACCCAGGGCTCCCCGTTGGTCTCCTGGAAGGTACCCAGATCGGTGAGCGTGATCAGATCCAGGAAGAAGTTGACGGTATAGGTGGGGGCGGTGCTGTTCGCGCGGAAGAAAATGGTCTCGCCGTTATAAGTGGTCCCGTCCACGGTGACCCGGGGCACACAGGTGTAAATCACATCGTGCTCCAGCGGCGGCATGTTGCTGTCCACGTGCGCCTGGAAGATGCAGGCGGTCTGGCCCTTCCACCGCTCCGGCGTCTCGTAGCTGGCGCTGGCCGCCACCATCGTGCCGTTCATGTCGTAGAAGTCCACCCGGATCTCCTCCACCACGGTCCCCTCGGCCTTGGTGATGGTAAACTCCAGCATGGGGGCCTCGCCGTAGAGCTGGACAATGCCGTCCACATCGGCGGGGGAGTCGCAGCTCACAGAGGCGCCGGCCGCCAGGGCCGGTACGGTAAGGCCGGCCAG
>CALWYC010000067.1 GCA_944385655.1 uncultured Intestinimonas sp. | reverse complement strand
TAGGCATTCTCCCGGAACCAGAGCATGGTCTTCTCCAGGAGGGGGATGATCTCGTCCTTATCCACCAGGCGGGGGAAGGCGGAGCCCATGCGGGTGGTGCGCCCCCAGGTGCCGCCGATATAGAGCTGGAAGCGGACGCCGTCGGGGGTGCGGCGGCCCTCGATGCCGAAGTCGTTGAGGCTGGGCTTGACGCAGCTGTTGGGGCAGCCACCCACGGCGATCTTGAACTTGTGGGGGAGAGCCACCTTGGTCCAGCCCAGGTAGTACTGCTCGTGGATGGCCCGGGCCAGGGCCTGGGTGTCGTACATGCCGAAGACGCAGGTGGTGCCCTTGCAGGAGGTCACCGGGCGGATCTTGGCGCCGGTGCCGCCGAAGCGCAGGCCCCGGACGGCGGCGAACTCGATGGCGTCGTCGATGCGGTCATAGGGGATGCCGGGCAGCTCCAGGGTCATGCGCACGGTGGGGATCACCTTGCCGTTGCCGAAGCGGGCGGCCAGCTCGGCGGTGGCGATGAGCTCCCAGGCGGAAAAGACAGTGCCGGTGGGGACGATCCGGCCGGAGAAGAGCTCCGTGCCGCGGTTGCGCAGAAAGCCCAGGGCCTTCACCCGGGCGATATCTGCCTGTGTCAGTGCCATTGGTAGATTCCTCCTATATTTGGAAATGAAACTTGATACGGGAAGATATTATATGACAGGAAGCGGGGGCTGGCAAGGGGGACTTTGGGAGACCGCCCGGCCGGGGCGGGTTTTCCCCGCAAAATGCCGTCTTTTCTTGCTTTTTTTCCATGGCGGGTGTAAAATGCCTGTACGTCAGAACGCGCTGAATCTACAAAGGAGGACCACCTATGAGCTATACCTTTGCCCAATATCAGGAGAGCGCCGACTTCATCCGTGCCCGGCTGGGCGCCTTTGTCCCCAAGGTGGCTATGATCCTGGGCTCCGGCCTGGGCTTTCTGGGCGACGTGGTGGAGGACCCCATCCGGGTCTCCTACCATGACATCCCCCACTTCAAGGCCTCCACCGCCCCCGGCCACAAGGGCCAGCTGGTCTTCGGCACCCTCCGGGGCCAGAAGGTGGCCGTCATGCAGGGCCGCATGCACCACTACGAGGGCTACTCCTACGAGGAGGTGTCCTACGCCGTCCGGGTGCTGAAGCTGCTGGGCTGCGACACCCTCATCGTCACCAACGCCGCCGGCGGCGTCAACCTGGACTTCCAGGCCGGCGACCTGATGCTCATCACCGACCACATCAAGATCTTCATGGAGTCCCCCCTCCGGGGCGAGAACCTGCCCGAATTCGGCGTCCGCTTCCCCGACGCCTCCCACCTCTACACCCCCGCCCTCCAGGACCTGGCCCGGAAGGCAGCCGCCGACCTGGGCATCCCCCTCCGGGAGGGCGTCTACATGTACTTCCCCGGCCCTCAGTACGAGACCCCGGCGGAGGTCCGCTTTGCCCGGGTGGCCGGGGCGGACGCCGTGGGCATGTCCACCGCCCCCGAGGTCATCACCGCCGGCCACTGCGGTATGCAGGTGCTGGGCTTCACCCTGGTGAGCAACCTGGCCGCCGGCATCCTGGACCAGCCCCTCTCCGAGCAGGAGGTGCTGGACGCCGCCGAGGCCTGCAAGGACAAGTTCTCCCGGCTGGTGCTGGAGTGCCTGGGCCGGCTGTGAGCCCGACGGGCTGAAAGGAGCGTTTTTCCATGTCCACCATGATCTACAACGTCACCGCCGTCCTCATGGACCCCGCCCACACCGTGCTGCCCAACGCCTATGTGGTGGTGGACGGCCACCAGATCACCGACTTCGGCGCCCAGCGGCCCCAGGGCTTCACCGGCAAGTGCATCGACGGCAAGGGGGGCATCCTGCTGCCCGGCCTGGTGAACGCCCACACCCATGTGCCCATGACCGCCATGCGGGGCTACGGCGACGGCCATGACCTCCAGGACTGGCTCCACAACTTCATCTTCCCGGTGGAGGCCAAGTGGGACGACCGGGCCATCCGGGCCTGCGCCGCCCTGGGCCTGGCCGAGCTGATCGCCTCCGGCGTCACCTGTATCGCCGACATGTATATGCACACCGACGCCCTCCTCCGGGAGGTGGAGAGCGCCGGCATCAGCGCCAACGTCTCCTGCGGCGGCGTCCAGTTCGAGGAGCCCTTCGACCCGGACAAGAACCACGACTGCGTCGTCCAGCGGGAGCTCACCGAGAAGTGGCACGGCCGGGACGACGGCCGCATCCGGGTGGACGCCTCCATCCACGCCGAGTACACCTCCCACGCCGGGCTGTGGGACTGGATGGCCCGGTACGCCGCCGACCACGGCCTGGGCATGCACGTCCACCTCTCCGAGACCCAGACCGAGCACGAGCAGTGCCGGGCCCGCCACGGTGGGAAGAGCCCCGCCGCCGTCCTGGCCGAGCACGGGGTCTTCGACGTCCGGGCCATTGCCGCCCACTGCGTCTGGACCACCCCCGAGGACTGGGCCCTCCTGGCGGAGAAGGGGGTCACCGCCGTCCACAATCCCGTGTCCAACCTGAAGCTGGGCTCCGGCGTGGCCCCGGTGGTGGACCTCCGGAAGGCGGGGGTCAACGTGGCCCTGGGCACCGACGGCGTGAGCTCCAACAACTGCACCGACTTCTTCGGGGACCTGAAGCTGGCCGCCATCCTCCAGAACGGCGTCCGCCATGACCCCCTGGCCCTCACCGCCTGGGACGCCCTGGAGATGGCCACCGTCAACGGCGGCAGGGCCCTGGGCCGCAGGACGGGCCGCATCGAGAGGGGCTATGAGGCCGACCTCATCCTGCTGGACAGCGAGGCCCTCAACCTCACCCCCTGCCACGACGCCGCCAACAACCTGGCCTACGCCGCCCACGGCTCCAACGTGGTCATGAATATGGCCCGGGGCAAGGTCATATACAAAAACGGGGAATTCCTCACCATCGACATCGACCGGGTGAAGAAAGAGGTGGCCGGCTACGCCCTGCCCCTCCTCTTCGGGCGGTAAGCCCCCTCTCCTGTCCATAGACTCACTGCGAAAGGCTGTGTAGACCCCTTGGGTAAGCATGAAAAGAAAAGCACCTTCTTCGGCGGCGCCGCCATCCTGGCCGCCGGCATCGCCATCGTCAAGCTCATCGGCGCCCTCTACAAGATCCCCCTCTTCAACATCATTGGAGATGAGGGCACGGGACATTTCAACAACGCCTATGTCATCTACAACCTGCTGCTGATGGTCTCCACCGCCGGCCTGCCGGTGGCCCTCTCCAAGAGCATCTCCGAGGCCAGCACCCTGGGCAAGCGCAACCAGGTCCACCGCACCTTCAGCGTGGCCCTGGCGGCTTTCTTCGTCCTGGGCACCATCAGCTTTGCGGTGATGTTCGCCCTGGCCCAGCCCCTGGCTGACCTCCAGGGGGACGGCGCCGCCGTCCAGGCGGTGCGGGCCATCGCTCCGGCCTGCTTCTTCGTCTGCGTCCTCTCCACCTTCCGGGGCTACGCCCAGGGCCATGGCAACATGGTGCCCACGGCGGTGTCCCAGATCATCGAGGCCCTGGGCAAGCTGACCATCGGCCTTGCCCTGGCCTGGCTGCTGGTACGGGCGGGAGCATCCTCGGCGGACGCCGCCGCCGGGGCCATCTTCGGCGTCACCTGCGGCGCCGGCATCTGCCTCATCTACCTCATCGTGGACCACATCCACCGCCGGCGCAGCGAGCCCGGCCGGCCCACCGACGTGCCCGAGGCTCCGGGGACCATTTTCAAACGGCTGCTGGTCATCGCCGTGCCCATCACCCTGTGCTCTTCGGTGACCCCCATCACCTCCTGGCTGGACACCGCCCAGGTCCAGAACATCCTCCGGGATGTGATGAACGCCCAGCCCGCCCAGTGGTACGAGGCCCAGAAGCTCCTCGACCCCACCGTGGTGGACCCGGTGGTGGCGGCCTACGGCGCCTACCAGAAGGCCATCACCATCTACAACCTGCCCTCCTCCTTCATGGTGGCCATCACGGCCAGCGTCATCCCCGCCATCTCGGCCTGCCGGGCCAAGCGGGACTTTCAGGGGGCGGGACGGATCGCCGAGTCCTCCATGCGGGTGGGTATGCTGCTGGCCCTCCCCGCCGGCATCGGCCTGTCCGTGCTGGCTTCCCCGGTCATGCACTTTGTCTACAGAAGTGACACCGATTATACCATCGCCGACCCCTCCATGATGATCCTGGGCATCGCCTCCATCTTCGTGTGCGTCATGCTGGTGTGCAGCTCGGTGCTCCAGGCCAGCGGCTTCGTGAACCTGCCCATCGTCATCATGGTCGCCGGCTGCGCCGCCAAGCTCATCGTCAACAACTTCATGGTCCGCCATGTGGGGGCGGTGGGCGCCGCCGTGGGCACCCTGGTGTGCTACGTCATCGTGGCCGTGCTGGAGCTCCTCCTCATCAAGCGGGTCATCCCCTCGCCGCCGGAGTACACACGGGTCTTCGCCAAGCCCATGGTGGCCGCCGGCGTCATGGGCATGGCCGTGTGGGCCGCCTACGGCCTGGTGAGCCGCTTTATGGGCAACACCCTCTCCACCATGGCCGCCATCTGCGTGGGCGTGGTGGTGTACGCCGTGCTGGTGGTGGCCCTGAAGGCCATCTCCAGGGAGGATCTGTCCCTCATGCCCAAGGGCGACAAGATCGCCAGGCTGCTGCGGCTCTGATCGTGGAGAACCATAAAAAAGAACTTGCAGAAGGGGCGGAAATATGATAGATTTTGAACAGAAACCCAGCTATGACGTGTCCGACCTGGCGGAGATCGTCCGCATCCTCCGCGCCCCCGGGGGCTGCCCCTGGGACCGGGAGCAGGACCACAGGTCCATCCGGCGGGATCTGCTGGAGGAGGCCTACGAGGTGGCCGAGGCCATCGACGAGGGCAGCCCCGAGCACCTGAAGGAGGAGCTGGGCGACCTGCTGCTCCAGGTGGTGATGCACGCCCGCATGGAGGAGGAGGAAGGCCGCACCGATCTTTCCGGCGTGGCCGACGGCATCTGCAAGAAGCTCATCTACCGTCACCCCCATGTGTTCGGGGACGTGACGGTGACCGGCACCGGAGAGGTGCTGGCCAACTGGGACGAGCTCAAAAAGAAGGAAAAGCACCAGGCCACCGCCGCCGACAGCGTGGACGCCGTGGCCCGGAGCCTGCCCGGCCTGTGGCGGGCGGAGAAGGTCCAGAAGAAGGCCGCCAAGGTGGGCTTCGACTGGGACGGCGTGGACGGGGCCCTGGAGAAGCTGCGGGAGGAGACGGAAGAGCTCCAGACCGCCATCCGGGAGGGGAGCAACGTCAGCGAGGAGCTGGGGGACCTCCTGTTCGCGGCGGTGAACGTGGCCCGGTTCGTGAAGGTGGACCCGGAGAAGGCCATGACGGCGGCCTGCGACAAGTTTGCCCGGCGGTTCCGGGCGGTGGAGGAGGCGGCCGCGGCCCAGGGGAAGGCCCTCTCTTCCATGACCCTGGCCGAGATGGACGCCCTCTGGGACCAGGTCAAGGAACAGGAGACTTAACGCCCGTTCCGGCGCGGGACGCCGGTGCCTGCGGGCTTTGAGTAAATACAAGGGAAACGCTGGGGGCAGGACTCCCAGTCAGATCACTTAGGAGGAGTAAGGAACATGAACAAAGCTGAACTGATCAATGCCGCCGCCGAGAAGGCCGGCCTGTCCAAGAAGGACACCGAGGCCGCCATCAACGCCGCCATCGACGCCATCGTGGAGAGCCTGGTCAACGAGGACAAGGTCCAGCTGGTGGGCTTCGGCGCCTTTGAGGTGAAGAAGCGCGCCGAGCGCATCGGCCGCAACCCCAAGACCAAGGAGAGCATCAAGATCCCCGCCTCCAAGGTCCCTGTCTTCAAGCCCGGCAAGGCTCTGAAGGACGCCGTCTCCAAGTAAGAACTGTTTTTGGTAATCAAGAGATCCCAGGCGGCTCCGGTCACACCGGAGCCGCCCAGCTTGCCGGAAAACCACAAATGGTTTTTCCGGCAAGCTGCCGACTTTTTCGATTCCATCGAAAAAGTTCCTGACTGCACGCGAAAGTGGGGGCTCACCGCCCCCCTTTCACACTTTTCCCCCGTGGCATGCTTTGCGTGGTGCCATTTTGATGATAGCCTCAGGCGGCTCCGGTCACACCGGAGCCGCCTTTCAACACCCGGCGGCGGCCGGGAGAAGGAGTGGATGGATATGCGTTTGGACAAGTGGCTCAAGGTCTCCCGCCTCATCAAGCGGCGGACCGTGGCCAACGAGGCCTGCGACAATGAGCGGGTCAGTGTGAACGGCCGGCCGGTGCGGGCCTCCTACGAGGTCAAGGTGGGCGACGTGGTGGAGCTGCGCTTCGGCGAGCGGGTGACCAAAATCGAGGTCCTGGCCGTGGCCGAGAGCGTGGGCAAGAACGACGCCGCCGCCCTGTACCGGGAGCTGGGCTGAGGGAAGGGTGCGGCATGGTCGATTTTTTGGTGCGTAAATTCATCTCCCGGCCCGACGACTGGGAGGACCCGGACATCCGGCAGCGCTACGGCCTGCTCACCGGCGGGGTGGGGATCTTCCTCAACCTGCTCCTCTCCCTGGGAAAGTTTCTGGCCGGTCTGCTCACCGGGTCCATCGCCATCACCGCCGACGCCTTCAACAACCTCTCCGACGCCGGCTCCTCGGTGGTGACCCTGGTGGGCTTCCAGATGGCGGCCAAGAAGGCCGACGACGACCACCCCTTCGGCCACGGGCGCATGGAGTACATCTCCGGCCTCATCGTGGCCGGCGCCATTCTGTTGGTGGGGGTGGAGCTGGCCAAGAGCTCGGTGGAGAAGATCCTCCACCCGGAGGACATCGCCCTCTCCTGGGTGTCGGTGGGCATTTTGTGCGCCGCCATCCTGGTAAAGCTGTGGATGTTCTACTTCAACCGGACCCTGGGCCGGCGCATCGACTCGGCGGCCATGTGCGCCACCGCCGCCGACTCCCTCTCCGACGTGGCCGCCACCTCGGCGGTGCTGCTGGGCACCCTGGTGGGCGGCCTCACCGGCGTCCACATCGACGGCTGGGTGGGCATCCTGGTGGCCGCCTTCATCCTCCGGGCGGGCTGGGGCGCCGCCAAGGACACCCTGGACCCCCTGCTGGGCCAGAGCCCCGACCCCACCCTGGTCCAGTCCATCGAGAAGGCCGTCCTCTCCCACGACATCGTCACCGGCATCCACGACCTCATCATCCACGACTACGGCCCGGGCCGGAGCATGCTCTCCCTCCACGCCGAGGTGCCCATGGACGCCGACGTGCTGGCCGTCCACGACGTCATCGACGACATCGAGCGGGAGCTCAAGGAGAAGTTCCACATCGAGGCGGTGATCCACATGGACCCCATCGCCACCAAGGACCCCCTCACCAACGAGCTCAAGGCCAAGGTGGCCGACCTGGTCCGGGGCATCGACCCGGCCATGACCATCCACGACTTCCGCATGACCCAGGGCCCCCATCACCAGAACCTCATTTTCGATGTGGTGGTGCCCCACCGGTGTCCCCTCACCGACGAGGAGGTCAAGGCCCGCATCGCCGCCCTGGTGGCCGACCTGGAGGGCGGACCCTACTTCACCGTGGTGTCCATCGACCGGGCCTACACCGAGCCCCTGGCCTGAGGGCCCGGCATTTACAAAAAATTCACCCATCCGCCGGGGAATCGGTTATAATGACCATAAGAGACCGCGGCCGGCGGCGGAGGCCGGCCCCATGTGATGGAAAGGAAGGTGGGGGCCCCTATGCCCACAAAGGTGCTCATCGTGGAGGATGACGGCAACATCGCCGAGCTGCTGCACCTCTACTTGGAAAAAGAGGGTTTTGATACCCAGGTGGCCGCCGACGGCGGGAAGGGCGTGGAGCTCTTCCGGTCCTTCCGGCCCGACCTGGTGCTGCTGGACATCATGCTGCCCGTCATGGACGGCTGGTCGGTGCTCCGGAAGATCCGGGAGGGGGACAAGACCCCCGTCATCATGCTCACCGCCAAGGGGGAGCTGGGCGACAAGGTCCAGGGTCTGGAGGGGGGCGCCGACGACTACATCGTAAAGCCCTTCGAGATGAAGGAGGTCCTGGCCCGCATCCACGCCGTCCTCCGGCGCTACGGCGCCGAGGAGGGGGGCGGGGAGAAGAAGCTCTCCTTCGACAAGCTGGTCATCAACCTGGACTCCTACGAGCTGCTGGTGGACGGCAGGCGGGTGGACACGCCCCCCAAGGAGCTGGAGCTCCTCTACCACCTGGCCGCCTCCCCCAACCGGGTCTTCACCCGCAACCAGCTGCTGGACGAGGTGTGGGGCTTCGACTACTTCGGCGACTCCCGGACCGTGGACGTCCACATCAAGCGCCTGCGGGAGAAGCTGGAGGGGGTCAGCGACCAGTGGAGCCTCAAGACCGTCTGGGGCGTGGGCTACAAGTTCGAGGTGCTCACCGGAGAGAACGCCTGAGCACCCGGACGGGAGGAAAGGAGGTGTCCTGCCCTGAAAAGCCTGTACCAGCGCCAATTCTTCATCATGGCCGGGGTGATCCTGGTGTCCTTCGCCCTGCTGGGCTCCGCCTTCATCACCCTGTCCTACCGCTACACCGTCAGTGAGCGGCAGGACTCCATCCGCTACAACGCCCGCTATATCGCCGGCGTGCTCAGCCGGGAGGTGAGCATCGACAGCGAGCAGGGCGGCTTTTACCTGGTGTCCGACCGGTTCCAGCCGGCGGTGGACGCGGTGGTGTCGGTGACCGGCGCCACCGTCCTCCTCACCAGCCAGGAGGGCCAGATCATCTACGCCGCCGGCAACGCCGGGGAGCTGGCCGCCCTGACCAATACCAAGCTGCCCGCGGCGGTGGTCCAGAGCATCCAGGCCACCGGCTCCTTTGAGGCGGTCACCACCCTGGACGGCACCTTCTCCGAGCAGCGGTATGTGGCCGGCGTGCCCTTCCGCCTGGACTATAAGGGCCAGGAGGTCATGGCCGGCATGGTCTTCGTGGCCGCCGAGTCGGCCAGCATCACCGAGATGTGGCGGGCCTTCGCCTCCATCTTCCTCTTCACGTCTGTGGTGGTCATGCTCATCGCCTTTATCACCACCTCGGTGACCTCTCTCAAAATGACCCGCCCCCTCAAGGACATGGCCGAGGCGGTGCGGAAGTTCGGCCATGGGGAGTACGAGACCCGGGTGGACTGCACCGGCCGGTGCGACGAGGTGGGGGAGCTGGCGGAGGCCTTCAACGCCATGGCCGACTCCATCGCCCAGGCCGAGGCCAAGCGCAGCGAGTTCGTGGCCAACATCTCCCATGAGCTCAAGACCCCCATGACCACCATCGCCGGCTTTGCCGACGGCATCCTGGACGGCACCATCCCGCCGGAGCGGGAGAAGGAGTATCTGAAGGTCATCTCCTCCGAGACCCGGCGGCTCTCCCGGCTGGTGCGGAAGATGCTGGACCTGAGCCGCCTCCAGTCCAGCGAGCGGGTCACCGCCCAGGAGCAGTTCGACGTCTCCGAGGTCATGCTCCGGGTGCTGGTGAGCCTGGAGACCAAGATCAACGCCAAGGGCCTGGACGTGGACACCCAGCTCCCCGACGACCCGGTGCAGGTGTGGGGCGACCCCGACGCCATCACCCAGGTGTGCTACAACCTGCTGGACAACGCCATCAAGTTCTCCTACCCGGACACCACCCTGGGCATCTCGGTGGCCGCCCGGGCGGGAAAGGCCTATGTGTCCGTCCGCAACCACGGCGACACCATCCCCCCGGAGGAGATCCCCCTGGTCTTCGACCGCTTCCACAAGACCGACCGCTCCCGCAGCGAGGACCGGGACGGCGTGGGCCTGGGGCTCTATATCGTCAAGACCATCCTCAACAGCCACAAAGAAAACATAAGCGTGACCAGCGAGGACGGCCTGACGGAGTTCACCTTCACGCTGACCCTGGCCTGACGGCCGGGAGAGGAGGGACCTATGTACCACTACTACTATGACGGACCCGGGGTGGAGGTCGCCCCCGCCCCGCCGCCTCCGGCGCCGGAGACGCCCAGGGCGGAGCGGCCGGCGGAGCCGGAACCGGTCCCGGAGCCGCCTGCGGAGCGGAAACCCCGCCGGAAGCGCTCCGAAGGGGGCGCGGCGGCGGTGCTGCTGCTCCTCACCCTGGCGCTGGGGGGACTGGCGGTGGCCCTGGCCCTCCAGGCCCGGCCTCTGGACGTGGCGGCCTGGTCCTATTCCGAGGACGACGGCGGCAGCGTCCAGACCGTGGTGGCGGACCTGGAGCTCCAGCGCTACCCCAACGGGGACGGCACCACCCTCATCCTGGCCGACCGGCCGGAGACCGAGCCGCTGTCCCTCCAGGAGATCTACCGGCAGGTGAGCCCCTCGGTGGTCTCCATCACCGCCGCCCTGCCCCTGGGGGTCTCCCAGGGCACCGGGGTGGTCATGACCGCCGACGGCTACATCATCACCAACGCCCACGTCATCGAGGGGGCCTTCCGGGCCGACGTGTCCCTGGAGGACGGCCGCAGCTTTGAGGCCTGGCTGGTGGGCAGCGACGAGACCACCGACCTGACGGTGCTGAAGGTGGAGGCCGACGACCTGACCCCCGCCGTCTTCGGCGATTCCGACCAGATGGTGGTGGGGGACACGGTGGTGGCCATCGGCAACCCCATGGGAGAGCAGCTCCGGGGCACCATGACCGACGGCATCCTCTCCGCCATCAACCGGGACATGGAGGTGGACGGCAACACCATGACCCTCCTCCAGACCACCGCCGCCCTCAACACGGGGAACTCCGGCGGCGCCCTGGTCAATGACCAGGGGCAGGTCATCGGCATCACCAACATGAAGCTCATCTCCAACGTCTCCGACAATACCCTGGAGGGCCTGGGCTTCGCCATCCCCACCACCACCGTGAAGCCGGTGGTGGACGCCCTTATCGCCGACGGCGTGGTCACCGGACGGCCCACTCTGGGGGTCACCGTCCGGACCATGTACGATTTTGAAAAGACCGAATACGGGGTGGACCACGGCCTTCTGGTGGTGAGCATCACCGCCGGCTCCGGCGCCGATGGAAAGCTGGAGGAGGGGGATGTGCTCCTCACCGCCAACGGGGCCGACCTCCACACCATCGACGACCTGATGGCCGTCCGGGACGGGCTTCAGGCGGGGGATGCCATCGACTTTGCGGTCCGCCGGGGGGAGGACACCCTCACCGTGGCGGTGGAGCTGATGGAGCAGTACCAGCTGGAGGGATAACGCCGGGCTGAGCGCCTTTTCCCGGCAGGATACGGAGTTTGACGGACGGAAAGAGCCCGCTGCAGGACCCGAAGGGCTCTGCAGCGGGCTCTTTTGCCGTTTTTACCTCGCATATGAGAGAGAAAGGGGAAGATGAGGGATGAGACGACGGCAGATACAGTCTCTGGCACTGGCACTAATGACGCTGCTCCTCATGACCGCCTGCGCCCCGGCGGCGGAGACCGGTGTGGAAGCCGATCTCAGCGCCCTGACGGGGGCGGACTGCGGCGGCCGCCTGGCCGGTACAGCGGGAAATCAGGCGGCGGCGGACTATATCGCCGGGCAGTTCCAGGCGCTGGGGCTCCAGCCGCTGGATGGACTGGAGGACTACTTTCAGCCCTACGAGCAGGAGACCTTCGACCCGTACCAGCAGACCCAGTGCCTCACCGCCCATTTCGCCGACGGCAGTACCAGGGAGTACCGCTCCGGGGTAGACTTTTATCCCCTGGCGGTGCAGGGGGAACTGGATCTGGAGGGGGAGCTCCGGCCTGCCGCCGAGGAGGAGGACGTTTTGGAGATCCTGGGACCCGACGGAGCGGTGGTGGGGCAGGTCGTCCGTACCCTGGGCGCCACCGCCAC
>CALWYC010000066.1 GCA_944385655.1 uncultured Intestinimonas sp. | reverse complement strand
TACGCCTCCAACGCCCAGGCCAAGGTGTACACCTCCACCATGACCTATGAGATCCTCCTCATCGTGGTCATCGGCGGCATCGGCTCCGTGTCCGGCTCCTGCATCGCCACCTTCCTCTACGTGGCGGCCAGCGAGTGGTGGCTCCGCTTCCTGGACTCCGAGCTGTGGGTCTTCGGCGTCAAGGTCCCCTTCCTCCGCACCGGCTTCCGGATGGTGGTCTTCTCCATCATCATCATGATCGTGGTCCTCTTCTTCCGCCGGGGCCTCATGGGCAGCAGGGAGCTGACCGATCTCCTCCGGCCCAGGCCGAAAAAGTCCGCCCGAAAGGCTGGTGAGCACAATGGCTGAGAACGTACTGCGCCTGGAGGACATCACCATGCAGTTCGGCGGCGTGGTGGCCGTGAACAACCTGTCCCTGGAGGTGAACCGGGGGGAGATCGTGGCCCTCATCGGCCCCAACGGCGCCGGCAAGACCACCGCCTTCAACTGCGTCACCGGGGTGTACGAGCCCACCAACGGCCGGGTGAGCCTGGCCGGGGAGGTCATCGTGGAGAACCACCCCCAGGGCAAGATGAAGAGCCTGTACAAGGGGGAGAACAGCGGCAAGTACACCAATGTGGTCCGCCTGACCCCCGACCAGATCACCCGGAAGGGCATCGCCCGCACCTTCCAGAACATCCGCCTCTTCGGGGCTCTCACCGTCTTTGAGAACGTGCTGGTGGCCAAGCACATGCGTGCCAAGCAGAACTTCCTCTCCGCCACCTTCCGCCTCAACGCCTCGGAGGAGAAGCGGATGCGGGAGGAGTCCATGGCCCTTCTGGAGGAGCAGGGCCTTGCCCACCTGAAGGACGAGGTGGCCTCCTCCCTGCCCTACGGCCTCCAGCGCCGGCTGGAGATCGCCCGGGCTCTGGCCACCGACCCCAAGCTCCTCCTCCTGGACGAGCCCGCCGCCGGCATGAACCCCCAGGAGACCCAGGAGCTCACCGACTTCATCAGGAAGATCCGGACCGAGTACAAGCTCTCCGTCTTCATGATCGAGCACCACATGGATCTGGTCATGCAGATCTCCGACCGGATCTACGTCCTGGACTTCGGCCGGCTCATCAGCCAGGGCACCCCGGAGGTCGTGCAGAACGACCAGCGGGTCATCGACGCTTATTTGGGGGTGGCAGACGATGCTGAAGATTGACGGCCTGCGGGTCAACTACGGCGGCATTGAGGCCGTGAAGGGGATCACCTTCGAGGTGCCGGAGCGGGAGATCGTCACCCTCATCGGGGCCAACGGCGCCGGCAAGTCCACCACCCTGCGGACCATCGCCGGGCTGGTGAAGCCGGCGGCGGGGCGCATCCACCTCCAGGCCGAGGACATCACCGGCCTCTCCCCCGACCGCATCGTGTCCAAGGGCATCACCCTGGTGCCAGAGGGGCGGCACGTCTTCCCCGACCTCACCGTGCTGGAGAACCTGAAGATCGGCGCCTACCTGCGCACCGACAGCCTGGAGGACGACATCCGCTGGGTCTACGACCTCTTCCCCCGGCTGAAGGAGCGGTCCTGGCAGGCGGCGGGCACCCTCTCCGGCGGCGAGCAGCAGATGCTGGCCGTGGGCCGGGCCCTCATGTCCCGGCCCAAGCTCATGATGATGGACGAGCCCTCCCTGGGCCTGGCCCCCCTGGTGGTCCGGGGCATCTTCGACATCATCAAGGAGATCAACCGCCAGGGCGTCACCATCCTGCTCATCGAGCAGAACGCCAACATGGCCCTCCACACGGCGGACACCGCCTACGTGCTGGAGACCGGCCGGCTCACCATGCGCGGCACCGGCAAAGAGCTCCTCAACAACGAGGCCGTCAAAAAGGCCTACCTGGGCTGAATACGGCAAAAGGGAGGACCGTTTTACGGTCCTCCCTTTGTTGTCGGCAGCCCCGCCGCCGGATGAGGGGGCTTCGTAGGGGGGTGCGCCTGGGGAGCCGGACTCCACAATAGAGGGAATATCAGTCAGCGGTGCCACGCCCCGACCCCCACCGGCGCAGGCGGCGAAAAAAATGTGGGATCGGACCACCGGCTTGTCCCTGTTCCACCCAGGTAGTCCACCGTGGACGGGACCGGACCTCAACGGGGGCGTAAAGCCGGGCCGCCGGATCCCTATTTGGAGCCACCTGACCCCCACGGGAGCCCCTTTTTCTTTGGATTTCAAAAACCGTTTCTTTTTCCGGCAGGGAAAAAGAAATGGGTTTTGAAAACGTCTCTCCCGTCCTTTCACGTAACAGAAAGCAATGGGCCGATACGTGGTTTGGCGCGCCGGGGTCGTCGCGCCCCACAACAAGAGAGGCAGTTCTGCACCAGCAACACCAATCACACCGCAAGCCTTCCCCTCATCCGGCCCTTCGGGCCACCTTTCCCCCGAGGGAAGACTTTTGGGGCGGCAAGACTCCCTCAGTCGCCGTTGGCGACAGCTCCCTCAGAGAGGGAGCCAAAGACGGGGGCTGCGGATGCTTCGCCTTCGGCTCGGAATGACAGGGGAAAAGGGCGTGGCCCGCTGCCCCGGTCACCCCCTCACAGGAGATAAAGCCCCACCGCGCCGCAGGCCACGCCCAGGAGCGCCCCGGCCAGCACGTCCCGGGGGAAGTGGATGCCGGCCACCACCCGGGTGACGGCCAGCAGCACCCCCACCGCGCCCAGGAGCCAGCCCACCGGCGGGCAGACCCAGCCCCAGGTCATGGCGATGACGAAGACGGAAAAGACGTGGCGGCTGGGGAAGGACTCCCCCTTTTTGTCCCTTGGGATGAGGGGGACGATGTCCAGGGCCTCGTAGGGCCGGGGGCGGTTGAGTCCCCGGCGGACCACGCTCAGGGACACGAAGGAAATGGCCGGCACCAGCACCAGCCGGAGGAGCCGGGGGTCCTTCGTCACAAACGCCCAGAGCAGCAGAGCGGGATAGAGGAGATAGCAGCTCAGGGTGAGGACGCGGTTGAGGGTCTTGAGGGCCTTCACCGCCCCGGGCCGCCCCCGGAAGGGCCGGCTGACGGCCTCGTACTGTTCCTTGGTCATGGGTCTTACCTCCAGGTGTCATATTGTCCCATCATAGCCTCTCCCGCCCCGAATTGCAAGCCCGGGCGCAAGTTTTCATTGCGCTTGGCGCTTTAACGTGGTAAAATATCCCCCAACCAACCACAAGGAGCGGACTGACATGAAATTATCTCAACTTCTCACCCAGGGGCGGGTCACCGTCTCCTGCGAGCTCTTTCCCCCCAAGACCGGCGCCGCCCTGGCCAAGGTGGAGGACGTCCTCCGGGACACCGCCGCCCTCTCCCCCGACTTCATCAGCGTCACCTACGGCGCCGGCGGCTCCACCTCCAAGCGCACCCTGGAGCTGGCCGCCCGGCTCCAGGACGTCTACCGGGTCCCCGCCCTGGCCCACCTGACCTGCGTCTCCGCCACCCGGGAGGAGGTCACCGACATGGTGGAGCGGCTCCGCTCCGCCGGCATCGAAAACATCCTGGCCCTCCGGGGCGACATCCCCCAGGACACCTCCTTCCCCTCCCCGGAGCACTACCACTACGCCAGCGAGCTCGTCGCCCACATCCGCTCCCTGCCCGGCGGGCAGGACCTGTGCATCGGCGCCGCCTGCTACCCCGAGGGCCACGTGGAGTGCCCCCACTTCACCGCCGACCTGGACAACCTGAAGCGGAAGGTGGACGCCGGGGTGGACTTCCTCACCACCCAGATGTTCTTCGACAACGACGTGCTCTACCGCTTCCTCTTCCGTGCCCTGAGCCGGGGCATCACCGTGCCCATCGTGGCCGGCATCATGCCCGTCATCAGCGTGCAGCAGATCCGCCGGTCCTGCGAGCTCTCCGGCACCGTCATGCCCCCCCGGCTCCAGGGCATCGCCGACCGTTTCGGCGACGACCCCGCCGCCATGCGCCAGGCCGGCATCGCCTACGCCACCGAACAGATCCTGGACCTCATCGCCCACGGCGTGGAGCACATCCACATCTACACCATGAACAAGCCCGACGTGGCCGCCAGGATCATGGACAACCTCTCCTGCGTCCTCCGCCCCCATGGCTGAGATCGACTGGAAGGAGGCCCGCCGGTACCTGGGTCTCCACCGGCCCGGCGGCAATGTGGACAAACAGCTGGAGGAATCCCTCCGCTCCTGCGGGGCGGAGCTGGAGGCCGCCGCCCGCCCCAGGGCGGTGTGGCGGCGTTTTCCCCTGACGGTGGAAAACGGCGCGGTGACCTGCGCCGGCATGGTCATCCCCAGCGCCCACCTGGCCCGGCACCTCAAAGGCTGCGGGGAGGCGTATCTCTTCGCCGCCACCCTGGGGGCGGAGACCGACCGGCTCCTCCGCCGCTCGGCCGTCACCCGGGTGAGCCGGGCCGTCATCCTCCAGGCCTGCGCCGCCTCCCTGCTGGAGGCCTACTGCGATGAGTGCTGCGACGGCCTGGCCCGGGAAGCCGCCCCCGAGGGGCTCTTCCTCCGGCCCCGGTTCAGCCCCGGCTACGGCGACTTCCCCATCGCCTTCCAGCGCCCCCTGCTGGAGGCCGTGGAGGCCCCCAAGCGTATCGGCCTCACCGCCACCGGGGCCATGATGCTCACCCCCACCAAGTCGGTCACCGCCCTGGTGGGCCTCTCCACCACCCCCTGGTGCCCCCCTACCGGCTGCGCCGCCTGCGGCAAGACCGACTGCGCCTTCCGGAAGGGCTGAGCCGTACCGGTACCCTACATTGATACAAAGGAGTCCACCCATGAACATCAGAGAAGAACTCTCCCGCCGGGTGCTCATTTTTGACGGCGGCATGGGCACCATGCTCCAGGCCGCCGGCCTCCCCGCCGGCTATGAGCCGGAGATGTGGAACCTGGAGCGGCCCGACGCCGTCCAGGCCGTCCACGCCCAGTACCTGGCCGCCGGAGCCGATATCGTCACCACCAACACCTTCGGCGCCAACGCCGTCAAGCTCTCCGGCCGTCCGGTGGAGGAGATCGTCACCGCCGCCGTGTCTTTGGCCCGGCGGGCAGCTGCTGAGCACGGCAGCGGCTTTGTGGCATTGGACCTGGGCCCCACCGGCCGTCTGCTGCGGCCCATGGGGGACCTGCCCTTTGAGGAGGCGGTGTCCGCCTACGCCCCCGCCGTCCGGGCGGGCGCCGCCGCCGGGGCCGACCTGGTGCTCATCGAGACCATGAGCGACCTCTACGAGGCCAAGGCCGCCGTGCTGGCCGCCAAGGAGCACTGCGATCTGCCCATCTTCGTCTCGGTGGTGCTGGACCAGACCGGGCGGATGCTCACCGGCGGCGACCTCGCCTCCGCCGTGGCTCTGCTGGAGGGCCTGGGGGTGGACGCCATCGGCCTCAACTGCGGCCTGGGCCCCGAGCAGATGGCCGCCCTCTTCCCCGAGCTGCTCCGCCTCACCTCCCTCCCCGTGCTCATCCAGCCTAATGCCGGCCTCCCCGAGTGTGTGGACGGCTGCACCCACTTCCGGGTGGGGCCCGAGGACTTCGCCGCCGCCATGGCGGAGCTGGTCAAGGCCGGTCTCCGGGCGGCGGGGGGCTGCTGCGGCACCACCCCCGAGCACATCCGGGCCCTGGCCGACGCCTGCCGGGACCTGCCCGCCCTGCCCGTTGCCCCCAAGCACCGGACCTGGGTGTCCTCCTACGCCCGCACCGTGGTCTTTGGGGAGAAGCCCGTGCTCATCGGCGAGCGCATCAACCCCACCGGCAAGCCCCGGCTCAAGGAGGCCCTCCGGTCGGGGGACATGGACTACGTCCTCCGGCTGGCCATCGAGCAGCAGGAGAAGGGCGCCCAGGTGCTGGACGTGAACGTGGGCCTCCCCGAGGTGGACGAGCCCGCCCTCCTGCCCCGGACGGTGGAGGCCCTCCAGGCCGTCACCGACCTCCCCCTCCAGATCGACACCAGCGATCCCGCCGCCATGGCCGCCGCCATGCGGCGCTACAACGGCCGGCCCCTGGTAAACTCGGTGAGCGGCAAGGCCGAGAGCATGGCCGCCGTCTTCCCTCTCCTGAAGCAATACGGCGGCGTGGCCATCGCCCTCACTCTGGATGAGAACGGCATCCCCGCCACCGCCGGGGAGCGCTTGGCCATCGCCCAGAGGATCATCGACACCGCCGCCAGCTACGGCATCCCCAGGGAGGACCTCATCTTCGACCCCCTGGCCCTCACCATCAGCGCCGACCAGAGCGCCGCCGCCGTCACCCTGGAGGCGGTGGAGCGCATCACCCGGGAGCTGGGCTGCCGCACCAGCCTGGGGGTGTCCAACGTGTCCTTCGGCCTGCCCCGGCGGGAGGTGGTCAATTCCGCCTTCTTCCTGCTGGCCCTGGAGAAGGGCCTCTCCGCCGCCATTCTGAACCCCGGCTCCGCCCCCATGACCGACGCCCTGCGCTCCTACTGTGCCCTGAAGGGGCTGGACCCCAACTGCCAGGACTACATCGCCGCCATGGCCGGTGAGACCACCCCCGCCCCCGCCGCTCCCGCCGCCGGCATGGACCTGGGCGCCGCCGTGGAGCGGGGCCTCAAGGAGAGCGCCGCGGCCGCCGCCAGGGCGGCCCTGGACGGGGGCAAAGCCCCCATGGAGCTCATCGACGGCGCTCTCATTCCCGCCCTGGACCGGGTGGGGACCGCCTTCGAGACGGGCAGGCTCTACCTTCCCCAACTCCTCATGAGCGCCGAGGCGGCCAAGGCCGTCTTCGAGCTCCTCCGGGGCGCCATGACCCGTGAGGGGGAGCGCCCCGCCGCCAAGGCCAAGGTGGTCCTCTCCACCGTAAAGGGGGACGTCCACGACATCGGCAAGAACATCGTCAAGGTGCTGCTGGAGAACTACGGCTATCAGGTGGTGGACCTGGGGAAGGACGTCTCCCCCCGGGCCGTGGCCGACGCCGTGGTGCGGGAGCACGCCGCCTTCTGCGGTCTCTCCGCCCTCATGACCACCACCGTGGGAGCCATGGAGGAGACCATCGCCCTCCTCCGCCGGGAGGCCCCCTGGTGCAGGATCATGGTGGGAGGGGCCGTCCTCACGGAGGATTACGCCCGGCGGATGGGGGCCGACTTCTACGGGAGGGACGCCATGAGCGACGTGCGCTACGCCGACGGCGTCACCGGGGCCGGCTGAGCCGCCGCGGATTTTCCTGGAAGCGACACACTTCCAGTTGCTTTTTTCCAGCGCGGACGGTATACTTGGTATAAAGACCTTATGTCGACCGCTCCGGCCGACCACCACACGCCATGGAGGTGTCCCGCATGAAAGTGAAACGACTGCTCTCCTGCCTGCTCTCGCTGGTCATGGTGTTCTCCCTGACCGCTCTGCCGGCGTCCGCCGCCACCACCTTCCCCGATATCCAGACCCACTGGGCCAAGAGCTACATCGAGGCCATGACGGCCGCCGGGATGTTCAAGGGCTATGAAGACGGCAACTTCAAGCCGGAGAACCAGCTCACCACCGCCGAGGCCCTGGCCCTGTGCGCCCGCGCCATCGGCCTGGACTCCAGCACCACCATGGACATCGCCACCGACTACTACACAGAGGTCAAGACCCTCCTCAACAACGAACAGACCTGGTTCTACCAGGAGTTCTCCGTCTGCCTGGCCACCGGCATCCTGACCAGCTCCGACCTGAAGAGCCTCTACCAGTCCGGCGACCTCACCGACCCCATCGAGAAGGAGGACCTGGCCGTCTACCTGGTCCGGGCCATGCAGCTGGGGCCCATGGCCGACCGGCTCACCTCCTATCCCCTGACCTTTGACGACGCCTCCTCCATCTCCGCCGACGCCAAGCCCTCGGTGTACCTGCTCCACGTCTACGGCATCGTGGAGGGCGACGAGTTCAACGACTTCAGCCCCAAGCTGAACGTCACCCGGGCCGTCATGGCCACCATGCTCACCCGGGCCATCGCCTACATGCAGGCCCACGGCACCTCCCCCGACCTGCCGGAGTACACCGACTATGCCTTCCGCCAGGGCGTCATCGCCTCGACCTCTGAGGCCAACGGCGTCATCCAGCTCACCCTCAACAGCGACCTCACCGGCGCCGCCATCGGCACCATCACCCTGCCCGCCAACGTGAAGATCTACGAGAACAACATGGAGACCACCTCCTCCGCCCTGAAGAACGGCCGCCACGCCCGGGTCTGCCTGGACAGCACCGGCACCGCCTTCGCCGTCCGGGTCAGCGCCGAGCTGGAGACCTTCACCGCCACCGTCAACGGCATCGACGGCAAGAGCGTGGCCGTCACCGTGAACGGCTCCGGCCGGCTCCTCACCATGGACCGCTTCACCCAGGTCCAGATCGGCAACAAGACCACTGGCGACTACTCCATCGTGGACACCGGCGCCAACTACACCACCGCCGTGTGCAAGCTGGACGACCAGGGCCGGCTGGTGGCCATCCAGTTCACCGGCGGCACCTCCACCGTGGAGGGCATCCTCTCCGACTACACCAAGGCCTCCACCAGCTCCGCCAGCGCCACCATCCAGCTCATCGGCTTCGACGGCGTCACCCGGACCTACACCATCCCCTCCGACGCCACCATCACCGTGGACGGCCTGGTGGACTCCCTGAGCACCACCCTCAAAAACAGCTATGTGGTCCTCCGCCTGCTGGACGAGGACGCCTCCGTCCAGTCCGCCTCGGTGGACACCAAGTCCAACTACGTCCAGGGCGTCATCCGCTCCGTGGATTCCTCCGACGACACCATCTCCATCACCCGCCTGTCCAACGACCGCAACGCCACCTATGATGTCACCTCCTCCGCCGTCATCACCTACGATGGCAAGACCACCCGGCTCCGGGACCTGGACAAGAACGACTTCGTCACCATCCTCCTCAATGAGAGTGACGACGCCACCATGATCCAGGCCTACCCCAGCTCCACCACCACCGAGGGCACCATCAGTGAGCGGACCTTCGGCTCCGGCACCGACACCACCATCACCTTCGTTCTCACGCAGAAGGATGGCACCAAGGTGAGCTTCAAGGTGGACCTGTCCGATCCTCCGGTGGTGGAGCGGGACGACGAGGACTCCACTGTGGATAAGCTCCGGGTAGGCGATGAGGTGGTCTTCACCGTCCGCTACGGCGACGTCACCCGCATCGAGGCCACCACCCAGAACGTCAACCTCACCGGCACCGTGGAGCGCATCATCCAGGAAAAGACCGGCTATACCCTGGAGATGCTCCTCTCCGATGGCGAGCGGGTCTCCTACACCGTGGACAGCACCGTCTCCGTCACCCAGAACAACAAGGAGGTGGCTCTCTCCTCCCTGAAGCCCGGCTACAAGCTGGGCCTGGCCGTCAACGGCGACCAGGTGGTGGCCATCGAGATCCAGCAGGCTGTCAACACCGGCAACAAGGTCTCGGGCACCATCCTCTACGTGGACTACGCCGAGGACATCATCTACCTCCGGGCCACCACCGACACCGGCGGCGAGGAGATGGTCACCGTGGAGGTCCCCTCCACAGCCGTCATCCTCAACGCCTCCACCGGCGGCACCCTGATCCTCCGGGATCTGGACACCGGCAGCGTCATCGAGGTCAACGGCTCCTACAACGGCACCATCTTCCGGGCCACCGTCATCCTCCGCCAGTAAAACCGATCCCGGGCTCCCGTCGCAGACGGGAGCCCGGCGTTTTTGTCCCAGCGCGCAAAAAGCCCGCCCCGGACTGCTTGTCCGGGGCGGGCTTTGCTTGTCACAAAAGTGTCAATGCACCGAATTTGTACAGGAGCCTCGCAGAGTTCCGTCGTCCGCAGACGACGGAATCAAATGAAGTCTGTTTTTTCCGGCGACATGTGCGTCGGAAAAAACTCTGCTCAGGCCGCAAACGTGCGAGCACAGCGAGTGCGATGCAGCGGCCTGGGTCCCTTCGAAAAAATGCTTGCATTTTTGAGAGAGCCTGTCGACAAAGTCGACAGGCTCAAAAGTTTACTTCAGGCCGGCGGTGATGATGGCCATGTTGTAGACCTCCTCGGCGTCGCAGCCCCGGGAGAGGTCGTTGATGGGGGCGTTCAGGCCCTGGAGGATGGGGCCGTAGGCGGCGAAACCGCCCAGACGCTGGGCGATCTTGTAGCCGATGTTGCCGGCCTGGATCTCGGGGAAGATGAAGACGTTGGCCTGGCCGGCCACGGGAGAACCCTTGCACTTGGTCTGGGCCACCACGGGGGAGAAGGCGGCGTCAAACTGCAGCTCGCCGTCGATGGCCAGCTCGGGGGCGGCGGCCTGGGCCAGCTTCAGGGCCTCCACCACCTTGTCCACCTTCTCGCCCTTGCCGGAGCCCTTGGTGGAGTAGCTCAGCATGGCCACCTTGGGGTCGATGCCGAAGATCTGAGCGGTGTGGGCGCACTCGATGGCGCACTCGGCCATCTCCTCGGCGGAGGGCTCGATGTTGATGGCGCAGTCGCCCATGACGTACTTCTCCTCGGTGCCGTCGGCCTTCTCGCGGACCAGGATGAAGCAGGAGGACACGCTCTTGTTGCCGGGCTTGGTCTTGACCAGCTGCAGGGCGGGGCGGACGGTGTCGGCGGTGGAGTAGGTGGCGCCGCCCAGCAGGCAGTCGGCCACGCCCAGCTTCACCAGCATGGTGCCGAAGTAGTTGCCCTTCTGCAGGGCGGCCTTGCACTCCTCGGGGCTCATCTTGCCCTTGCGCAGCTCCACCATCTTCTCCACCAGCTCGTCCATCCGGCGGTAGTTGGCGGGGTCCACAATGCGGATGTCAGTGATGTCAAAACCACCCTTGGCGGCGGCGGACTGGACCTCCTCGGGGTTGCCCACCAGCAGGGGCTCCAGGATGCCCTCCTTCTTCAGCCGGGAAGCGGCCTCCAGGATACGGGGATCGGGACCCTCGGTGAAGACCAGAGTGGTGGGGTTCTTTTTGAGCTTTTCGATGAGATTCTCAAACATGTTGACACGCCTCCAAAATGGTGTATTCGCAGTTTTTCCGGTAAGATACATTATACATCAAGCCCTTCCCCATCACAATGCCCAAATTGTCCAGAATCTGAAACTTTATGCTTTACTTTTTGTATTCTGCACACTATACTATACATACTGTTTTTTGCGAGGTGTAACGAATATGAGTTCGGATTTTTCCCGTTCCCTGACCCTGCTGCGGAAGGAAAAGGGCATTTCCCAGCGCTCGGTGGCCAAGGATCTGGGGATCTCCCAGGCCCTGCTCAGCCACTATGAAAACGGCATCCGGGAGCCCGGCCTTCCCTTTGTGGTGAAGGCCTGCGACTACTACGGCGTCTCCGCCGACTTCCTCCTGGGGCGGACCCTCAACCGGGACGGCACCACCATCGTGGACGCCGAGAGCCTCTTTGACTACAGCACCGAGAAGGACAACGTCCTCCGGGGCAGCATCATGGCCACCCTGTCCAAAAAGCTGCTGGTCAACTCCATCGGCGTCCTCTTCGACCTTCTGGGCAAGTCGGGCAGCAAGCAGGCCATCAAGGCCTGCTCCGACTACCTGAGCACCGCCGTCTACAAGATGTTCCGCCACCTCTACCGGGCCGACTGCAACAACAACGAGGACTTCTTCACCATCCCGGCCCAGCGGTTCGTCACGGGCCTGGCCAACGCCGACATGACCTGCGCCGAGGTGGAGTACGTGGACGCCCTGGCCACCCAGGCCAAGGAGGCGGGCAGCCTGCCCCCCATCAACCACGACATGCTCACCCAGACCTACCCTGGCGCCTACCAGTCCCTCCTGCAGATCATCCACAACACCGGCGAGCGCATCGGCCGCCGGGTGGCCGCCTACGAGGCGGGCAACAAGTGAGCCGGCGCCGTCCCCCGTCCCCTCCAAATCAAACCCGCTCGGGCTTCGATTTGGTTTATCCCCCTATTGGAGGTTTTAATTTATGACAGATCGCGTCCTCACAAGCTCCGTACCCCTCGCTTTCCCCTGAAGGGAAAAGCTCGCTCACTCCGCTGCTCGTCCTTTCCAAATCGAACCCGCTCCGCTGGGCTTCGATTTGGTT
>CALWYC010000065.1 GCA_944385655.1 uncultured Intestinimonas sp. | reverse complement strand
GCCTATCGCACCCTGGCCTGGGTGACGGCGGTGATGCTGCCCCCCATGGCCATCTTCTTCCCCCTCTTCACTTTGCTGGAGGATCTGGGCTATCTGCCAAGGGTGGCCTTCGTCCTGGACCACGCCTTCCAGAAGGCGGGCTCCTGCGGCAAACAGGCCCTCACCATGTGAAGCCGCCCCGGTGGGATGCGAAACGGAGCGCCCCGGACCATTGTGGTCCGGGGCGCTTGGCTTATCTCAAAAGTATAAATACGTCCAATTTTGTGCAAGAGCCTCGCAGAGTTCCGTTGTCCGCAGACGACGGAAGGAAATAAAATCTGTTTTTTCCGGCGACATGTGCGTCGGAAAAAACTCTTCTCAGCCCGCAAGCGTGCGCGCTTTGCGCGTGCGACGCAGCGGGCTGCATCCTATCGAAAAAATGCTTGCATTTTTGAGAGAGGCTGTCGACTTTGTCGACAGCCTCAAAGGGCCTGGGTGCGGGTGCACAGCCGCTCCAACAGAGGAGAACTGTGGCTGACGATGAGGAGCCCCAGGTCCCGGCGCTCCGCCTCCTCCAGCAGGAAGGACCAGATCTGGGCCTGGGTGATGAGGTCCAGCATGGCGGAGAGCTCGTCGCACAGGAGGAACCGGGTGGCGGGTCCCAGGGCCCGGGCCACGCAGAACCGCTGGAGCTCGCCGCCGGAGAGCTCGGAGGGGTAGCGGGTGAGCCAGCCCGGCTCGATGTGGAGCCCGGCCAGGACCCGCTCCTCCACCGCCCAGCCCTCGGCCAGGGTGGCGCCCAGGGTGCGCAGGGGGTCCACCACCAGCTCCGGGTGCTGCCACACCATCTGCACCGGGCAGTAACCCCGGTAAGTGGAGAGGGGCCTGCCGTCCAGAAGCACTTCACCGGCGTCGGGCCGGTCATAGCCCGCCAGCAGCCGGCACAGGGTGGTCTTGCCCCGGCCGGAGGGGCCGGTGAGGCCCAGCCGCTCCCCGCTTTTGAGCGTAAGGTCTACTCTGCCGATGACAGCGGGACCCTTGGGGTGGTAACGGAAGGTGAGATCTCTGGCTTCCAGGATCATGAGGCGTTCCCCCTCTCCGGGTGGAGGCAGCGGACAAAGCCGCCGTCCAGGGGACGGTAAGGCACATCACCGCCGCACTCTGACGTACACTTGGGACACCGTGGGGCAAAGGGACAGCCCTCCGGCAGGGCGCCGGGGTAGGGCTGGGTGCCGGGGATGGGGCGGAAGCCGTGCTGGGGAAGGGCCTGCCACAGGGCCCGGGTGTAGGGGTGGCGCAGGTCCTCCAGCCGGTCGAAGTCCCCGGCGGGAGCCTCCTCCACCGTCTCCCCGGCGTAGAACACGGCCACCTTGTCGGCAATGGTGAGGGCCAGCTCCAGGTCGTGGGTGATGAGGAGCACGCCCGTCCCGGCGTCGGCCAGCTCCCGGAAGTGGCCTAAAATGCGGCCCGCCGCCCGGGCGTCCAGGCCGGGGGTGGGCTCGTCGGCGATGACCAGGGCGGGGGAGGCGGCTACGGCGGTGGAGATGAGGACCCGCCGGGCCATGCCGCCGGAGAGCTGGAAGGGGTAGAGCCCCTCGGTCTCCGGCCCCAGGCCGTACCGGTCCAGGACGGCCCGCACGGCTGTTTTGTCCCGGCCCACCTGGGGCCCCACCTTCATGAGGGGGTCCAGATAGCCCACCGACTGGGGCACCAGCACGATCTCCCGTCCCCGGAGGGCGGCGGCCCGTTTCGGGGTGAGGGGGGCGCCATCATAGGTGATGGTCCCCTCCATGTGGGCGTTGTAGGGGAGGATGCCCAGAATGCCGTGTGCCAGCAGGCTCTTGCCCGAGCCGCTGGAGCCCACCACCGCCGCCACCTGTCCACGGTCAATGGTGAGGTCCAGGTCCCGGATGGCGGGGAGGATGCGGCGGCGGGTGCCCCGGTCGTATTGGGTGAAGGAGATGGAGAGGTGCTCCACGGATAAGAGGGGGGTCATGGGCGAGCCTCCTTGTTCATTGATGGATGGTGGCCGGGTCCAGGATGCGGCGGAGCCGGTCCCCCAGCAGGGCGAAGAGGGCCACCGTGGCCACCAGCATGAGGCCGGGGAAGAAGGCCAGCCACCACTTGCCGGTGGTGAGGTAGCTCATGCTCTCGGAGAGGATGACACCGATGGCGGGCTGCTCGGAGGAGAGGCCGAAGCCCAGAAAGGTGACGCTGGCCTCATGGAGGATGGCGTGGGGGAAGAGGAGGATGAGGCCGGTGAGGAACTGGGGCAGCAGGTGGGGGAGCAGGTGATCCCGGGCCACCTGGAGCCTGGTGCGGCCCAGCTTTTCCGCCGTCAGAACATAGGGGGCGCTCCGGAGCTGGAGGACCTCCCCCCGGAGGAGCCGGGCCAGGGAGGTCCAGTGGCTCAGGGCCACCCCGGCCACCACGCCCACAAAGCCCTTGCCGAAGGCCAGGGAGATGAGGATGACCAGCAGGATGTGGGGGATGCCCATGACCAGGTCGATGCACCAGGAGAGGACGGCGTCCACCCTGCGGCCCAGGGTGGCGGCGGCGGTGCCCACCGCCAGGGCCACCACGGCGCTCACCGCCGCCGTCAGCACCCCGATGCGGATGCTCAGGGAGAGGCCGGTGAGGGTGCGGGCGAGCATGTCCCGGCCCATCCAGTCGGTGCCGAAGGGGTAGGCGAGGCAGGGGGCCAGGTTCTTGCGGGAGAAGTCGGTGACCATGGCGGCGTCAGAGAGGAGGAACCCGGCCACGGTCACGGCCAGCAGGGCCAGGGCGGCGAAGGCGGAGAGCAGCAGGGCCCGCTGCCGCTGGTTGAGGAGACGGTCCATGCTACGCGCCCCCTTTCCGGCCGTAGGCCCGGACCCTGGCCCGGATCTTGGGGTCCACCACGCCGTAGAGCAGGTCGGCGATGAGGTTGCCGCCGAAGACCAGGGCGGCGCTCACCACGGTAACCCCCAGCAGCAGGGGGAGGTCGCTGCCCAGTCCCGCCGTCACGGCGCACTGCCCCAGCCCCTGGTAGGAGAAGACCTGTTCCACCAGCACCGAGCCGCCGAAGATCTCGCTGATGGACCCGAACTGGAGGGTGATGGCGGGGAGGGCCATGTTCCGAAGGCCGTGGTGCCAGAGGATGGAGCGGGTGGACTCCCCCCGGGCCCGGGCGAAGAGGACGTAGTCCGACTCCAGCACGTCACAGAGCTTTTCCCGGGTGTGGAGGGTCATGTTGGCAAGGCCGGTGACGCTGAGGGTGAGGGCGGGGAGGATGGCGTGGCGGAGCCGGTCGGCCAGGGTGACGGCACTGGCCTGGGCGCCGATGGGGGCGGAGAGGCCGATGGGCAGCCAGCCCAGCCACACGGAAAAGACCATGAGAAGGAGAATGGCCAGCCAGAAGGCGGGGGTGCTGGAGATGAGGAGGCACCAGCCCCGGATGAGCCTGTCGGGCCAGCGGCCCCGGCAGGCGGCGGCCACGGTGCCCAGCAGCAGCCCCAGCGCCCCGGAGAGGACCCAGGCGGCGGCCATGAGCCACAGGGAATTTTTGAGCCGCTCCGCCAGGACCTGGGTGACAGGGACCCGGTAGAGGAGGGAGGTCCCCAGATCCCCGTGGAGGACGTCGGTGAGCCAGCCCAGGTATCGTTCCAGTGGCGGGTCGTTGACCCCCCAGTAGTCCTCCAGCTGGGCGATCTGCTCCTGGCTCATGGTGCCCAGGGCGGCCTGCCCCACATTGGTCTGGAGAGGGTCCAGGGGGGAGGCCGACATGAGGAGAAAGGCCGCCAGGCTCACCCCCAGCAGGAGCAGTACCATGCGCAGGAGCTTTTTGCCGGCGAAACCCAGACGGTGGGCCATGGGCGGGGACCTCCTTTCGATTAAAATGGATGAATCGCCCTCCCCTGAAGAGGGGAGGGCAAAGGTTGTCTGCTGACTGTAAACAAGAAAAAAGAATAAAGTTCTTTTGCCTACTTTTCTTTCAAGAAAAGTAGGTCAAGAAAAGTAGGTCAGGAGGCGAAGGACCACTGGTCCACGTTGTTGACGATGGACCAGCCGTGGCCGTGGGGGTGGATCTTCTGCTCGGCCACCTGGAGCCCGTCCCGGACCCAGTAGAGATGGTTGACGTTCACCAGCCATACCCAGGGGATGTCGCCGTCCTGGGTGACGCCGGTGGTGCCGTCCCACTGGGCCTTCTGCCACAGCTCGTAGGAGTCCTCCAGGCCGGCGCACCGGAGGGCCTGGTCCATATAGCTGTCCACAGTGGGGTTGGCGTAGGGGGAGTAGAGGGCAGTGCCGGTGTCGGGCATGGTGTGGTAGATGTTGTAGAGCTCCATGGGGGTATGGGCGCCCCAGCCCCACACCAGGGGGGTGGTGAGGGCCCGATCGTAGGCGGTGTCCCAGCCCACGCCCTCGGTGGTGCAGGCGATGCCCAGCTCGGCGAGCTGGTTGGAGAGGTCGGCGGCCAGGGCCTGACGCACCGAGTCGCCGGTGGAGTAGAGGATGTTGAGCTCGGCCCGGACGCCGTCCTTCACCCGGACGCCGTCGTCCCCCAGGACCCAGCCCGCCTCCTCCAGCAGACGCACGGCCTCCTCAGGGTCATAGGCCACCTCGGATGCGGGATTGTACCAGGGCAGCTTGTCGCAGACGCTGTAGGCCGGGGTGCCGTAGCCGCCCAGGACGTTCCGGATCATCTCCTCCCGGTCCACGCCGATGTTGATGGCCCGGCGGACGGCCAGGTCGGCGGTGACGGGGTTGCCCTCAGTGGGCAGGTTGATGCCCCGGTTGTCCACGCTCTCGCAGGAGAGAAGGGAGTACCCGGTGGGACTCTGGTCGGCGTAGACGGCAGAGGTGTAGGCCAGGTCGGCCTGGCCCGCCTGGACCGCCAGGAAGGCGGCGTCCTCCTCCATGAAGAGAATGGTGACCTTCTTCATCTTGGGCGCCTCGCCGTAGTAGTCCGGATTGGCCTCCAGAATGATCTGCTCCCCACGGTCCCACTGGACCAGGGTGTACCGCCCCGAGCCGATGGGGTTGGAGCCGTAGGTGGCGCTGTCGTAGGCGTGTTCAGGGACGATGCCCACGATGGCCATGGTGTAGGGCCAGATAGAGTAGGGGGTGGTCATGTGAAAAACCACGGTGGTGTCATCCACCGCCTCGGCGGAGGAGAGCATGGTGAAGTCATTCACCGAGGAGGTGGCCTTGACGGTGTTGTAGGTGAAGGCCACGTCGGCCGCCGTCAGGGGCTCGCCGTCGGTGAAGGAGACGTCGTCCCGGATGGTGACGGTCCAGGTGAGGCCGTCGTCGCTGACGGACATGCCGGTGGCCAGGTCGTAGCCGATGGTGAGGTCGGCGTTGGTGACGGTGAGGGTGGACTGGATGAGGGGCTCGTGGACGTGCTCGCCGGCGCCCCAGCCGAAGGCGGGATCGAAGCCGGCCTCGGGCTCCGAGGTGGGGCCCATGACCACCACCACCTCGTCGGCGGGATGCTCCGCTGCGGGCGTGGTGGAGGCCGTACCGCCGGAGGCGCAGCCGGCGATGAGGGTCAGGGAGAGCAGGCAGGGGAGAAGTCGCTTCATAAAGTCCTCCTATGTATTCACTTGTTCCATGCGGTCAGATAGACGGTCTGATAGGGCACACTGTGGGCCCGGGCGGCGGCGGCCACCGAGTCGTGCTCCGGTTTGACCTTGGTAAGGCCGAAGCCCTCCGCCGTCTTGACGGTGATCTCCCCGTAGGGGGTGGAGACGGTTGCGGCGCCGGGGGTGAGGAAATACTTCTCGCACCGGCGGACCCGCAGGCCGATGGTGGTGGTGTGGGTGAGGACGGCCCGGGCCAGGGCCTCCTCCCGGTCGGGGTCGCACAGCACCGTCAGCAGGTGGCCGGAGCGGCCCTTCTTCATGGTGCCTGGCAGAGTGTAGACATCCAGAGCGCCCTCGGAGAGCAGCTGCTCACAGGCGTAGGCCAGGGCCTCGGGAGTCATGTCGTCGATGTTGCACACCAGCTCGCTGATGGCGCCGTTGGCGCCGCCGCCGCTCTCGCCCAGGAAGGCCCGGACGCAGTTGGGCCGGTCAAAGACCTTCCGGCCCACGCCGCAGCCCACCCGGTCCGCCGCCAGGGCGGGCATGGGGCCGAAGGACTGGGCAAAGGTGACCAGCAAAGCGGCGCCGGTGGGGGTGCACAGCTCACCCTGGACCTCGCCGCCATAGGCGGGCACCCCGGTGAGCAGGTTGGCGGTGGCGGGGGCGGGCACCGGCATCACGCCGTGGGCGCAGCGGACGGTGCCGCTGCCCACATGGACGGGGGAGGCGACGATCCGGTCGGGGGAGAGGAGCCACAGGGCGTAGCAGGCCCCCACCACGTCGGCCACGGCGTCCAGGGCGCCCACCTCGTGGTAGTGGACTTCCCCTACGGGACAGCCGTGGGCCTTGGCCTCGGCCCGGGCGATGGCGTCGTAGACGCCCCGGGCCGTCGTCTTGACCTCCTCCGGCAGATCCATGCCGTCGATGAGGCCCCGGATGTGGTCGGGGGAGGCGTGGTGATGGTGGTGTTCATGCCCGTGCTCGTGGGGATGATCGTGGTCGTGATGGTCGTGATCGTGCACGTGGTCATGCTCATGATCATGGTCATGGATGTGGTCATGTACGTGGAGATGGGGGACGGTGTGCTCATGCCCATGATCGTGTTCATGGTGATTATGGTGATGATCGTGGTCATGGTGGTGGTCGTCGTGGTCCCCCTCCTCCTGGCCGTGGACGGTCACCGCCATGTGGGTGCCCGCGATGCCGCAGGTCACCGCCGGCTCCGCCGCCACGCGGACGCCGGGGAGCCCCAGACCGTTCATTTTCTCTAGGAAGGCGGCCTTCTGCTCCTCACTCAGGAGCTCGAAGAGGGCGGCGGTGAGCATGTCCCCGGCGCACCCCATAGCGCATTCAATGTAAAGGATTTTCACGTTACTGTTCCTCCAGTCCTTCCATTTGATTGATCATGCTGGCCAGATAGCCGGCGCCGAAGCCGTTGTCGATGTTGACCACGCTGCACCCAGAGGCGCAGGAGTTGAGCATGGCCAGCAGGGCGGAGAGGCCGCCGAAGCTGGCGCCGTAGCCCACGCTGGTGGGGACGGCCACCACGGGACAGTCCACCAGTCCGCCCACCACCGAGGCCAGCGCCCCCTCCATACCGGCCACGGCGATGACGCACCGGGCAGACATGAGGGGCTCCAGGTTGGAGAGGAGCCGGTGGAGGCCGGCCACGCCCACGTCGTAGAGCCGGGTGACCTTGTTGCCCATGGCCTCGGCGGTGAGGGCGGCCTCCTCGGCCACCGGCTGGTCGCTGGTGCCGCCGGTGCACACCACGATGGAGCCCAGGGCGGGCCGGGGACCGGGCAGGGCAATGCCCAGCCGGGCGTCGGCGTGGTATTCCAGGTCCACACCGGCCTGGGTGAGGACGTCGGCCTTCTCCTGGTCCATGCGGGTGATGAGGATGTTGCGGCAGTTCCGCGCCCCCATGGCCTGCACGATGCCCAGGATCTGCTCCGCCGTCTTGGAGGCCCCGTAGATGACCTCGGCGGCGCCCTGGCGGACGCCCCGGTGGAAATCCACCTTGGCGTAGCCCAGGTCGGCGAAGGGCTCCGTCTTCAGCTCCAGCAGGGCGTCCTCCGGGGCGGTCTTTCCAGCCGCTACGGCCCGTAAGAGCTCCAGGATCTCATGCTTGCTGTCCATCTTAGCTCCTCCTTCTCAGCGTGTCTCCAGGTCCAGAGTGACCGCGGAAAACCAGGGCTTCAGGGCGGCCAGGATTTCCTTCCTTTGTCCGGCGGCCTTGTCCCACTGGTCCTCCGGCAGCTGGATGCGGGCGGCGCCGGCCAGGAGCCGCACCCGGAAGTCGGTGAACCCCAGGGCGAAGAGGGCGTCCTCCGCCTGTTCCACCCGCTCCAGGTCCTCCCCGGTGATGGTCCGGCCGGTGGGGATGCGGGTGGCCAGGCAGGCATAGGCCGGCTTGTCCCAGGTAAAGAGCTCTGCCTCCTTTGAGGCCGCCCGGACGTCAGCCTTGGTGAGCCCGCACAGCCGCAGGGGGGACTCCACCGCCAGCTCCCGGAGCGCCTTCATGCCGGGGCGGTCCCCGGCGTCGTCGGATGCGTTGGTGCCGTCCAGCAGGAGGGTGTGGCCGTCCCGGCGGGCCTGCTCCCAGAGCTTTGTGAAGAGGGCCTTCTTGCAGTGGTAGCAGCGGTCGGGACCGTTGGCGGCGGCCAGGGGCACCGACAGGATATCGGCTTCCACCACCACCATGGGCACGCCCACCGCTTCGGCGAGCCGCTGGGCGTCCCGGAACTCGAACTCCGGCTGGAAGGCGGTGCGGACATAGTAGGCGGTGAGGTCGCAGCCGTAGTGTTTGCCCGCCCACAGCAGGTAGGCGGAGTCCACCCCGCCGGAGAAGGCCAGGGCGGCCCTGGGGTGGGCGTGGAAGTAGTCGGCTAAGGTCATGGTCATCCTCCTAAAAAATGGCGCTCAGAGACAAAAAAGGGCACGCCAAAGCTGGCGTGCCTTCTGGCCGCGGCGCGGCGTTCTCGCCGCGCTGGTAGCGATATAGACAGGAAAAACGTGGGGGCTGCACGACAAAGAGACCCTTCAGGGTCCGCGAGCGGCCTTCTGGCCACTCAGATCTCGTCTATTGTATCAAAATTGACCGAAGCCTGTCAAGCCCGGCGGGGGAGGGCGGCCATCTCCCGCCGCCACTCGTCGGGGTCCCGCCACTCGGGGATGCCCTGGCGCTGGCGGTCCTTGGCCTCCTCCAGGGTCAGCTTCACCGGGTCGTCCTTCAGATAGTCGATGAGGTCCTGGATGCCCTCCCGGGTAAAGCTGCTCACCTCAAAGATGCGCTCGCAGCCGGAGTTGATCATCCAGCTGCGCACCATGGGCACATTGGCGAAGGGGGAGTCGATCTTGGTGATGATGCCGATGAGGGGGCGGTTGGTGAAGCACTGGCAGTTGGCCTCAAAGACGCTGAAGGGCTCGTCGGCGGCGATGAGGAGGGCCAGCACGTCGGCCTCGAAGGAGAAGCAGGCCAGGCCCAGGCCGCACCGCTTGGTCTCGGAGTACTCGCCGGGGGTATCGATGACGTCGGCGTCGGTGTTGGTGTACTGGGTCTTGTAATAGCGGAGCTCCTCCCCGTGGAGGATCTGGGTGAGGGAGGTCTTGCCCGCCTCGCTCCGGCCCATGAGGAACAGCTTTTTCACGGCGGCAGCCTCCTTATCGCTCCGTGAGCGCACATACGGGGAAGCGCAGCTCCTCCCGGAAGAAGGTGAGCACCCCCTCCAGGGCGGTCTTGACCTCCTCCCGGTCGCCCAGCAGGATGACCGCACCGCTGAACCGGTCCAGGAAGCCCAGCTCCACGTGGGCGCTCTTCATGGCGATGTCGGCGGCGGCCACGGTGGCCTCCCAGGGGGTGATGTGGAGGAGCCCGATGGACTCGCCGGTGTGGTCCTCCCCCAGGTGGGTGCCGATGTGGAGGCCCAGGTTCTCGTAGATCCGCCGGTCGGACACGCCGATGAGCTGGGCCAGGGAGACCTCCCGGCCCACCACCTTCACCCGCACCAGCCGCAGGTCCCGGCCCTGAAGCTCCTCATAGCTGCGGGAGAAGACCTTTTCCAGGAACTCCTCCGTTGTCATTCGCTGTCCCATGGCGGCCCCTCAGCGCTTGGTGATCTTGCAGACCACGTAGCCCAGGGTGTCCCGGAAGTAGTCCACGATCTCGGTGAGGGCGGTGGTGACGTCGGCCAGCTCGCCGGTGATGATGACGGTGCCGGTGAAGCGGTCGGCAAAGCCCAGGTAGACGTCGCCGCTCTTGACGGCGATGTCGGCGGCGATGACGGCGGACTCCGGCGGGGTGAGATTCATGATGCCGATGGCGGCGGCGCCGTAGTCGATGGCGGGGTTGAGGCCCAGCTTCTGGTAGATGATGGGGGCGGGACCGCCGATGACATGTGCAAAGGTGATCTCCTTGCCAGCCACTGTCTCCTGTACGATGCGGATCTTGTCGTTGTGTTCGGCCAAGTGCGCCACGTCCCTCCATGTTATGGTCTCTTTCATTATACTATCCTTTGGAGGAAAAAGTCAATCGGCGGCATAGTGCGGCATAGAGTCTTGGAGGAGGTGAGCGCGATGGGAAAGCGGAATGCGGAGCGCTACTGGCTCACCGTCCGGGGGACCGGGCGGAAGCGGCTGGAGCAGGTCCTGGCGGAGGCGGTATGGCGGCGGTACCGGGCGGAGCGGTGAGTCTGCGGGCGGCCCTCTACCTGCGGCTGTCCCGGGACGACGCGGGGGCGGGGGAGAGCGTCAGCATCGGCGGCCAGCGGGCGCTGCTGCGCTCCTACGCCGCCGACCGCGGCTGGACGGTGGCGGGGGAGTACGTGGACGACGGCTTTTCCGGCACCAGCTTCCGCCGGCCGGGGCTGGAGCGGCTCCTGGCCGACGTGGAGGCGGGGCGTGTGGACCTGGTCCTCACCAAGGACCTGAGCCGGCTGGGCCGGGACTACATCCGCACCGGGGAGCTGGCGGAGGTGTATTTCCCATCCCGGCACGTGCGCTATATCGCCGTCAACGACGGCTTCGACACGGAGGGGCCGGACAGCGGTCTGGCGCCCTTCCAAAACGTGGTGAACGAGATGTACGCCCGGGACGCCAGCAAGAAGATCCGCTCCGCCCTGGCGGTCCGGCGGGCCCAGGGGCGGTATGTGGGGAGCCTGGCGCCCTACGGCTACCGGAAGGACCCGGCGGACAGGAACAGGCTCCTGCCCGATCCGCCGGCGGCGGCGGTGGTGGGGGAGATCTTCGCCTGGGCGGCGGCGGGGACGGGGCCGGGGGAGATCGCCCGGCGGCTCAACGGCCGGGGGACGGCCTGTCCCGCCCTCCACCGGGCCGGGCGGCGGCCGGGCCCGGACGGTCCGGTCTGGACGGCCTCCACCGTCTCCAAGCTGCTGCGGAACCCCACCTACCTGGGCTGTACCGCCCAGGGCCGCACCCGCAAGCCCTCCTTCAAGGCCAAGGTCCGGGAGGCCGTCCCCCGGGAGGGGTGGGCGGTGGTGGAAGGCACCCACCCGGCCCTGGTGGACGGGGAGACCTTCCTTCTGGCGGCCCGGCGGCGGGGGAGCCGGTCCGGGGCGGGACGGTTCCGGAACCGGCTGGCTGGGCTGGTGAAGTGCGGCGCCTGCGGCGGGGCCATGGTGTCGGCGGGCACCCGGCGGAGGGACTCCCCGGCGGTGCTGGTGTGTCCCGGGTACAAGCGGGGCGGTCCCGCCGTCTGCGGCAGCCATGCCGTCCACTATCCCGTCCTTCTGGACCTGCTGTCCCGGGCCGTTCGGCCCGCCCTGACCCTGTCCCCGGAGGACCGGGCGGCCCTGGTGGAGGACCTCCTCCGCCGGGCCATGCCGGGGGAGGAGGCTGCCGCCCCGGCCCTGGAGGCGGCCCGGCTGGACCGGCTGGAGGGGGAGCTGTGGGAGAGCCGCCTGCTGGGGGAGCTGGAGGAGGGGCGCTTCCGGGGGCTGCTGGACCGGCTCCGGGCGCGGCGGCGGGCGCTGGCACAGAGGCGGGCGGCGGAGCCGCCGGACCCCGTCCCCCTCCGGCGGGCGCTGGAGGCCGCCCTGGACCAGGTGCTCTCCGCCCCGGAGGAGGACCCGGCCCTTCTCTTCGCCCTGGTGGAGGAGGTGACGGTGGGGGAGCGGGGGGCGGACGGGGCCCTGCCGGTGGCGGTGACCCTGTCGGTCCCGGTCCCGGAGAAGACGGCGGTGCTGGAGCGCGCCGGTCCTATGTCCCGGAAGGGATGGAAAGTGATATCACCTGACAGAGAATGACGACGGAGGGAGCTGACAAAAAATAGTAGTAACACAAAATAACGGAGATCGGAAGAAAAAATTTTTATAAATTTGTAATATGTAACCGAGATGTAACCGACGGGGAGTATAATACACCATAACCGGCGAAGGGTACTTTGCCGGGGGCCTGCTCTTTTTCGGGCAGGCGCCAGTTGACAAGGGCAAACCGGTCGAAAGGCCGGGACGCAAAGCTCAGGAGGCTACCGCGGCATCCGCCGCCATGCCAGTCCGGCCGCCGCATGGTCATCCGATCTGAAAAGAGGAGGAAAAGAACATGTTGGCGAAAATGAAGAGAAGAGGTCTTGCGCTGTTCGTCGCCATGGTCATGGTGCTGGGCATGCTGCCCACCGCGGCCCTGGCCGATGAGCTGGGCGGCGGCGAGCAGGACCAGCAGATCGTGAGCGTGAACATCGATTCCAATGGCAAGGAGGTCCTGGACCCTGCCGATGAGGCTGAGGACGCCGACGGCGAGACCGAGAAGCCCGACGGCGAGACCGAGAAGCCCGACGGCGAGACCGAGAAGCCCGACGGTGAGACCGAGAAGCC
>CALWYC010000064.1 GCA_944385655.1 uncultured Intestinimonas sp. | reverse complement strand
CGGGTCTCCCGGCACAGCCGCCGGATGGAGTCGTTCTGCCGCAGTCTGCGGGGCCGGTTAATGAGTTCCATTTGTCTGACCTTCTTTGATGATGATATTGACCAGAGCGTCCATGGTGGCCCGCTCCGCCACGATGGTGGGGATGCCGTGCCTGGCCGCCTCGGCGGCGGTCTGCGCCCCGATGCACGCCCCGGTGAGGCCGGAGAAGTCCAGCTCCCCCACCGAGGACACGAAGCCCTTCACCGTAGAGGCGCTGGTGAAGGTGACCAGATCCACCTGACCCGCCGCCACCAGATCCCGGAGGGCGGCGGCGTGCTCGCTCTCATAGGAGGTGGTGTAGCAGGGGATGTCGTCATAGGGAATGTTACTCCCATCCAGGGCCTCCGTCAAGGCGGGAGAGCCCCACTCCGCCCGGAGAAGGAGCACCTTTCCCTTGGCCAGGGCGGCCAGGCCCGCCCCCAGGTGGGCGGCGTCGTAAACCTCGGGGATGTAGTCAGCCCGGAGTCCATGGCCCCGGAGGGCCTTGTCGGTGCCGGTACCGATGGCGGCCAGCCTGACCCCGGCCAGCACCCGGGCGTCCCAGCCCTTTGCCTCGGCCATGGCCCAGAAGGCCTCCACCCCAGCCGGGCTGGTGAAGGCCAGCCACTCGTAGTCCGCCAGATGCTCCACCGCCCGCTCCATGGCGGGACAGGGGGTGATGGGCTCCGTCCGGATGCAGGGGTACTCAAAGACGTCGGCCCCCAGCTTGCGGAGGCGATTGGCCAGGGTGCCCACCCGCTCCTTGGGCCGGGTGACCACGACGCGCTTTCCCTTCAAGGGCAGGGCGTCGAACCAGTCAAAGTCCCTGGCCAGAGAGCAGACCTGGCCCACGATGCTGATGGCCGGGCTCTCCACCTTCCCCTCTGCCGCCGTTTGGGCCAGGGTGGCCACGGTGGCGTCCAGCCGCCGCTGGGCGGGGGTGGTGCCCCGCTCCACGATGGCGGCGGGGGTGTCCGGGTCCATACCCGCCTTCAAGAGCCCGTCGCAGATGTCTGGGAGGCTGCTCACCCCCATGAGAAAGACCAGGGTCCCCTTCGTCCGCACCAGGGCCTCGAAGTCGATGTCCAGGGCCTTGCCCGCCCGGGCGTGGCCGGTGACGATGTGGAGGGAGGAGGTGAAATCCCGATGGGTCACCGGGATGCCGCCGTAGGCGGGCACGGCGATGGCCGAGGTGATGCCGGGCACCTCCTCAAAGGGGACGCCGTGCTCCCGCAGGAGCTCCAGCTCCTCGCCCCCCCGTCCGAAGAGGAAGGGGTCGCCCCCCTTGAGCCGCACCACGTTCTTGCCCTCCAGGGCCTTTTCCAGCAAGATGCGGTTGATCTGATCCTGGGGGACGGGGTGGCGGCTGGCCTCCTTGCCCACGTTGATCTGCTCCGCCTCCTCCGGCATGAGCGCCAGGATGGCGGGGCTCACCAGGCGGTCATAGACCACCACCTGGGCCGCCAGCAGGGCCTCCCGGCCCTTGACGGTGAGGAGGCCCGGGTCTCCGGGACCCGCCCCCACCAGTGTCACCTTGCCGTACATGCCGTTCCCTCCCTGATCCGGTCGGCCAGCGCGATGCCCAGGGTCTCTCCCTGGCTCCGCGGACCGGTGATGGTGTCGAAAATGGGCTCTCCCGCCGATGTAATATCCATGCCCCGGAGGGTGAGGGTGTCCCCCTCCACCGTGGCGAAGGCCGCCACCGGGGAGGAGCAGCCGCCGTCCAGCCGCCGGACAAAGGCCCGCTCCGCCGTGGCGCAGTCGGCGCCGTCCCGGTCCAGGAAGGCGGAGAGGTAGTCAGTGTCCTCCCCCGAGCGCACCTGGACGGCCAGAATGCCCTGGCCGGCGGCGGGGATCATCTCATCGGTGGAGAAGTAGCGGGTGATCCGCCCCTCCAGGTCCAGCCGCTTGAGCCCGGCGGCGGCCAGGACCAGGGCGGCGTACTGTCCGCTGTCCAGCTTGGCAAGCCGGGTGATCACGTTGCCCCGGACGGGGGCGATGGGCTGCCCCGGGAAGAGCTTCTTGAGCTGAAGGGCCCGGCGGGCACTGGCGCAGCCGATGGGCTTTTTAGGGTCCAGCTCGGTGACTCCCTCGGGCAGCACCAACACGTCCCGGGGGTCGGCCCGGCGGGAGAAGCCCGCCAGGGGGAGACGGGGATCCAAATCCATGGGCAGGTCTTTGCAGCTGTGTACGGTGAAGTCCACCCGCCCGTCCAGCAGGGCGGCGTCCAACTCCTTCACGAAAAGCCCCTTGCCCCCCACCTTGTCCAGGGTACGGTCCAGGATCTTGTCTCCGGTGGTCTTCATGGTGACCAGCTCTATTTCACAGTCGGGGTCCTGTGTCCGGATGGCCTCCATGACCAGCTCGGTCTGGATGACGGCCAGCCGGCTCTCCCGGCTCCCCGCTCTCAGCTTCTTCAATCCAATCCCTCCAATGCCTGACGCACCGCCCTGGCGGCTCTGGCCGCCCGGTGGTGGTCGGTGCCGTGCCGGGAGATGAGCCCCGCGGTCACGCCGCCGCCCTCACAGACGGCGGGAAAAAAGAAGGTACACTCCTCCCGGCAGTCGGCCACGGTGACGGGGATGCCCAGGGTCCGGGCCTCCTCCCCCACCTGCCGGTTCACCGACCGGTCATCGGTGGCGGCCACCGCCAGAAAGGCCCCCTTCAGATCGCCGGGGGCGTAAAGCCGGGCCTGCCAATCCACCCCGGGGACGTCTCCGGTCCAGGTGGGGGCGATGACGGTGACCGCCGCCCCGAAGCGGGAGAGCACCTCCGCCCGGCGCCGGGCGATGGCGCCGCCCCCCACGATGACGCAGCGTCTGCCGGTGAGGTCAACAAATAGCGGGAAACGGGATGCGTTTTCGGTCATGGCTGCCCTCCCTCTCCCGGCTCTTGACGGCGGTATGGACCTTGATCTTGCCCACGCACCGCTCCAGATCCTCCGGGCTGATGTGCTCCTTGAGCCCGCCGGTGAGGAGGTCCACCGCCCGGCCCACCGCCAGCTCGATGAGCTCCTCGGGGTCCAGGTCCTCCTCCACCTCCGGATAGGTGAGGACCCGCTCGGTGATGGCCGTCTTCAGGTCCTCGATGGCGGGCAGGCATTTCCGGTAGTTGTTCCACTCATAGAACCGGCCCATATAGTCGTCCAGAATGTCCAGGGCCTCGGCGGGGACCTGCCCCTGGTGCCGCTCGGCCCCCAGGGTGTCCACATTGTAGAGGGTGACCTCCGGCAGATCCCCCACCGCCGCGTCCACGTCCCGGGGCATGGCCAGGTCCACCACATAGGCCGGCCGGCAGCCCAGCCGGCCCACCTGCTCCGCCGTGACGGTATAGTGGGGGCTGGTGGTGGCGGAGAGGACGATGTCCATCCCCTCCATGGCGGAAAAGCGGTCGTCGTAGGGCACCACGCCGCAGCCGGCTGGGACCACGGTCTCCCCGTGGCGGTAGGTCCGCAGAGTGACGGTGACGGCGCAGCCGGCCTCCCGCAGGAGGCTGGCCGACAGCCGGCCCATCTCCCCGTTGCCGATGACCAGGGCACGCTTCCCCGCCAGGGAGCCCATCCGGCCGGCCAGCACCTCCACGGCCCGGGCGGCGGCGGAGGTGGCCACGCCGGTGAGGCGGACCTTGGTCTTGATCTCCTTGCCGGCGGCCACGGCGTTGCGGAAGAGGGTCTCCAGCACCGGGTCGGCGGCGCCCTCCTCCCGGGCGATGGCGATGGCCCCCTTGACCTGGGAGAGGATCTGGTCCTCCCCCCAGATCTGGGACTGGAGCCCGCCGGAGACCTCCATCAGGTGGCGGGCGGCGTCGCTGCCCCGGCGGGTGACGAAGGCCCGGGCAAAGGGGGCGTAGGGCACCCCCACAGCGGCGCAGAGCACCTCCCCGGGCTGGAGCTCCACCCCCTTCCCGCAGGAGAGGTAGAGCTCGGTGCGGTTGCAGGTGGAGAGGAGGACGCAGCCCAGCACCCCCTCCACCTCCGAGCGGATGCGCTCCACCAGCGCCCCCACCTGGGCCCTGGTGAAGGAGAGCTGCTCCCGGAGCTCAATGGGGGCCAGAGAGTAATCCAGGCCTGACATCATGATGACCATTTGGGTCTCACTTCCTTTTTGATGGGTCTCATTCCTTGACCAGAACGATGGAAAAATAGCCGGTACCATCGGTCATGTCGGCAAAGCGGGGACAGACCAGCTCCCCGGCCATGCCGCAGTTGGCCACCAGGGAGGCATGCTCCAGCAGGCCCCGCTCGGCCAGCTGTCCCTGGAGCTCCCCGATGGCCTTGCCCGCCTTCATGAAGACCTTGTTGGCCCGGATGTCCAGGCAGTCGGCGGCGTCGTGGGAGGCGGGGACGATGAGGAGCCGCTCCGCCCCCTCGCAGAGAGAGGTGTTGAGCCGTGCGGCCACGGCGCAGAAGGAGGGCACCCCGGGGATGAGCTCGGCCTCGTAGCCCCGGGCGAGCACCTTCTTGTGGACGTAGATGTAGGTGGAGTATACCGTGGGATCCCCCAGGGTGATGAAGGCCACCGTCTTGCCCTCGTCCAGCCGGGCGCAGATCCGGTCGGCGCTCTCCTGATAGGAGGCCTCCAGCACCGCCTGGTCCCGGACCATGGGGGCGGGACAGTAGAGGAGCTCCTTCCCCGCCACCAGGTCGGACACGATGTTGAGGGCGGTCTTCTCCCCGGCGCCCTTGTCGGGGACGGCCACGATGTCGGCCTCCCGAAGGACCCGCTCCGCCTTTCTGGTCAGGAGCTCCGGGTCCCCGGGGCCCACGCCTACGCCGTACAGCTTACCTTTCTCCATGCTTTCACTTCTCCTGTAACAGTCGATTGATCTCCCGCCGGGCCGCGCTGATGGTGGCCGCGGTGGGGGCGGTGTCCAGCCCGTCCTGCTCCCGCAGGATCTCCATGAGGTGGGCGATCCGGGGCAGGCGCAGATGGTGGCGGCGCAGCTCCTCGGGCTGGGCGAAGAGCGCCTCCGGCGCCCCCTCCAGGATCACCCGTCCCCCGCTGAGGAGGTAGGCGTAGTCACAGTAGAGGGGGACGATGTCCATGTCGTGGGTGGCGATGAGGATGGTCATGCCCAGGCTGTCCCGCAGCTCGGTCAAGAGGTGCATGATGTCGCTGACCCCCTGGGGGTCCAGGCCGGCGGTGGGCTCGTCCAGGATCATGACGCTGGGCTCCATCACCAGCACGCCGGCGATGGCCACCCGCTTCTTCTGCCCGAAGGACAGGGCGTGGGTGGGCTTGTCCCGGAGGGCGCTCACCCCGGTGCGCTCCATGGCCGCCTCCACCCGGCGGCGGACCTCCTCCTCAGGGAGGCCCAGGTTCACCCCCCCGAAGGAGATGTCCCGGTAGACGTCGGCGGAGAAGAGCTGGTCGTCCGGGTCCTGGAAGACGATGCCCACCTGGCGGCGGATCTCCCGGATGCCCTTACGGTCGTAGACCGCGGGCTGTCCGTTCACCGTCACCGTCCCCTCTTTTGGCGTCAGGACGCCGTTGAGGTTGAGGAAGAGGGTGGACTTCCCCGCCCCGTTGGCCCCCAGGATGCCGGTGATCTTTCCCTGCTCCGCCCGGAGGGAGATGCGGTCCAGGGCCACCGTCCCGTCCTCGTAGGTATAGTAGAGGTCCTTGGCCTCGATGGCACAGCTCACGGAAGGAGCCTCCTTTCCAGCAGCAGGGTCACCACCTGGAGGGCGGCTGCCGCCGCCCCCCAGGCATACACCCGTCCGCCGCCGGTGTAGGCGGCGGACAGGGTGGTGAGACTGCCGTCATAGCCCCGGGATTCCAGGGCGGTATAGACCTTGTCCCCCTTCCGCCAGGCCCGGAGGAACACCAGGGACACCAGGTCCCCCATGTGGTCCAGGCTCTTGCGGAAGCTGCCGTACCCCAGCCGGGACTCCTGGGCCACCCGGATGCGCCCGGCGGTGTCCATGAGGACGAAGATGAAGCGGTAGATAAGCTCCATGAGCTCCACCAGCAGCTTGGGGACATGGAGCCGCTCCAGGGCCAGGATGAGGTCGGTCATGGGGGTGTTGAGGGCCAGAAAATACATGGCCGAGATGGCGCCCATGGCCTTGCAGAAGACCATGAGACCCATGTGGAGCCAGGTCAGGGTGATCCCCCAGCGGAACCGGCCGAAGAGCCACACTGCCCACAGGGCCGGCTCCTCCGCCGGGATGGGCCGGAGGACGATGGTGAGGCAGCCGATGACCAGGAAGGCCAGGGGCACCTTCATGAAGCGGAGGACGGTCCCGGTCCGCTGCCCCCCCAGGGCTACATTGAGGACGCTCATGACGGCCAGGGTCACCAGGCCCACGGCGATGCTCTCACTGAAGAGGCAGAGGAGGAGCACCGCCAGGGAGACCCACACCTTGGCCACCGGGTCCACCCGCCGCAGGCGGGAGAGATAGGCATATCGGTCCGTCCCCATGGTCACACCTTCTTCTGGTCCTCCGGTTTTTTGGCGGTCACCCGGCCCAGCACGAAGCAGACGATGCCGGAGCCGATGGCGGCCTGGAGGGCGAAGAGGAGGGACTCCACCTCGCCGCTGGCCGGCTCAAAGATGGGCTGGAACCAGGGCTCATAGTCGGGATCGCTCTCCTCGATGAGCTCCCCCGCCATGCCGTCGGCGCCGCCGAACTCGGCGTCCCGGCAGTACCACAGCGGGAAGGCCGCCAGCAGGATCACAAGGCCGATGAGGATCAGGTTTTTCTGCCATACCTTCATGTTTGTCCCCTCCTTACAGCACGGAGAGCTCACGGAGCTCGGCGGCGGAATACTTCTCCAGCACGTTGAAGACCACCACGGTGAGGAGGCCCTCGGCGATGGCCAGGGGGACCTGGGTCACGGCAAAGATGGTGAGATACTCCGCCACGTTCCCGTAGACCACGCCCAGCTGGAAGGAGGTGGTCACGTAGGTCAGCAGGTCGCCCAGGGCGGCGGCGCAGAACACGGCCGCCGCCGGTTTAACTCCCGCCTTCTTGAGGGCCATGTAGACCGCCCAGGACACGATGGGCCCCACGATGGCCATGGAGAAGAGGTTGGCGCCCAGGGTGGTGAGTCCGCCGTGGGCCAGGAGCAGGGCCTGGAACAGCAGCACGATGAGGCCCAGGATGGTGGTGGCGGTGGGCCCGAAGAGGATGGCGCCCAGACCCACGCCGGTGGGGTGGGAGCAGGAGCCGGTGACCGAGGGGATCTTCAGGGCCGAGAGGACGAAGGCGAAGGCGCCGCACATGGCCAGCAGGACCTTGGCCCTGGGGCTGCGCTCCACCTTCTTCCGGATGGACAGGAAGCCGGCCACCACAAAGGGGACACAGACGGCCATCCAGCCGAAGGCCCAGGTCTTGGGCAGGTAGCCCTCGGCGATGTGCATGGCCGAGGCGCTGAGGGTGCTGAGGCCCAGCACGGCCGCCATGGCCGCCAGGAGCCTCACGTTGCTGTAGCTGCGTTGCTTCATCGGGATCTCTCCTTTTCCCTGTCTCTCGCAGGGCGGATACGTCAGGGCAGGTCTTCCGGCTCAAGGCTCACCGCCGTCCCCGCGCCTTCCCGGGCCTTTTCTCCGGCCCAGTGGCAGCTCTGCGGGGCGGCTCCCCTCTCACGGCAGCGGGACTGCGCGGGATTTTCACCCAGCTTCCCTGTTAGGTCCCCGTGGGACACCCTGTACGGTATATGAGAACGGGCACAGGCCCGGACTCAACGGTCCTCCGCCGCCTCCAGGGCGTGGCGGACAAAGAGGGCGCGGATCTGGGGGTACTCCCCCAGGCCCTTCAGCTCACAGGACACCTGGTAGCCCCGCGCCAGCAGCCGGCTCTTCCAGCTCTCCGGCTCGTCGCCGGCCAGGTCGTTCTTGGCGTGGTCTCCCGCCACCACCATCAGGGGGTGGAGGACCACCTTCTGCACCGTTTTCCGCTCTCCCAGCCGCCGGAAGACCTCCTCCAGGCCGGGATAGCCCTCCACGGTGCCCAGCACCGCATCGGTCCGGCCGCCGTCGTGGAGCATATACTCCAGCTGACAGTAGGCGGCGTTGGCAAAGTGCTCGGTGCCGTGGCCCATAAAAACGTGGGCGGTATCCGCCTCCGCCTCGGGAAGAATCTCCGTGAGGACGGCAGCCAGGTCCCGGTAGTCCTCCACCGTGGTGAGGAGGGGCCGGCCAAAGGACATGTGCTCAAATTTAGTCCGGAAGGGCTCGGCCTGGGCGCACAGCTTGTCGAACTCGTCCCCGTTCATGATGTGGGTGGGCTGGAGCACCACGTCGGTACAGCCCTCCCCCGCCAGCCGCTCCAGGGCCTGGGGCACATCGTCGATGTGAAGTCCCTCCCGGTCGGCCAGCCGGCGCAGGATCATACCGCTGGTGAAGGCCCGGCGCTGGACCCGGCCGGGCATCCGCCCGGCGATGTCCCACTCGATGGGTTGGATGGTCTTTTCCAGGGTATCCAGGTGGGTGGTGCCGAAGGACACCACCAAAACCGCTTTCTCTGTCATTGTGGTCTCCCCTCTCCGGTCACTCCCGGGCGTTGCCGGAGGCCAGGTACAGCATGGCGTTGCAGATGGCGGCGGCCACGTTGCTGCCGCCCTTCCGACCACGGGCCACGATGTAGGGCACGTCCTCGGTGAGGAGGAGCTCCTTGCTCTCCACCACGTTCACGAAGCCCACCGGGGCGCCGATGATGAGGGCGGGCTTCATGGCCCCCTCCTCCAGCAGCTCGCAGGCCCGGACCAGGGCGGTGGGGGCGTTGCCCAGGGCCAGGATCAGGGTGCGGTCCAGCCCGGCGGCCCGCTCCATGGAGACCGCCGCCCGGGTGACGCCCCGCGCCTTGGCCTCGGCGGCCACGTCGGGGTCGGACATGAAGCACACCGCCTCCCCGCCGAACTTCTCCAGCACCCGCTTGTTGATGCCCGACCGGGCCATCTGGGTATCGGTGACGATGGTGCAGCCGCCCTGGATGGCGGCGATGCCCTGCTCCACCGCGCCGGGGGAGAACACCAGGTTGTCGGCGTAGTCAAAGTCCGCCGTGGTGTGGATGACCCGCTTCACCACCGGCAGCACCTCCGCCGGGAAGGTCCGCTCCCCCAGCTCCGACTGGATGATCTCCATGCTCCGGGCCTCGATCTCCGCCGGGGCCACCCGCTGCAATTCTATTTTCATATGCTCATTCCTCGCCGTTCAGAATCCGGTAGACCCGGTCCATGTCCAGGCTGGCCCGGACGCCCGCCGCCAGCTTGTCGTACTGCTCCTCCTGGTAGGTCTCCCAGTCCACCGCCGCGGCGTCGGGGGAGAGCCCCTTGGCGGTGAGCAGGGCGTTGACCAGCTCCTGGGCAAAGGTCCCGGCGTCAAAGATGCCGTGGACATAGCTGCCCCACACGTTTCCCCGGGCGGCGCCGTCCGGCTTCTCCGTTCCGTCCAGGCAGGTGAGCCGGGCCAGAGGTCCGGCGTCCTCCAGGTAGGTGGTCTCCCCCATGTGGATCTCGTAGCCGTGGAAGGGCACTCCGCTCAGAGAGGCGAAGATCCCCTCGCCCCGGCGGAAAGCGCCGCTGACCCGGGTGCGGGTCTTCTCCCCCAGAAAGACGGTCTCGGTGGGCAGCAATCCCATGCCCGCCATGGCGCCGCCGCTCTCCACCCCGTCGGGGTCGGAGAGGACCCGGCCCAGCATCTGGTAGCCGCCGCAGATACCCACCACCGCGCCGCCCCGGGCGGCGTGCTTGAGCACCAGGGCCTCCAGGCCGTTCTGGCGCATCCACTTCAGGTCGTCCATGGTGCTCTTGGTGCCGGGGAGAATGATGAGGTCGGGGCGGCCCAGCTCGCCGGGGTTGGAGACGTACCGCACCGTTACCCCCTCCATCCGCTCCAGGGGGTTGAAGTCGGTGAAGTTGGAGAGCCGGGGCAGACGGATGACGGCGATATCCAGCCGCCCCACCCGCTCCCCGCCGGTGAGCTTGGAGGAGAGGGAGTCCTCGTCGTCGATGTCCACGTCCAGCATGGGCACCACCCCCAGCACCGGCTTGCCGGTGAGCTCCTCCAGAGTGGTGAGGCCGGGCCGCAGGATCTCCACATCCCCCCGGAACTTGTTGATGATGAGCCCCTTGATCCGGGCCTGCTCGTCGGGCTCCAGCAGCTTCACCGTGCCGTAGAGGGAAGCGAACACGCCCCCCCGGTCGATGTCCCCCGCCAGCAGCACTGGAGCATTGGCCAGCCTGGCCATGCCCATGTTGACGAAGTCATCCTGCTTCAGGTTGATCTCCGCCGGGCTCCCCGCCCCCTCGATGACGATGACGTCATATTCGGCGGAGAGGCCGTGGAAGGCCTCCATGATGTCGGGGATGAGGGCCTTTTTATAGCGGAAGTAGTCCACCGCCCCCATGGTGCCCCGGGGAACGCCGTTCACAATGACCTGGCTCCCGGTGTCGTTGGTGGGCTTCAGGAGGATGGGGTTCATCCGCACGTCGGGGGCCACCCCGGCGCAGTAGGCCTGGACCACCTGGGCCCGGCCCATCTCGAAGCCGTCGGCGGTGATGAAGGAGTTGAGGGCCATATTCTGGGACTTGAAGGGGGCCACCTTCAGCCCGTCCTGCCGGAACACCCGGCACAGCCCCGCCGCCAGCAGGCTCTTGCCCGCGTTGGAGGCGGTGCCCTGGATCATGATGGTCTTGGCCATTTACAGCACCTCCCGCATGGCTCGGATGAGCCGTTCGTTCTCCCGGCGCAGCCGCACCGCCACCCGGTAATAGTCGCTCCCCAGCCCCACATAGTTGGCGCAGGAGCGGATGAGCACGCCGTGCTCCAGCAGCCGCTCCTTCAGGTCGCTTTGACCCTCCGCCTGAAACAGGATGTAGTTTGCCAGACTGGGGAAGGGCCGCAGGCCCATGGCCTGGAGCTGGCCGGTGAGCCAGGTCCGCTCGGTGGCGATGAGCCGCCGGGCCAGGAAGGGGTGGAGGGGCTCCCGCAGGGCGGCCAGGCCAGCCGCCTGGGCGGGACCGGAGACGCTCCAGGGCTGGGCGCACCGGGAGAGACGGTCCATCAGGTCGGCGTCGGCGCTCAGGCAGTAGCCCAGCCGCAGCCCCGGCAGGGCAAAGCTCTTGGTGAAGGCCCGGAGCAGCACCAGGTCGGGAAACGCTTCCAGCCTCCCGGTGAAGCCCGCCCGCTCCCCGGGGTCGGCCAGGGAGAGAAAGCACTCGTCCACCACCGCCCGGATGCCCTTCTCCCGGCACCGGACCAGGATGCGGTCCATCAACGCCGGGTCGATGAGCCGACCGGTGGGGTTGTTGGGGGTGCAGAAAAAGGCCATGTCCACCCCGTCGTCCAGATCATCCAGCACAGCTTCGGTGAGGTCGAAGTCGTTCTCCGGCGTCAGGCGGTGGTAGACCACCTCCCCGCCGGCGGCCCGGACGGCGTCCTCATACTCGGAAAAGGTGGGGGCGGTGACCAGCACCCGCCGGGGGCGCTGGGAGAAGGCCAGCCGGAAGACCAGGTCGGCGGCGCCGTTGCCGCAGAGGACCTGCTCCGGCGTCACGCCGTCCCGCCGGGCGATGGCGGCGCGGAGCTCCCGGCACAGGGGGTCGGGGTAGTGGACGGCCTCCCGGACCGCCTCCGCCGCCGCCTTCCGCACCGACTCCGGCATGCCCAGAGGGTTGAGGTTGGCGGAGAAGTCCAGCAGCTCCCCCTGCCACACCGCGCGGGCGCCCACGATGTCGCCGCCATGGGTATATTCCTTCAAATGGTCGTCCTCCTTTTCCAAGGGGTCACAAAGCCAGGCTCAGCACCAGGGGCAGCCCGCAGAAGATCACCATGGCCAGGAAGGTCCCGGCGTACATGAGCCGATTGCACCGCAGGATGTCCGCAGGCTCCACCGGCCGCAGGGGATCGCCGATGGTGGGCTTGACCACCAGCTTCCCGAAATAGTAATTGCTGCCCGCCAGCTGCACATCCAGCGCCCCCGCCGCCGCCGCCTCGGTGTGGGCGGAGTTGGGGCTCTTATGGTTCTTCCGGTCCCGCCGGAAGATCTTCCAGGCGTTCTTTCCGTCAAAGCCGGCGGGCCGGGCCGCCAGGCACAGCAGGATACCAGCCAGCCGGGCGGGAATGAAGTTCACCAGGTCGTCCAGCTTTGCCGCCGCCCGGCCGAAGTACAGGTACTGATCGTTCTTGTAGCCCACCATGGAGTCCATGGTGTTGATGGATTTATAGAGCACGCCCAAAGGCGCGCCGCCGATGGCCAGGAACAGGAGCGGGGCGATGACGCCGTCGGAGGTGTTCTCCGCCACCGTCTCCACCGCCGCCTTGGCCACCCCGGTCTCGTCCAGCCGGTCGGTGTCCCGGCCCACGATCATGGAGACCGCCTTCCGGGCGTCGTCCAGAGTGCCGTCCCGGAGGGCCTTATAGACCTTCACGCTCTCGTCCCGGAGGGACCG
>CALWYC010000063.1 GCA_944385655.1 uncultured Intestinimonas sp. | reverse complement strand
CAAGCTGGCCAAGGGCTACTGGGGCGCCAAGAGCAAGCACTTCAAGATGGCCAACGAGCAGGTCATGAAGTCCCTGAAGTACGCCTACATCGGCCGCCGGCTGAAGAAGCGCGACATCCGCTCCCTGTGGATCACCCGCATCTCCGCCGCCTGCAAGATGAACGGCATGAACTACTCCACCTTCATGAACGGCCTGAAGAAGGCCGGCGTGGCCATCAACCGCAAGATGCTGGCCGAGATGGCCGTCAACGACAAGGCCGCCTTCACCCAGCTCACCGAGCTGGCCAAGGCCAAGCTGGCCTGAGTCCTTCGAGGCATGAAATTCCCCAGTCCGTCGGGCTGGGGAATTTTTTTGCCCATGTTTCCCTCTCTCTTGCCAGTCGATCGCAAAAGGGGTAAAATAATGGGGAACGATCCACAGGGAGGGACCTTTCCGTGAACAAGAACGATCCCCGCTACGCCGCCTACCTCCGCATCCTGGCCGAGGAGCTGGCGCCCGCCATGGGCTGCACCGAGCCCATCTCCATCTCCTTCTGCGCCGCCAAGGCCCGGGAGCTGCTGGGGGCCCTGCCCGAGGCCGTCGCCGTGGCGGCCAGCGGCAATATCATCAAGAACGTCAAGAGCGTGGTGGTCCCCAACACCGGCGACCGGAAGGGCATCGAGACCGCCGCCGCCGTGGGCGTGGTGGCCGGCGACCCCAGCCGGGAGCTGGAGGTCATCGCCTCCGTCACCCCGGAGCAGCGGGAGGCGCTGGGACGCTTTCTGGAGGCCGTGCCCATCCAGGTCCGCCCCGCCGACACCGACCTGGTGCTGGACGTCACCGTCACCGTCCAGGGCGGCGGCCACACCGCCTCCGTCCGGGTGGCCAACCAGCACACCAACATCGTGTCCATGGTGAAGGACGGCGAGACCCTCTTTGAGGCCCCCGCCGTGGGCTGCGGCACCGCCGCCGCCCCCTCCCCCGACCGGGCCCTCATGGACTTCGACGACATCTTCGACTTTGCCGACACGGTGGACCTGGAGGATGTGAGGCCCCTGCTGGACCGCCAGATCGCCTACAACACCGCCATCTCCCAGGAGGGGCTCCGGGGAAACTGGGGGGCCAACATCGGCTCCACCCTGCTGCAGATCTACGGTGACGACGTGAAGATCCGGGCCCGGGCGGCCGCCGCCGCCGGCTCCGACGCCCGGATGAGCGGCTGCGAGCTGCCCGTGGTCATCAACTCCGGCAGCGGCAACCAGGGCATGACGGTCTCCCTGCCCGTCATCGAGTACGCCAAGGAGCTCCGGAGCCCCCCGGAGCGGCTCTACCGGGCCCTCACCCTCTCCAACCTCACCGCCATCTACCAGAAGGAGGGCATCGGACGCCTGTCCGCCTACTGCGGGGCGGTGAGCGCCGGGGCCAGCGCCGGCGCCGGCATTGCCTACCTGCTGGGCGGCGGCCGGGCCGAGGCCGCTCACACCATCGTCAACGCTCTGGCCATCACCTCCGGCATCATCTGCGACGGCGCCAAGCCCTCCTGCGCCGGCAAGATCGCCGCCGCCGTGGACGCCGGCATCCTGGGCTACTACATGTACGTCCACGGCCAGGAGTTCCACGGCGGAGACGGCATCATCTCCAAGGGCATCGAGTCCACCCTCCGCAACGTGACCCGGCTGGGCAAGGAGGGCATGAAGGAGACCGACGAGGAGATCATCCGCATCATGACCGGCTGCTGACCCTTTCCCAAACGACAAAAGACCTCCCGCCAGATCTGGCGGGAGGTCTTTCTTTGCCTTGACAGGACCGGGAGCTTACTCCTTGGTCTCGGCCTTGGGAGCCTCGGCCTTGGGCGCCTCAGCGGCGGGGGCGGCAGCCTTGGGGGCGGCCGGCGCGGCGGGCTTGGGAGCCGCGGGCTTGGGCTCGGGCACCTTGCCGTCCACGGTGATCAGCTTGCGGGGGCACTTCTGGGCGCAGATGCCGCAGCCGATGCACTTCTCGTAGTCGATGACGGCCAGGTTGTTGACCATGGTGATGGCTTCCTTGGGGCAGGACTTGGCGCACAGGGAGCAGCCGATACAGCCGTTGGAGCAGACCTTGGTGACGGCAGGACCCTTGTCCTTGGAGGAGCAGGGGATGGTGACGTGCTTCTTGGTCTTGTAGGGCTCCAGGGCGATGATGTGGCGGGGGCAGATGTCCACGCACTGGTTGCAGGCCTTGCACTTGTCCTCGTCCACCTTGGCCACGCCGTCGATGACGTGGATGGCGTCGAAGGGGCAGACCTTCTCACAGGAGCCCATGCCCAGGCAGCCGTAGTCGCAGCTCAGAGGGCCGCCGCCGGGCAGCCGGGCGGCCGCCACACAGTCCTCCACGCCGATGTAGGTGTACTTCTGATGGCTCACACCGCAGCCGGTGCAGTGGACCTGCGCCACCATTCTGATGCTGTCGCCGGCGGCCACGCCCATGATCTCAGCGATCTGGGCGGCCACGGCGGCGCCGCCGGCGGCGCACTTGTTGACGGGGGCCTCCCCCTTCACCACGGCGGCGGCATAACCGCCGCAGCCGGGATAGCCGCAGCCGCCGCAGTTGGCGCCGGGCAGGCAGCCGGCGATGGCCTCCTCACGGGGGTCCACCTCCACGGCGAACACCCGGGAGGCAAAGGCCAGCACGCCGCCGAAGACCAGTCCCAGTCCGCCCAGGATCAGGAACGCAAATAACACAAGATTCATTTCAGCCCCTCCTTAAAAGACGCTCAGGCCGCTGAAGCCCATGAAGGCCAGGGCGATGAGGCCGGCGGTGACCAGGGCGATGGGGAAGCCCTCAAATGCCTTGGGGCACTCCATGGTGGCATCCAGGCGCTCACGGACGCTGGCGAAGAGGAAGATGGCCAGCAGGAAGCCCAGGCCGCCGGTGATGCCGTAGACCACGCTCTCAATGAAGTTGTAGTTGTTCTGCACGTTCAGCAGCACCACGCCCAGCACGGCGCAGTTGGTGGTGATGAGGGGCAGATAGATGCCCAGAGCCTGATACAGGGAGGGGACGTTCTTCTTCAGGAACATCTCCACGAACTGCACCAGGGCGGCAATGACCAGGATGAAGGCGATGGTCTGCATGAAGGCCAGGTTGGGGCCGTCGCCGTAGATGGCGGGGTTGATGAGCAGGTACTCATTGATGACCCAGCACACGGCGGAGGCCAGGCCCATGACGAAGGTCACGGCCAGGCCCATGCCCAGGGCGGTGTCCACCTTCTTGGACACGCCCATGAAGGGGCAGATGCCCAGGAACTGGGCGAAGATGAAGTTGTTGACCAGAATGGCGCCCAGGGCGATGGTAAAGAGCTGTTGCACGTCCATTACTTCGCCACCTCCTCAGACTGTTTCTTCTCTCCGCGGGCCAGCATCCACTGCATGAAAGCGATGAGGCAGGCCAGCACCAGGAAGCCGCCCACGGGCAGGGAGATGCCCAGGGCACCCACGCCCTCGGGGAGGATGCGGATGCCGTTGCCGTCGTTGAGGAAGCTCAGGCCGCCCAGGATGGTGCCGTTGCCCAGGAACTCACGGACCAGGCACATGACGATGAGCACCCAGGTGTAACCGATGCCCTGGAACACGCCGTCCACAGCGGAGGCGGCCACGCCGTTCTTGTAGCAGAAGCCCTCGGCACGGCCCAGGATGATGCAGTTGACCACGATGAGGGGGATGAACACGCCCAAGCTGCTTGCCAGGGCCGGGACGAAGGCCTGGAGCAGCAGGTCCACGATGGTCACGAAGGTAGCGATGACCACGATGAAGCAGGCGATGCGGATGGAGTCGGGGATGACCTTCCGCAGGGCGGAGATAACGATGTTGGAGCAGGTCAGGATGATGAGCACGGAAAGGCCCATGCCCACACCGTTGAAGAACACGGTGGTGATGGCCATGGTGGAGCACATGCCCAGCAGCTGCACCAGCACCGGGTTCTGGGTCACAAGGCCCTCTCTGAATTGTTTCTTGATATCCATAGTCTGACCTCCTTAACCCACAGACGCGGCGGCCTCGATGGCGGCGTTGACGCCGTCACAGACTGCCCGGGAGGTGATGGTGGCGCCGGTGAGGGCGGCGATGTCGCCGCCGTCCTTGGTGACGGCCACGTTGGCTTTGCCCACGAACTGGGCGCGGAAGTCCTCCTTGGTGGCGTTGGCGCCCAGGCCGGAGGTCTCGGCGTGGCTGATGATGGACACGCCGGTGCAGGTGCCGTCGGCGCCCACGCCCACCATCACGTCCAGGTTCCCGCCGAAGCCGGAGGGGGCCACCTGGACCACGTAGCCGGCGTCGCCGGCCTTGTAAACGGCGGTCACCAGGGCGTTGCCGCCGGTGTACTCCACCTGCTCATAGGAGTCGGCGGGGAGCACAGCCTGCATGGCGGCGTTGGTGGCGGCCTCGTTGGCGGCGGCGATGGGGCCGGCGGTGATGTTGTTCACCAGGCCCAGCAGCACCGCGCAGATGGCGCTGATGAGGAACAGGGTCACGACGAGCTGCACGGGGCCCGCCTCTTTTTTCTTCACAACAACGGTATCGCTCATTTGGAGGCGCCCTCCTTTGCAGCTTTCTTGGCGGCCTTGGCCTTCTCCTTCATCTCTTTGGTGAAGCCGAAGCGGGCGGGCCGGACGACCTGGTCGATGAACCAGGCGCAGACGTTCATGATGAGGATGGCATAGCTGACGCCCTCGGGATAGCCGCCGAAGTAGCGGATAAAGACGGTCAGCAGGCCGCAGCCGATGCCGAAGATCACCTCGCCCATGGGGCCGGTGGGGCTGGTCACGTAGTCGGTGGCCATGAAGAAGGCGCCCAGCATCAGGCCGCCGCCCAGCAGCTCATAGAGCATCCACTCCAGGTTGCCGTTGCCGCCCTGGGGGAAGATGAAGGTGAGCACGGCCACGGTGCCGATGAAGGCCACGGGGATATGGGGACGGATGACGCCCCGGGCGATGAGGTAGATACCGCCGGCCAGGAGCAGCAGGGCGGAGACCTCGCCGGTGCAGCCGCCCACCTTGCCCACCAGCATGTCCATGAGGCTGGCGTCGGGCAGAGTGCCGGAGTGCATGAAGTCCACGGACAGGGGGGTGGCGCCGGTGACGGCGTCAGCGGCGGAGACCAGGCCGGCCCACTTGCCGGGCACGGCCCAGGTGGTCATGGCCACGGGGTAGCTGAGCATCAGGAAGGCGCGGCCGGCCAGAGCCGGGTTGAGGAAGTTCTTGCCCAGGCCGCCGAAGAGCTGCTTGACCACCACGATGGCGAAGAAATCGCCGATGACCAGCATCCAGTAGGGCAGGGTCACGGGGCAGACGAAGGCCAGCAGCACGCCGGTGACGGCGGCGGACAGGTCGCCGTTGGTCTGGGTCTTGTGGAGGAGCTTGCGGTAGCCCAGCTCGAAGATCTCACAAGCCACCACGGAGATGACGGTGGCGATGAGGGCCCGGGGGCCGAAGAAGTAGACCGCCGCGCACAGGGCGGGCACCAGGGCGATCAGCACGTCCAGCATCAGGGAGCGGGTGCCGATGGGAGAGGAGACGTGGGGGGAGGAAGCTACCCCCAGCAGCTTGTTCTCGTTGCTCATGCTTTGGCCGCCTCCTTCGCTTTCGCTTTCTGCTGGAGACCGCGGATCTCAAACTTGGCCATCCGGAAGGTCTGGACCAGGTGGATCCGGGCGGGGCAGATGTAGTTGCAGGAACCGCACTCCATGCAGTCCATCACGTTGTACTCCTGGACCTTGTCCCAGTCCCGCTTCATGCTGTACGTGCGCATGTAGAGGGGCATGAGGTGCATGGGACAGGCGTTGACGCACTTGCCGCAGCGGATGCAGGTCTGCTCGGTATCCTGGATGGCGGCCTCGGCGTCGGTAAGGGCCAGGATACAGTTGGTGCCCTTCATCATGGGGGCGGTCAGGTCGTACTGGGGGTTGCCCATCATGGGGCCGCCCATCAGCAGGCGCTGGGGCTGGGTCTGGAAGCCGCCGGCCATCTTGATGAGGTGCTCGATGGGGGTGCCGATGGGGGCCAGCACGTTCATGGGCCGGGCCATGGCGCCGCCGGTGAGGGTGACGTTGCGGTGGGTGAGGGGCTTGCCCTCGGTGACCGCGTCGTAGATGGCGGCGGCGGTGGCCACGTTGAACACGGTGCAGCCCACGTCGGCGGGCAGGCCTCCGGGGGGCACCTCACGGCCGGTGATCCGCTGGATGAGCTGCTTCTCAGCGCCCTGGGGATACCGGGTCTTCAGGGTCTCGATATGGATGCCGCTGTCGGCGGGGAGCAGGCTCTTCAGGTGCTCCACGGCGTCGAGCTTGTTGGCCTCGATGCCGATGGTGGCCTCCTTCAGGCCCAGGGCCTTCATGATGAAGCCCACGCCGCCCAGGACGGCCTCGCCCCGCTCCAGCATGAGCCGGTGGTCGGCGGTGATGTAGGGCTCGCACTCGGCGCCGTTGATGAGGATGGCGTCCACCTTGCCCACCGCGCCGGAGAGCTTGACGTGGGTGGGGAAGCCCGCGCCGCCCATACCGGTGATACCGGCCTCCTTGACGATGTCGATGATCTCCTGGGGAGTGAGGGCATCCACATTGTCACGGTGCTTGATGGTCTCACAGGGGGTGTCCTGGAAATCGTTCTCGATGACCACGGACATCATCTTGCCGCCGCCGGGATGGGGCCGGGGCTCCACAGCCACGACCTTTCCGGAGACGCTGGCGTGAATGGGAGCACCCAGACCGGCGATCTCGCCGATCTTCTGGCCCACCTTCACCTCGTCCCCCACAGCCACGATGGGCTTGCAGGGAGCGCCCACGTGCATGGACATGGGGATCACCACCTGAGCCGGAGCTTCCTCCAGCGGGACGACGGGCTTGCGCTCCGTCGCCTCCTTGTGCTCGGCGGGGTGGACGCCGCCATAAAACTTATGACTCATAGCATCACCTCTGTCATTACTTCAAACCTCTGCTTCCGTATTAGGCCGCTGAACAAGTGACCGTCGGTGTGGCCAGGTCAGTCATTTGTTCAGCGGTCCTTCCCGATGGGCGGACTGTTTTCCCCGGTCCGCCTTCTCCCCATTGATCCGACCTTTGCCGCATGGCGCACTCGAATCTTTATTATAATAGTACTACCAATCCAAAATGTCCAGTATTTCCAGAGAAAAAAGCGCCGAAATTAGGGAAAATAAATTTGCCTTTTCCGGCCTCTTTCCCCGACGCCTCTCCCAACTTTGCGGCGCTGGGCCTCCTGCGCTGCCGCTCACGCCGGCATACAAATTTTTTGGGTATCTCCAAAAATCTACCGTTGACAAACCTGCCCGGCAGTTGTATCATGATTTTTAATATCACATTCTGATATGGCAAAAACGGCAATGACCGGGTAAGTAGATCGGTCCCGCAAGCGCAGAGAGGGAGCGGCAGGTGCGAGCTCCCGTGAGGGACCGGGAGAAAGTCGCTCGTGAGCCGCGCCCCTGAACCGCAGTAGGGGGCGACGGTCCCCCCCGTTACCGGGGAAGAGAGCGCGCGGGCGTCTGCCCGCGAATTTAGGTGGTACCACGGAGCGAGACTTCGTCCTAGAGAGGACGAAGTCTTTTTGCATATCTGCCCCCATTTTTCCGTGAAGCTGGCGCCCGGCCGGGCGCTTTCCCATTTGAAACTCGAGGAGGAATGCTGCATGATCAACGGAGCCCAGGTCCTGATGGAGAGCCTCAAGCGCGAGGGTGTGGAGCGGATCTTCGGCTACGCCGGCGCCACCATCTGTCCCGCCGTGGACGCCCTGGCCGCCACCGACATCGCCTATACCCTGGTGCGCACCGAGCAGAACGCCGGTCACATGGCCTCCGGCTACGCCCGCATGATGGGCAGGCCCGGGGTGTGCATGGTGACCTCCGGCCCCGGCGCCACCAACCTCATCACCGGCATCGCCACCGCCTACATGGACTCCATCCCCATGGTGGCCATCACCGGCCAGGTCCAGAGCTACCTGCTGGGTCGGGATATCTTCCAGGAGGTGGACATCACCGGCGCCTGCGCCCCCTTCACCAAGCACAGCTACCTGGTGAAGGACGCCAACGACATCCCCCGGGTGGTCAAGGAGGCCTTCCACATCGCCTCCACCGGCCGGCAGGGGCCCGTCCTCATCGACATCCCCATCGACATCCAGCAGCAGATGATCGATCCCGTCTACCCCGACAGCGTGGACATCCGGGGCTACAAGCCCAGCGTCAAGGGCAACGACGTCCAGATCAAGCGGGTGGCCGAGGCCATCTCGGCGGCCCAGAAGCCCCTTCTGTGCGTGGGCGGCGGCCTCTTCAGCGCCCATGCCCAGGCCGAGCTGGTGGCCCTGTGCGAGGGCGCCCGCATCCCGGTGGTCACCACCATGATGGGCCTGGGCCTGCTGCCCACCGACCACCCCCTCAACCTGGGCATGATCGGCGCCTTCGGCACCCCCACCGCCAACCGGGCCCTCAACACCACCGACCTCCTGATCATCGCCGGCGCCCGGGCCGCTGACCGGGCGGTGACCTCCCCCAAGGAGATCGCCAGCCGCACCAAGACCGTCCACCTGGACGTGGACCCCGCCGAGATCGGCAAGAACTTCTCCACCACCGTCCCCGTGGTGGGCGATGTGAAGGTCATCCTGGGCCAGCTCATCTCCCACCGGCCCAGGGCCCAGAGCGACGCCTGGATCGCCGACCTCCAGGCCCGGCGCCAGGCCGAGCCCCGGCCCGCCGCCGCCCCCGGCGCCGGCAGCGTCACCCCCTCCTACCTCATGCACGCCCTGGGGGAGAAGCTGGGGGACGACGCCTGCGTGTGCGTGGACGTGGGCCAGAACCAGATCTGGGCCGCCAAGCACCTACCCATGAAGCACGGCCGCTTCCTCACCACCGGCGGTCTGGGCACCATGGGCTACTCCCTCCCCGCCGCCCTGGGCGTCAAGGCCGCCGTCCCCGACCGGCAGGTGGCCGTGGTCTGCGGCGACGGCAGCTTCCAGATGTTCGAAAACGAGCTGGCCACCCTGAAGGCCATGGACGCCGACGTGAAGCTGGTCATGGTCCACAACGGGGTGCTGGGCCTGGTCCACCAGATCCAGTTCTCCAGCTACAGCGGCCCCTTCGGCGTGGACCTCACCGGCTCCCCCGACTTTGAGGCCCTGGCCGCCGCCTACGGCATCCCCAGTGCCCGCATCGCCGACGACGGCCAGGTGGACGCCGCCATCGACGCCATGCTCACGCAGAGCGGCCCCTATCTGCTCATCTGCGACGTGGACCCCATGGCCACCACGTCCTCGACCTGAGAAAGGAGGAAGGTCCTATGACTCAGACCATCTCCGTCCTGGTGGAAAACCGGGCCGGCGTGCTCAACCGCATCACCGGGCTCTTCTCCCGGCGGGCCTTCAACATCGAGAGCCTGGCCGTGGGCGTCACCGACGACAAGAATATCTCCCGCATCACCATCATCGTGGACTCCGGCAACAACGTGGTGGAGCAGGTGGAAAAGCAGCTCAACAAGCTGGTGGACGTCATCAAGGTCCGCACCCTGGACGAGAAAAAGCTCATCGGACGGGAGCTCATCATTGTGAAGGTGTCCACCTCCACCAAGACCCGGCAGGACGTGGCCAACCTGTGCCAGATCATGGGGGCCAAGATCGCCGACATCAGCAGCACCACCATGACCCTGGAGCTCTCGGACACCCCCGACCGGGTGGACCTCTTCGAGAGCCTGCTGCGGCCCTTCTCCATCCTGGAGGTGGCCCGGACGGGGGTCATCGCCGTCCAAAAGGGCAGCGGAAAGATCTAAGCGTCCGAGCCGTCGCGAGCAGCGCGGATGGACCGGAGCGAGGACGAGAAACCAGGGAACGCCTTGCGTTCCCGTTTCGAGTCCAAGCCGCAGGGAAGCCGCGCGTCGCGAGCAGGCGAGGCGTGACATCAGCGTCCGAGCCGCCGCGCGCAGCGCGGCCGGACCGCAGCGCAGACCCAGAGAGACCATTGACAGGAGTGGAACACATGAAGATCCGAGCCACACAAGCCATCATGGAATGCCTGCTGGAGCAGGGGGTGGACACCATCTTCGGCTACCCCGGCGGCACTATATTAAATGTATATGACGAGCTCTACCGCTATCAGGACAAGATCCGCCACATCCTGACCGCCCACGAGCAGGGCGCCGCCCACGCCGCCGACGGCTACGCCCGGTCCACCGGCAGGGTGGGGGTGTGCTTCGCCACCTCCGGCCCCGGCGCCACCAACCTGACCACCGGCATCGCCACCGCCTACATGGACTCCTCCCCGGTGGTCTTCCTCACCTGCAACGTCACCGAGAGCACCCTGGGTAAGGACGCCTTCCAGGAGGTGGACATCACCGGCATCGCCATGCCCATCACCAAGGCCACCTACCTGGTCCGGGACCCCAACGACATCCCCGACATCATCCGGGAGGCCTTCGCCGTGGCCGCCATGGGCCGGCCCGGCCCGGTGCTCATCGACCTTCTGAAAAACGTCACCGGCCTGGACGTGATGATCGACTACGAGCCCCTCCCCAAGGAGGAGCACCAGTTCCACGGCCGGCTGGCCGACCTGCGGAAGCGGGCGGGCTGGGACCTGACGCCCCCCGCCCCCAACAGCGACGACGTGGACAAGCTGGTGGAGCTCATCGCCCATTCGGAGAAGCCCATGCTCATCTGCGGCGGCGGCGTGGTCCGCAGCCGGGCCCATGAGGAGTTCCGCACCCTGGCCGAAAAGCTGGACGCCCCGGTGGCCATCACCGTCATGGGCGGCGGCGGCTTCCCCGGCGCCCACCCCCTCACCACCGGCATGCTGGGCATGCACGGCTCCCGCAGCTCCAACATGGCCTGCGACAACTGCGACCTGCTCATCGCCGTGGGCTGCCGGTTCTCCGACCGGGTGGCCACCGACCCCGCCGGCTTCGCCAAGCAGGCCAAGATCGTACATATCGACATCGACCGGGCCGAGATCGACAAGAACGTCAAGACCGACCACCACATCATCGGAGACGCCAGGCAGGTCCTCCAGATGGTCAACGACCGCATCCCCAGCTACCAGCACCCGGCGTGGAAGGAATTCGTCTTCTCCCACCGCCCCAAGGCCCCGGCGGAGAGCGACATCCTCACCCCCTACCAGGTCCTGCGCACCCTCCAGCAGATGTGTCCCCAGGACACCATCGTGGCCACCGACGTGGGCCAGCACCAGATGTGGAGCATCCAGCACTTCCACTTCGACTACCCCGGCCAGCTCATCACCTCCGGCGGCTTCGGCACCATGGGCTTCGGCCTGGGCGCCGCCATGGGGGCCAAGCTGGGCAACCCGGACAAGACCGTCCTCCACATGACCGGCGACGGCTGCTTCCGCATGAACGGCCAGGAGCTGGCCACCGTCTCCCACTACGACATCCCCATCATCACCGTCATCTTCAACAACCACACCCTGGGCATGGTCCACCAGTGGCAGAACCTGCTCTACGGAGGCCGCTTCTCCCAGACCGACCTGAACTTCGCCCCCGACTTCGTCAAGCTGGCCGAGGCCTACGGCGTCCGGGGCAGGCGGGTCACCAACCAGGCCGAGATGACCGAGGCCGTCCGGGAGGCCCTGGACCTGGGCCACGCCTACGTCATCGAATGCATCATCGACACCGACGAGACCGTCCGCCCCATGGTCTCCGCCGGCAAGCCCATCACCGAATTCCTGCTGGACTGAGGATGGGGAAAGGAGCGTGATCGTTATGGAAAGCAAAGAGCATACCCTCTCCATCCTGGTGGAGAACACCCCCGGCGTCCTGAGCCAGGTCTCCCGCCTCTTCTCCCGCAAGGGCTACAACATCGACTCCATCGCCTCCGGCGCCACCGAGGACCCCAAGGTCACCCGCATCACCATCGTCATGAACGGGGACGACGCCACCATCGAGCAGCTGGCCGCCCAGCTGCGGAAGCTGCTGTGCGTCATCTCGGTGAAGGTCCTCTCCACCGAGGACGCCGTCCAGCGGGAGCTGGTGCTGGTGAAGGTAAAGGCCGAGACCAAGGACAAGCGGGATGAGGTCCTCCAGATCGTCAGCGTCTTCCGGGCCAGCGTGGTGGACATCAGCCGGGAGACCCTCACCATCTCCATCCTGGGCGACGAGAACAAGGCCGGCGCCCTCATGGACCTGCTGGCCGACTTCGGCCTCATGGAGGTGGTCCGCACCGGCATCATCGCCATCGAGCGGGGCGTGCGCACCATCTACGAGGACACCAAGGAGTCCGGCGAATTCAACTACGGCAAGAACGTGCTGTGACCCGGATTTTTTCCTGAGATTGTATCATAGTTATCATTCTTTTCCACATTGCTGTGGTATCCTATTCATCACTTAGAACGCCACCACAAAAAAGGAGTGTATTGTCATGGCAAAGATGTACTACGAGAAGGACTGTGAGCTCAGCTACCTCAACGGGAAGAAGATCGCCATCATCGGCTACGGCTCCCAGGGCCACGCCCACGCCCTCAACCTGAAGGACTCCGGCTGCGACGTCTGC
>CALWYC010000062.1 GCA_944385655.1 uncultured Intestinimonas sp. | reverse complement strand
CATGCGGTTGAGGGCATAGCTCACATAGGTGTCCACCGGGGTGTTGAAGAGGATGATGCACAGCACCACGCTCCCCGGCTGCACCGCCGTGGGCCAGTGGAACATCTGGGCCAGGCAGATGAGGACCACTACCCCCACGAAGGTGAGGGGAATGAGGAGGGCCCTCTGATCCCCCGGCGGGTCGATGAGGAGGTAGAGCCAGAAGAGGCCCATGCCCAGAAAACCGCCGATGATGGTGCCGATGAGCCGGTTGCCTCCCTGCTGCCAGGAGTGGCCCATGTCGTTGCCCATGCCGTACACCGCGCCGATACAGGCAAAGGTAGGGTTGCGGTCGATGACGAAATAGATGGCCGCGCACAGCGCGGCGGAGAAGGCGGACTTCAGATTCCGAAGGCCGATGCCAGGGAAACGTGGGAGAGGATGCCCTTCCATGGTGGTTCGCCCCCAATTGATGATGGTGCACACATTATACCATATCCGGGCATAAAATCCAGCCTGTAGAGAGAAATAGGAGGAATTCCGGTGAGCTACGCCGATGAGCTGTTCATTGAAAACTGCAAGGAGATTCTGGCCCATGGGACGTGGGACACCGACCTGCCGGTGCGCCCCCGGTGGGAGGACGGCAGTCCTGCCCACACGGTGAAGCGCTTCGGTATCGTCAACCGCTACGACCTGCGGGCGGAATTCCCGGTCCAGACCATCCGTAAGATGGCCTTCAAGAGCGCCCTGGACGAGCTCCTCTGGATCTGGCAGAAGAAGTCCAACAACGTCCGCGACCTCAAAAGCCACATCTGGGACGCCTGGGCAGACGGGGAGGGCTCCATCGGCAAGGCCTACGGCTATCAGCTGGGGGTGAAGCACCAGTATAAGGAGGGGTGGTTCGACCAGGTGGACCGGGTGCTCTACGACCTGAAGCACGACCCCGCCTCCCGGCGCATCCTCACCAACCTCTACAACCATCACGACCTCCACGAGATGGCCCTCTACCCCTGCGCCTACTCCATGACCTTTAACGTCACGGGGCGTACCCTCAACGCCATCCTGAACCAGCGCAGCCAGGACATGCTCACTGCCAACGGCTGGAACGTGATACAGTACGCCGCCCTGGTCCACATGCTGGCCCAGGTGTCGGGGCTGGAGGCGGGGGAGCTGGTCCACGTCATCGCCGACGCCCACATCTACGACCGGCATGTGCCCATCGTGGAGGAGATCATCGCCCGGAAGCCCTACGACGCTCCGGCACTGTGGATCGATCCTGCCGTCACCGATTTCTACGCCTTCACCACCGAAAGCCTTCGCCTGGAGGGCTATGAGTCTTGGCCCCTGGCGGAGAAGATCCCGGTGGCCGTCTGAGGAGGGAGCGCTGTGAATATCCTCATTTCTGCCTGCCTGCTGGGCCTGCCCTGTCGGTACGACGGTACCGGTAAGGGGTGGGAGGGGGTGGCCGCCCTCGCCGCCGCCGGACACCACCTGGTCCCCGTCTGCCCCGAGCAGCTGGGGGGACTCCCCACGCCACGTCCTCCCGCCGAGCGGGTGGGAGAGGCGGTCCGCACCCAGGCCGGAGCGGACGTGACAGAAGCCTATCACCGGGGGGCGGAGGGGGCCGTGGCCCTGGCCCGGCAGCTGGACTGCCCCTGCGCCGTGCTCAAGGCCCGCAGCCCCTCCTGCGGCAGCGGCGCCATCTATGACGGTACCTTCACCGGTACCCGGACGGCTGGAGACGGGGTGGCCGCCGCCGCCCTGAAGGCCGCCGGCGTGGCCGTCTTCACCGAGGAGGAGGGGGAGGCTCTGGAGGCCTTCCTCCGGGGCGGACACTGGAAGGCCATCGTGGCCGCCGACCAGAGCTGGGGCATCGGCAAGGACGGCAACCAGCCCTGCTACATCCCCGCCGACCTGAAGCGCTTCAAGGCCCTCACCGCCGGCCACGCCGTCATCCTGGGCCGGAAGACCCTGGCCACCTTCCCCGGGGGACGGCCCCTGCCGGGCCGGCGCAACCTGATCCTCTCCCGGGACCCGGACTTCGCCCCGGAGGGGGCGGAGGTCTTCCGGGATGTGGAGGCCCTCCGGGCCGCCGCGCCGGTGGACGCCTTCGTCATCGGCGGCGGCGCCGTCTATCGGCAGCTCCTCCCTTGGTGCGACACCGTCTACGTGACCCGGCTGGAGCGGACCTTCCCCGCCGATACTTACTTCCCCGACCTGGACAACCACCCGGATTGGTGCCTTGCCGGGACCGAGGGCCCCTATGACCACCAGGGCCTCGCTTTCCGCTACGATACCTACCGCCGGCTCCGGAATCCATATGCAAACGCCCCGTGAGCATGCTCACGGGGCGTTTTTGTGGGAAAACGGCTTGGACAGGAACGCAGAGAGGGAGACGTTCCGGAAACCGAACATGGATTCAGGCTTTGCAGGGAGCCTCCTGCTGGATGCAGATGTGATGGCCGCTGTACTGGCCGGGGACAGCGGCGGACTGCTGCTTGGCGGCGGCCAGGAGCTTGGGGAAGGAGATGCCGGTGTCGCAGCCCATCTCGTTGAGCATCCACACCAGGTCCTCGGTGGAGAGGTTGCCAGAGGCACCTGGGGCAAAGGGGCAGCCGCCCAGGCCGCCCAGAGCGGACTGGACCTTGGTGAGGCCCAGGTCGATGGCGGTCAGGGTGTTGACCATGCCCAGGCCCCTGGTGTCATGGAAGTGGACCATGAGCTCCAGACCGGGATAGGCGGCCTGGACGGCGGAGATGAGGCGGCGGACCTGGGCGGGGTCGGCGATGCCGATGGTGTCGCACAGGCAGCAGGTGCTCATGCCGGCGTCCACATAGTCTTTCAGAAAGTCCACCGCCCGATCCGGCTCCTCGTATTTGCCCTCAAAGGGGCAGCCGAAGGCGGTGGCCAAATCCACGATGATGTCCAGACCGGGGAGCTCTCGGCGGATCTCCTGATAGGCCTCCAGAGACTGCTCGTGGGTGCGGTTGATGTTGGCCTTGTTGTGGCTCTTGCTCAGGGAGACCACGTAGCAGACCTTCCGCAGGCCCAGGGTGTAGGCATTCTGGGCACCCCGCAGGTTGGGGACCAGGGCGAAAAGGTCGGCGTCGGGGTGCTTGGCCAGGGCCGCGCGGGTGACCTCGGCGGCGTCGGTCAGCTGGGGGATGGCCTTGGGGCTGACGAAGGAGGTGAACTCCATGTGGCGCACACCGGCGTCGATGAGGGCGTCGATGACGGTCAGCTTCTCTTCTGTGGAAATGAGGCAGCAGTCGGATTTGACACTCTGGAACCCGTCGCGGGGCCCCACTTCGAAGATCTCGATCTCTTTTTTCATCTATATCGGCTCCTTATGTCGGAAAAGAGCCTCCGGCGGCTGTACCTGCCGGAGGCCGGAGGGGGTGCAGAAGGTTCAAATGATGCCCTTGGCCTTCCAGGCATCCAGCTGGGCCTCATCGGCGCCCAGGAGCTGGCCGAAAATAGCCGAGTTGTCCTCACCCAGCAGCGGCGCGGCCTTGCGGGGGTAAGATTTGGTCCGGGTGAGCTTCTGAGCCATGGCGGTGATGGCGAGCCTGCCGATGCCGGGCTGGTCGATCTCGGGGAACATCTCCCGGGCGCCGGCGATCTGGGGGTCTGCCACCATGCGGTCAATGGTGTTCACCGGGCAGGCCGGGCAGCCGGCGCCGTTGAGAAGGCTGTCCACCTCGTCGATGGTGTGCTGCTGGGTCCAGGCGGAGACGATCTCCCGCATGGCCTCGTGGTTGGTCACCCGGTCCTTGACCTCCAGAAAACGGGGGTCGGTCTTGAGCTCGGGCCGGCCCATGACGTCGCAGAGGATGCCGTAAAGCTTGTTGTTGCCGGCGGCAATGATGACGTCGCCGTCCCTGGCGGGGAAGGAGTCATAGGGATAGGTGGACTCGTAGCGGTTGCCGATGCGCTGGGGAACGCGGCCGGTGGCCTGGTAGATCATGGTGATGTTCTCCATGGCGGAGGCCACGGAGTCCACCAGAGCCACGTCGATCTTCTCGCCCAGGCCGGTCTTCTGGCGGTTCACCAGAGCGGCCAGCACACCGATGGTCAGGTTCAGGCCGCCCAGCACATCGCCCATGGGGGTGCCCACCCGGGTGGGCTGACCGCCGGGCCAGCCGGTGGTGCTCATCAGGCCGCCGCCGGTGGAGGCCGGGCTCAGACCGGCAAAGGCGGCGGTCAGGCACATGATGCTGATGAGGCCGTTGGGGGAGACACCAACGGCGGCGGCGATATCCCCCACGGTGGGGAGCAGAGTGGGCCACACCACGCCGATGGCGGAGCTGAACCAGGACATGATGCCGGCGCTGAGGCCCTGGATGGCCACAGCGGTGCGGGGAGTCATAACGGAGGCCAGACCGGTGGACATGAGGTCCACGCCGCCCACGGAGATGACAGCCTCCATGAGCATGCCGACGCCGGTGACCATGAGGAGGGTGGACCAGGAGATGGCGCTGAAGACCTTCTTCTCATCGGCTGCCCGCAGGACGATCAGGACGATGCCGGCGGCGAAGGAGATGAGACCCACATTGCGCTGGAAGAAGGCACAGGCTACGATGACCACCAGGAAGGCCAGCAGGGTAAGGAGCTGATCCCGGCTGAAGGGGGGCAGCTGCTCCTGAACGCCGCCGGACTTGCCGTGGACCTTGTAGCCCTTGAAGAAGAGAAAGGCGACCGCGGCCAGCACCAGGGTGGTGACGGTGGCGTAGATGAGGACAGCGCCCTGATAGCCGGTGATGCCCTGGGGTTCGGCCAGGGAGCGGATGAGGACCGATTCGGGGGTGATGGGGGAGAAGCGGCCGGCGAAGGAGCCGATCTCACCGATGACCGCCAGCATGACGGAGTCATAGCCGGTGGACCTGCCCAAAGGCAGGGAGAGGGCGGAGACGATGCCGAGGGCGGGGACGCAGCCCGGGCCGATGGCGGCGATGCCGTAGCCGATGATGTAGATGAGGATGGGCGCCACGATGGCGTGACCGCCGGACAGGTAGAGGAACTTCTTGGAGAGAAGCTCCAGAGAGCCGTTGGTGATGCCCGCCGCGCACAGGAAGGACACGCCCAGCAGCATGACGAAGGTGCTGGAGCTGAAGCCGCTGATGATGGTGCTGTCGCTCTCCCCGATCAGAGAGCCGAAGATGGTCACGGCCAGGACGGCCAGCAGACCCACGTTGATCTTGCGGAAAAAGCCGATCAGGATCACCGCGATCAGAACGAGCAAGGAAATCAATGCCAAGTCCATATGGTTTTCCTCCTTGGTGGTTTGCGCGGCGGCGACGGCCTCTCGCTGCCGCGTATGGGCCGCAGGTTGTCCGGCGGCCCGGGAACTGGATCCATTCTGCCTGGATATGAAGCAAGTAGGATGCCAACTTTAACAGCACTTATTTAACGGCATATATTTTAAGATTGCCGGTGTGTTCTATAAAATTTTTGTTACCAATGGCATAACAAGGACAAAGAAAAAACAGTGTATCGCACCGGATGCATCATTACGGTACGATACACTGTTTTATTTTGATACGATTGGTGGGGTCAGTCCCTTTTGAGTTTGCGGTAAAGGGTGGCCCGGCTGATGCGGAGCTCCCGGGCGGTACGGGTGATGTTCCCGCCGTTGCGGGCCAGGACGCTTCGGATATGGGCCAGTTCTACGTCGGCCAGATCTTCCCCGCCGACGCCGGCCGGGGGCTGGTCCTGGGGGGTCATCCGGGAGAGCAGGTCCAGGATCTTCTCCCCGGGGAGGGCTTGCTTCTGCAGGAGGTAGATCCGTTCCACCAGATTGGTGAGCTCCCGCACGTTGCCGGGCCAGGTATAGCCTCGGTAACGCTCCAGAATGCGGCGAAAGCTCCGGCAGTCCTCCGGCGTCCGGTGGGGAACGATACGGCTATAGATGGAGTCGGCGATTTGGAGGAAGTCGTCCTCCCGATCCCGCAGGGGCGGGATGTTCACCGTCAGCACGTTGAGCCGGTAGTAGAGGTCCCGACGGAAGGTGCCCTCCTCCACTCCCCGCATGAGGTCCCGGTTGGTGGCACCGATGACCCGGATGTCCACCGGGATCACCGTGTCACCGCCTACCCGGCGGATATCCTTCTCCTGAAGCACCCGGAGGAACTGGGCCTGGAATTCCAGAGGCAGCTCACCGATCTCATCCAGAAAGACGGTGCCGCCATGGGCCAGCTCGAAAAGGTCGGGCTTGCCGCCCCGCTTGGCACCGGTGAAAGAGCTGTCGGCGTAGCCGAAGAGCTCTGATTCCAGCAGGCTCTTGGAGAGTGCGGTACAGTTGACGGCCACGAAGGGCCCGTCCCGCCGGGGACTGGCATTGTGGATGCTCTGGGCAAACACTTCCTTACCGGTGCCGGTCTCACCGTAGAGCATGACGGTAAAGGGAGCGTCGGCGAAGCGCTGGGCCATCTCCTTGGCGGCCAGCAGGGCGGGGGAGTTTCCCACAATATCCGAGAGCTGATACTTGGCCAGCAGGCCCTTCTCATGGAGCTTGATGCGCACGTTCCGCTCTGCGCTCTGGATGGACTTGATGTCCTGGAAGGTGGCCACCACACCCTGGACTTTGTCGTTGACGATGATGGGCACCCGGTTGGTGGAGACCAGAGTGCTGCCGATGGTCATAAGCTGGTCGGTTTCCATGGTGCCGCTGCGGAGCACCGCTGTCATATGTGTGTTGGGCAGCACCTGGCCGATGGGCTTGCCGATAAAAGGGGCCAGAGCCGGATCCAACATCCGCTCGGCCACCCGGTTGGTGACCTCTACCCGCCCTTGGGCGTCTACGGCGATGATGGCATCATGGGTGTAGTTGAGAATGTTCTGATAGCGCTCCAGCTGAATCTGGAGGGCCTCCTGCTTTCGGGCGTTCTCCCGCTGGAGCTCACAGAGCTGGCAGGCGTTCTCAATGGCCTGGGAGACAGCGGTGTCCGAGCTCTCCACGAGTACATAGGGCAGACCGACCTCTTTGGCGTAGCCGGCGGAGACGATGCCGCCGATGCCCCACGCCGCACCGTCGGCCACGGCCTGCCGGACGCAGGCCCGGTAGGAGGCGGTGTCGGAGAACTGGTAGTGGCGCATCTGAATATTCATAAGGTAGCAGATGGTCTTCAGCTCGTCGCTGGGCGGCTCGTAGGAGAAAAAGGCGATGGGGCTGCGGACGTTCTGTACCTGCTGGATGGCGGGGATATAGTCGGAAGCCGCCACCGGGATGTTTACCACGGGGGTGTGCAGGGTACGCTGTATGAGCTCTCGGGTAACGCCCCGACTGATGAAGATCCAGGTGCCACGCTCCATCATCTCCCGGGCCCACTCCGCAGCGTCCTCCAGCACCGCCGTGTGGACTGGGATGGACAGGCCGCGCTGCCGGATGATGGCGGCGGCCCGGCGGGCCAGGATGTCCGTGGGGGCGATGAAGCAGATCTCACTGTGCGCTTGTGCCATGATACTCTCCTTTTCCGTGGACGTCTGGGCGGCCCGGTGGCTGCCGGGCCCTGTCAGGGCAGATCATATTGTAGCTGAAACAGCGGGAAAAAGCAATCGCCCAAAATGGGCGAGACCGTCCGCTGGGAAGGCCTCCCGGCGGACGGACCTCAGCCGGCCTCAGGGCCGGACGCCCATGGCTGTCAGCAGCTCCTCCAGCAGCCGGTTCTGCCGCCGGAGGAGGGCCACCATCTCCCGGCAGGCCGGACAGCCCCCGGGGAGCGGACCGGGGCGGCGGACCTGGGTGGCGGTGTCGGCCAGCGCCGCCCGGCGGGCGGCGGACTGGACGCAGGCGGCCTCCGTTTCCCGGCGCTGCCGGCTCTGGCCTGGATCGCAGTGTCCCATGCGGCTTCCCCTCCCTTCTGCTCCATCTTATGTTGGGGATTGACTTTGGTCCCCCTAAGCGGTAAAATCTGAAAGTGTCTGAAATGAGACAGAAAGCGGGGCGAAAGCATGGCGGAGGACTGGAGGGAGGAGGCCCTGAGGACCCTGGCCCGGGCGGAGCTCTTCCAGGCGGTGCCGGAGGACCGGCTCCGTCGGGCGGCGGAGGACCCGGACTGCCTGCGGGAGACCTTCGCCAGGGGCGAGGTGATCTACAGCCCCGACCGGTTCCGCCGGTGCCTGGGGGTCTTCCTCTCCGGGCGGGCCAGGGTGACCAAGGGCGCCCTGGTCATGAGCAACCTGGAGCGGGGGAGCCTCTTCGGGGCAGCGGCCCTCTTCCACCGCCGGGACCGGTACGAGACCACCATCACCGCCCTTACCCCCTGCGCTGTGGCCTTTTTTCCCGAGGCGCTGGTGGCGGGGCTGCTGGACGACTGCCCCCCCTTCCGCCGGAGCTACATCGCCTACCTCTCTGAGCGCATCCACTTTCTGAGCCGGAAGGTGGAGGGCCTCACCGCCCCCAGCGTCACGGGCAAGCTGGCCCGGTGGCTGCTGGAGACGGGGCGGACGGAGGTGCGCTGCCCCGCCACCGAGCTCTCCCACCGGCTGGACGTGAGCCGGGCCTCCCTCTACCGGGCCTTCGAGGCCCTGGAGGCGGCGGGGGCCATCCGGCGGACGGGAAAGACCATCGCCATCCTGGACCGGAGGGTCCTGGAGCAACAGAATGGAGGAATTTAGGATGAAAAGAAAACTGCTCGCCCTTTCCCTGGCCCTGCTGATGCTGGGCGGCGCCCTGGCCGGCTGCGGTCAGAAGACGGCCGAGACCAGCCCCGTGCCGGAGACCGCCACTCCCGAGACCAGCGCTCCGGTAGAGACCACCGCCCAGCCCACCCGGGAGCCGGGCGACACCGTCCGCTTCGCCGTCCTCAACGGCCCCACCGGCGTGGGCGCCGCCAAGCTCATGTTCGACAACGACACCGGTACCACCGCCAATACCTATGAGGTGGAGGTCTTTACCGCCAACGACCAGGTGGCCACCGGCCTCACCAACGGCGAGATCGACATCGCCGCCGTGGCCTCCAACGTGGCCGCCAACCTCTACAACAAGACAGACGGCGGCGTCCGGATGCTGGCCGTCAGCGGCCTGGGCGTCCTCTATATCCTGGAGAACGGGGACACCGTCCACTCCATGGCCGATCTGGCCGGCCGGACCCTCTACGCCACCGGCCAGGGCGCCAACCCGGAGTACGTCCTCAACTATCTCCTCACTGAGAACGGGGTGGACCCCGCCGACGTGGACATCCAGTGGAAGACCGGCGACGAGATCACCGCCCTGATGGTCAGCGGCGAGGCCGAGCTGTGCATGCTCCCCGTCCCCGCCGCCACCGCCGTGCAGCTCAAAAACACCGACGTCCGGGAGGCCCTGGACCTGTCCGCCCAGTGGGACAGCCTGAAAAACGGCAGCCATCTCACCATGACCACCATCGTGGCCCGGACCGACTTTATTGAGGAAAATCCCCAGGCGGTGGAGAACTTCCTGAGTGATTACGCCGCTTCGGTGGAGTTCATGAACGACCCGGACAATCTGGCCCTCTCCAGCGACGAGAACCCGGCCCAGCTGGTGGCCGGCTACGGCATCACCGCCAACGCCCAGATCGCCGAGGCCGCCATCCCCAAGTGCGCTCTGGTCTGCATTACCGGCGCCTCCGACATGCGCAGCGCCATCCAGGGCTACTATGAGGTCCTCTACCAGGCCGATCCCGACTCCATCGGCGGGGGCATCCCCGACGACGCCTTCTACTACGAGGGGTGAACAAGAGGCTGACTGCCGCTCCTGCCAAAGGCTGGCGGGAGCGGCTTTTGCCCCTCCTCTTCTGGCTGCTGGTGTGGGAGGGCGCCGCCCTGTGCGCCGGGCATCGAAGCCTGGAAGCGGCGTGGACGACCTGGCGGCAGACCGGAGATATTTCAGGGCTTCTCACCTGCCTGTGGGAGGGCCAGGCCTTCATCCTGCCGGCGCCCCCCAGGGTGGCCCAGGAGCTGGTGGAGCTGGTGGGTACAGCGGACTTCTGGCGGACGGCGGCGGCCTCCCTGTGCCGGGTCTTTGCCGGCGCCGCCGCGGGGGTGGGACTGGGCACCGCCCTGGCCGCTTTCACCGCCGTCTCCCGGTGGGCCCGGCTGATCTTTGCCCCGGCGGTGAAGGTGGTCCGGGCCGCCCCGGTGGCCTCCTTTATTATATTGGTGCTGCTGTGGGCCGATCGGAACTGGGTGCCCGCCATCATCGCCGCCCTTATGGTCCTGCCCGTGGTGTGGGCCAACGTGGTCCAGGGGGTGGAAAGCACCGACGCTCAGCTGCTGGAGCTCTCCCGGGCCTACGGCTTTCCACGTCGGCGCACCCTGACTCTGGTGTATGTGCCCTCGGTGCTGCCCTACTTTGCCGCCGCCTGCCGCACCAGCCTGGGCCTGGCCTGGAAGGCGGGGGTGGCCGCCGAGGTGCTGTGCCTGCCCAAGCTGGCCATCGGCACCCAGGTGAGCAATGCCAAGACCTATCTGGAGACCCCGGCCCTCTTCGCCTGGACCCTCACCGTGCTCTGCCTCAGCTTCCTGCTGGAGTGGGGCCTGGGGCGGCTGCTGGGCCGGCTGGAGCGGGGAAAAGGAGGGACCGACCGTGCTGGAGATCCGTGAGCTGACCCTGTCCTACGGGGACAAGCGGGTGCTGGACCGCTTCTCCCTGACGGTGCCGGGGGAGGGGATCACCGCCCTCTCCGGGCCCTCCGGCTGCGGCAAGACCACCCTCCTCCGGGTGCTGGCCGGGCTGGAGACGCCGTCCTCCGGTTCGTTTGCCGGCCTGGAGCCGGACAGGGCCGTCCTCCTCTTCCAGGAGAACCGCCTCTTCCCCTGGCGGACGGCGGAGCAGCACATCGCCGACGTGCTGCCCCGACCCGACCGGGAGACCGCCCGGCGGTGGCTGGCGGCGGCGGGGCTGGAGGGGGAGGAGGGGACCTGCCCCGCCGCCCTCTCCGGCGGCATGGCCCGGCGGCTCTCCCTGGTCCGGGCCCTGGCCCTGGCGGAGGTCCGCCGGGGATGGCTGCTGCTGGACGAGCCCTTCGCCGGGGTGGACCCGGCCCGGGCGGAGGCCCTCATGGAGGCCGTCCGCGGCCTGGGCCTCCCCGTGCTGCTGTGCGCCCATGAGCAGCACACCGTCTCCCTGGCCGACCGGCGGGTGGACCTGGAGGGCCCGCCGCTGCGCACTGTGAAGTCTGCCCGGGCCTGAAGGTCCGGGCAGACTGTTTTTTGGCGGGCAAAGCCCCTGCATTTTCGAGAATTCCCGGTAAAAATCTTGCAATCGGGCTATCCATATGGTATACTGCCTATACTAGCATTGTAAGTATCCGTCAAGAGTGGGGTCCGCCCCGCTCTTTCTTATTGAAAAAAACCGATCTTCAAATATCTGGTAAATGCGTCGGGAGGGATGAAGCATGGCGAAGGTGACCGAGCGCACGGCGGAGCTGGCGGCGCCCATCGTGGCCGCCGCCGGGTGCACGCTCTGGGACGTGGAGTACGTCAAGGAGGCGGGGGAGTGGTTCCTCCGGGTCTACATCGACAAGGCGGACGGGGTGTCCATCAACGACTGCGAGGCGGTGAGCCGCCCCCTCAGCGACGCCCTGGACGAGGCCGACCCCATCGAGGGCAGCTACACCCTGGAGGTCTCCTCCGCCGGCGCCGACCGGGCGCTGAAGAAGCCGGAGCACTTCGCCCGGTTCGTGGGCAGCGAGGTGGACGTGAAGCTCTACCGGGCCCGGAACGGGCGCAAGGAGCTCACCGGCGTGCTCCGGGGGTATGAGAACGGGGATGTGACGGTGGACCTCCCCGGCGGGACGGAGACTTTGGAGAAGAAAGACGTGGCTCAGGTGCGGCTGCACGTGAGCTTTTAAGGGAGAGTAACGAAATGCCGAGAAAGAACGCCAAAAAGACCAACAGCAGCGAGAACGACGGCCAGGAGTTTTTCGCCGCCATCGCCCAGATCGAGAAGGAGAAGGGCATTCCCGCCGGGTATATGATGGAGAAGATCACCCAGGCCCTGGCCTCCGCCTACAAGCGGGACCACGAGGGGGCCGGGGACAACATCGAGGTCAAGGCCAACCCGGAGACCGGCGAGGTGCGCATGTTCATCCTCAAGGACATCGTGGAGACGGTGGACAATCCGGCCACCGAGATGTCCCTGGAGGAGGCCCGCCGGGCCATCCCCCACGCCGAGCTGGGGGACGTGGTGCGCATCGAGGTCAAGCCCAAGAACTTCGGCCGCATCGCCGCCCAGACCGCCCGCCAGGTCATCATCCAGGGCATCCGGGAGGCCGAGCGGGGCATGATCTATGACGAGTTCTCCTCCAAGGAGCACGAGATCCTCACCGGCGTGGTCAGCCGCATCGACCCCCGCAGCGGCGCGGCCAACCTGCGCATCTCCTCCAGCAGCGAGTACACCGAGGCCTTCCTGGCCCCCGGCGAGCAGGTCCGCGGGGAGGAGATCCACGAGGGCGACCGGCTGAAGGTCTACGTGGTGGAGGTCCGCCGCTCCACCAGAGGGCCCCAGGTCCTCATCTCCCGCACCCACCCCGGCCTGGTCAAGCGCCTCTTCGAGCTGGAGATCCCCGAGATCTACGACGGCACCGTGGA
>CALWYC010000061.1 GCA_944385655.1 uncultured Intestinimonas sp. | reverse complement strand
GTCGAATCTGTCTCCCCCGTCTCCAGACGCCCCCCAATTCTATACGCAATGTTATTTGCAACCAAAATATTACCCTTTTGACAGCAAAGGAGCATCCTCATGGCAGAAGAAAAGACCAACGTCATGCGCGTTTTGGATCAGAAGAAGATCCCCTATACCCCCCACAGCTACCCCCACAACGAGGGGGAGGCGGTGGATGGGGCCACGGTGGCGGCCATCCTGGGCCGGGACCCCGGTGAGGTCTACAAGACCCTGGTGACCCGGGGGGCCTCCAAGGCCAACTACGTCTTTGTGGTGCCCGTCCTCTCCGAGCTGGACCTCAAAAAGGCGGCCAAGACCGTGGGGGAGAAGTCCATCGAGATGATCCACGTCAAGGAGCTCACCCCCCTCACCGGCTATGTCCGGGGCGGCTGCTCCCCCATCGGCATGAAGAAGCGGCTCAAAACCGTCCTCGACGCCTCCGCCCAAAGCCACGCCGCCATTCTGGTGAGCGCCGGCAAGATCGGCTACCAGGTGGAGCTCTCTCCCGACGCCCTGGTGGGGCTCATCGGCGGCCGCTATGCCGACGTGGTGAAGGCCGATGAATAAGACGGAGCTCCTCACCAGGCTCTCCGCCGACGCCGATGAGCGGCTGGCGCTGGCCCGGGTGATGGACAAGCTGGAGTTCACCCAGAACCGCTCCGTCCCCGCCCACACCTTCTTCCTCACCCTGGCCCAGCAGGAGGCGGCGGAGCGGCTCATCGCCGCCTGCGGCCACCCGGCCCACCTCTTCTGGGGCGGCTGGGAGAAGGCCGAGCGGAAGCTGGTGGCCTTCCTGCCCGACTGGATGGAGCCGGAGGACTTCACCGCCAACGAGGACGCCCCCATCACCGCCCTCACCCTCACCCCCTCCGGAGACGAAAAGCTGACCCACCGGGACTACCTGGGGGCCATTCTGGGCCTGGGGCTCACCCGGGAGAAGATCGGCGACCTGCTGGTGGGGGAGGGGATGTGTCAGGTCCTCCTCCTGCGGGAGGTGGAGCACGTGCTCCTCACCCAGCTGGACCAGGTGGGCCGGGCCAGGGTGAAGGTGACGGCCTGCCCCCTCTCGGAGCTTAAACCCCCGGAGCAGAAGACCAGGACCATCCGGGACACGGTGGCCGCCCTGCGGCTGGACGCCGTGGCGTCCACCGGCTTTTCCCTCTCCCGGAGCAAGATGGCCAGCCTCATCTCCTCCAAAAAGCTCACCCTCAACGGCCGGGAGTGCGACAAGCCCGACCGGCTGGTGGAGGCCGGGGACGTGCTCACCTGCCGGGGTCTGGGCAAGTGCGTGCTCACGGAGGTGTCCGGCACCTCCAAGAAGGGCCGCATCATGATCGTTATGGAACGCTATCTATAAAAGGAGGACTGCCCCATGGAGCAGCACAAGATCGACCGCATCAACGAGCTGGCCCGGAAGGCCAAGGCCGACGGCCTCACCCTGGAGGAGGAGGCCGAGCGGGAGGGCCTGCGGGCCGAGTTCCGGGCCGCCATCCGGGAGAGCCTTACCGCCCACCTGGACAACACCTATATCATGGACGAGCAGGGCAACAAGACCAAGCTGAAGAAAAAGTCCTAAGTTCTTTTTCCTGTCCTTTTTCTTGAAAGAAAAAGGACCAAAAAGAACTTTGTTACCGCTCCGGGCGCTGTGGGGAAACCTCACCCTGCGCCCGGTGACGAACCAAATCACAGGGTGAAAAGCCATCATTTCCACCGCCTCTTTCTTGAAAAAAGAGAACCAAAAAGAACTTTGTTATCGCTCCGGGCGCTGTGGGGAAACCTCACCCTGCGCCCGGTGACGAAGCAAATCACCAGGCGGAAAGCCGCTGTTCCCCAGACCTTCCCCCCTCAGGGGGGAAGGTGCCCCAGTGGACACACTGGGGCGGATGAGGGGACGCTGGATTAGCAGAAATGGCTCAATTCACCGCCCCAACTCACCCTCATCCGTCATGGCCGCAGGCCATGACACCTTCCCCCTGGAAGGGGGAAGGTTTTGTGTCATCCGTTTCCCGGACCTTCCCCCCTGAGGGGGGAAGGTGGCTGGCCGCAGGCCAGACGGATGAGGGGACACTGGATCACGGCTCCTCCCCCCGTGAAAGGAGTGCTTTGGGATGAAAGTCACCGCGCTGATCGAGAACACCACCCCCGACGCCGGCCTGCGCTGTGAGCACGGTCTCGCCCTTTTCATCGAGCAGGACGGCTGGCGCTGCCTGCTGGATGCCGGGGCCTCCGCCGCCCTGCTGGAAAACGCCCCCGGGCTGGGGGCGGACCTGTCCAGGGCCGACGCCGCCGTCCTCTCCCACGGCCACTACGACCACTCCGGCGGCTTCCCCGCCTTTTTCGCCTGCAACGACCACGCCCCCCTCTACCTGCGGCCCCAGGCGGTGGAGGAGAGCTGGCAGGTCCGGAAGGACGGGGAGCGGAAGTACCTGGGGGTGCCGCCGGCCCTGCGGGCGCAGCGGGACCGGCTGCGCTTCGTCACCGGGCCCGGGGAGATCCACCCCGGGGTGTGGCTCCTGCCCCACACCACCCCCGGCCTGGAGAAGCGGGGGGAGAAGGTGGCCATGTACCGCCAGGGCCCCGACGGCCTCTCCCCCGACGACTTCGCCCATGAGCAGACCCTGGTCTTTCTCCACGGGGAGGAGCTGGCCGTGTTCAGCAGCTGCTCCCACGCCGGGGCGGACACCGTGGTGGAGGAGGTGAAGGCCGCCTTCCCCGGGAAATCGGTCCGGGCCTTCTTCGGCGGCTTCCACCTCATGGGCGCCGGCGGCGCCGCCACCCTGGGGGTGCGCCCCGAAAAGGCACAGGCCCTGGGGGAGCGGCTGCTGGCCCTGGGCGTCCGGGAGATCTGGACCGGCCACTGCACCGGCAAGCCCGCCTTCGACCTCCTGGCCCCCATCCTGGGGGAACGCCTTCACTATCTGGCCACCGGCACCATCGTCACCTTCTGGGAGAACTGAACAGACAAAAGGAGCCGCTCCTGCGGATGCAGGAGCGGCTCCTTTTTGCGTTTTTGGGATCGGGCGGCTGATGGCCGCCCCAGCACCACTTCGCAGCGTGGTTTGGCGCGCCGAGGTCGTCGCGCCCCACAAAATCAAGTGGTACCGTGGGCGCGCAATCAGGGGCCCCAGGAAAGCGCGCAGCGCTTTTCCGGGGAGAGGAGGGGCAAGGAAATGAAAGGAGGAATGCCCATTCGGGCGTTCCGGATGGAATGGACTTTGCCCCGACGACGCCGCGCCCCACGGCAAGGGGAATACCAGGCAGCGCCGCCATGTCCCGACGCCCACCTGCGCAGGCGGCGAAAAAAGGTGGGATAGGACCACGGCCTGCCCCTGTTCCGCCGGCGGAGTCTCCTGTGGACGGTGCTGGTCCTCAATGGGGGCGTAAAGACGGGCCGCCGGATCACTATTTGGAGCCGCTCAACCCGCTTGGGAGCCCCTTTTTCTTTGGATTCCAAAAACCATTCTTTTTCCAGCAGGGAAAAAGAAATGGGTTTTGAAAGCGTCTCTCCCGTCCTATCCGGCGAAACCCGTCCAGCATAGCTGGCCGGGCCTACGCTAAAAATGTGCCACCGGCACATTTTCTTCACGCTGCGGCCCTCATCCGTCATTTGCTCCGCAAATGCCACCTTCCCCCTGCAAGGGGGAAGGTTTCAAGGGCGCGGCTGGGAAGCCGCGCCCTTGGCACTACTTAATTTTGTGGGGCGCGACGACCTCGGCGCGCCAAACCACGCCGCAAGGCTCCCCCCTCATCCGCCCCAGTGTGCGCACTGGGGCACCACGGGCTGAGGAAGAAGTTATTTCTTCTGACTGTCCACCGGACAGTCAGACCCCCCAGGGGAAGGCTTAGAGGTGCTTTACTCCAGCTCGGCGCCGCCGGTGTAGAGCTGATAATACCGGCCCTTCTGGGCCAGAAGATCGTCGTGGTCGCCCCGCTCGATGATACGCCCGCCCTCCAGCACCATGATGGCGTTGGAGTTGCGCACCGTGCTCAGCCGGTGGGCGATGACGAACACCGTCCGGCCCTCCATGAGGGCGTCCATGCCCTTCTGGATGATGCGCTCGGTGCGGGTGTCGATGGAGGAGGTGGCCTCGTCCAGGATCATCACCGGCGGGTCGGCCACCGCCGCCCGGGCGATGCCCAGCAGCTGCCGCTGGCCCTGGGACAGGTTGGCCCCGTCCCCGGTGACCATGGTCTGGTAGCCCTGGGGCAGACGCCGGATGAAGGAGTCCGCCCCGGCGATCTTGGCCGCCTCCATGCACTCCTCGTCGCTGGCCTCCAGGCGGCCGTAGCGGATGTTGTCCATGACGGTGCCGGTGAAGAGGTGGGTGTCCTGAAGCACCGCGCCCAGAGAGCGGCGCAGGTCGTCCTTCCTGATGGCCTTCACGTCGATGCCGCCGTAGGTGATGACGCCGTCCTGGATCTCATAGAACCGGTTGACCAGGTTGGTGATGGTGGTCTTGCCCGCGCCGGTGGAGCCCACGAAGGCGATCTTCTGGCCGGGGTTGGCGAAGACCGTCACGTCATGGAGGATCTGCTTGCCGGGGACGTAGGAGAAGTCCACGTGGCTCAGCCGCACCGCGCCGGTGAGCTGGGTGAGGGTGTAGCCCTCCTCCCGCTGGACGTCCCCCCGGATGCGGTGGAGACCGCAGGCCGGGTCGGCCTCGTTGGGGTACTTCCACGCCCACAGGGCCCCCTCGGTGCCCTCGGGGCACTCCACCAGCTGGTCGTTCTCGTCCTTCACCGCCCGGGTGAGGACAAAGCGGTCGTTGTCGGGCACCTTCCAGGCCCACTCGTGGACGTGGGCGCCCTGGGCGGCGGGGACCATGCGGCCCTGCCCGTCCCGGACCACGGGCACCAGGGTGACGAAGCCCTCGTCCACCTCGCTCACCTCGTCCATGCACTCGAAGATCCGCTCGGCGCCGGCCAGGGCGGAGAGGATGGTGGTGAGCTGCTGGGAGATCTGGTTCATGGGCTGGCCCACCTGGCGGCAGTAGGTGAGGTAGAGGGTGAAGGAGCCCAGAGGCATGCCCATGACGATGGACAGCACCCCGCCGAAGGCGGCGGTGAGGGCGTAGCCGATGTTCATGATGTTCATGGCGATGGGCATGATGGCGGTGGAGTAGAAGTTGGCCGCCGTGGCGGAGGCGCGGTAGTGCTCGTTGAGGCCGTTGAAGAGGTCCTTGGCGGCGGCCTCGTGGGTGAAGGCCTTGACCACCTTCAGACCCTCGATGGTCTCCTGGATGTTGCCGTTCACCGCGCCCAGGTCGGCCTGCTGCTTCTGGTAGTAGCGCCGGGACCGGCCGCCGAAGACCTTGAAGACCGCGAAGGTGGACCCCAGGGTGAGCACCGACACCAGGAAGAGGAGGGGGCTCACCGTGAGCATGACCACCACGATGCCCACGAACATCAGGACGCTGGAGAAGAGGGAGACCACGCTCTGCTCCAGGGCCAGCTGCACGTTGTCGGCGTCGTTGGTGAAGCGGCTCATGAGCTCGCCGTGGGGGTGCTTGTCGAAATAGGAGAGGGGCAGGGTCTGCATGTGGTCGAAGAGCTCCTTCCGCATGCGGTTGGTGCCCCGCTGGGCCAGCTGGACCATGATGCCCGACTGGGCGTAGGTGCACACCCAGCCCACGGCGTAGATGGCGATGAGCTTGAGGACGTCGGAGAGAAGACCGGCGGGAGAGGTGTAGACCCCCCCGGCGATGTTGTTGATGATGATCAGGTTGATATAGCTGGAGCCGGCGATGTTGGTGAGCACCGACCCCAGCAGGCACACCAGGACGATGAGCAGCGGCCACTTCTTCCGGGCCAGGTAACCCATGAGGCGGGCAACGGTCTTGCCCAGGTTCTTGGGCTTCTGGAAGCCGCCCCGGGCGCCGGGACCGCCGGGACCTCTGCCGCCGGGGCCGGGCATGTTGTGCTGATTCTGCTGGGCCATTATTCCTGCACCCCTTCCTGCTGAGACTGGTAGATCTCCTGATAGATGCCGCACCGGGCCATGAGCTCGTCATGGGTGCCCATGTCGGCGATCTTCCCGTCGTCCAGCACCAGGATGCGGTCGGCGGACATGACGGAGGAGATCCGCTGGGCGATGATGATGACGGTGGTGCCCGCCAGGTTCTCCTTGAAGGACTGGCGGATCTTGGCGTCGGTGGCGGTGTCCACGGCGGAGGTGGAGTCGTCCAGGATGAGGACCGCCGGGCGGCGGAGCATGGCCCGGGCGATGCACAGCCGCTGCTTCTGGCCGCCGGAGACATTGGTGCCGCCCTGGGCCATCCGGGTGTCGAAGCCGTCGGGGAAGGCCATGACGAAGTCGTAGGCCTGGGCGTTTTTGGCCGCCTGGATCATCTCCTCCTCGGTGGCGTCCGCCCGGCCCCAGAGGAGGTTCTCCCGGATGGTGCCGGTGAAGAGGACGTTATTTTGCAGTACCATGCCGATGCGGCCCCGGAGGGCCTCCAGGGGGTAGTCCCGCACGTCCACCCCGTCCAGCAGCACCGCGCCGCCGGACACGTCGTAGAACCGGGGGATCAGGTTTACCAGGGAGGACTTGCCGGTGCCGGTGCCGCCCACCACGGCGATGAACTCGCCGGGCCGGATGGTGAGGTCGATGCCGGAGAGCACGTTCTCACCGGTGCCGCCGGCGTCGTACTTGAAGTCCACGTTCCGGAACTCCACCCGGCCCCTGGCCTTGGGGAGCTCCGCGGGGGCGAGGGGGCCGTCCTCGATGGAGGGCTCGGTGTCCAGCACCTCCTCGATGCGGCGGGCGCAGGCGATGGACCGGGAGAGCTGGAGGAAGCTCATGCCCAGCATCATGACGCTCATGAGGATCTGGAAGATATAGTTGATGAAGGAGGAGAGGTCGCCGATGAGCATCTCCCCGCCGATGACCTGGCCGCCGCCCAGGTACAGGACCGCGGCGGTGGCGCCGTTCATGGCGATCATCATGACGGGGATCATGGCGATGACCCGCATATCCACGTTGATGGTGGCCTTGGTGAGGGCGTCGTTGGAGGTCTTGAACTTGGTCTTCTCATAGCCCTCCCGGACGAAGGCCTTCACCACCCGGATGGCCACCAGGTTCTCCTGGATGGTGCCGTTGAGGGCGTCGATGCGCTTCTGCAGGACCTGGAAGAGCCGGTTGCACATGCTCATCAGGATGCCGATGGCCAGGACCAGCAGGGGGATGGTGACCAGCATGACCACCGCCAGCTCGGCGTTGATGCTCACGGCCACCGCCAGGGCCGCCACCAGCATCACCGGCGCCCGGACCAGCAGGCGCAGGGCCATGGTCACCATCATCTGGATGGCGTTGACGTCGTTGGTGATGCGGGTGATGAGGCTGGCCGAGGAGAACCGGTCGATGTCGGCGAAGGAGAACTCCTGGATCTTGTTGTAGATGCCCCGGCGCAGGTTGGCGCCGAAGCCCTGGCCCACCGTGGCGGCGAACTTGGCGCCGAACAGGCCGCAGAGCATGCTGCACACCGCCAGCACCAGCATGAAGCCGCCCTTTTTCAGGATGTAGGGCAGGTCATCATTGGCGATGCCCACGTCCACGATGGCCGCCATGAACCGGGGCAGGGCCAGCTCGCAGGCCACCTCCAGGATCATCAGCAGGGGGGTGATGAGGGCCAGACGCTTGTAGCCCCCCATGTAGGGGAAGAGTTTTTTCAGCATGAACCGTTCATCCTTTCCGTCGGCAGAGCGCCGCGCAGATTGTGGAGCATCCGCAGCTGGAAGGCCCGGACCTGCTCCATCTCGTCCGGGGTGAAGCCGCCGAACATCCGCCGGTCCACCTCCCGGAAGATCTGGTGGCAGGCGGCCAGGGCGGCCCGCCCCTTGTCCGTGAGCCGCACCGCCTTCCGCCGCTGGTCCGCCTCGTCGGGCAGCTTCTCCACATAGCCGCCCCGCTCCAGGGACTTGAGGGACACCGCCACCGACGCCGGCGAGATGTGCATGGCGTCGGAGAGCTCCCGCTGGGAGGAGACCGCCCCCTCCCGCTCCTGGAGCAGGAAGAGCAGCACCGGATTGCCCAGGTCCCCCAGCCCACGGCCCACCAGCTCGGTGAGCATCAGCTGCTTCCGGGCCCGGGCCAGGGCCTGGAAGGTGATCCCCGGCAGGTCGCCGGCCTCGTTACGCTGACACACGCTTCCACCTCCAAATAGTTAGTTTATTTATCATTAGCATGCTTACATATGATAGCCCCTTCCGGCGGCCCTGTCAATGGATTTCTGACCGCCGGGCGCCAAATATCTTAGAACGTCTGTTTGACTTTTTGTGCACGCTATGATAACATAACTTTAACCTAGAAAAGGAGGGACCGCCCATGAAGGGTCTGACGGAGAAGCAGCGGCAGATCTACCAGTTCATCGTCTCCTTCCAGCAGGACCACGGCTACCCCCCCTCGGTGCGGGAGATCGGGGAGCACATGGGCCTGAAATCCCCCTCCACCGTCCACTTTCACCTCAAGGGCCTGGAGGAGGCCGGCATCATCACCAAGGCCGAGGGCAAGACCCGGGCCATCACCGTGGCGGGGGGCTTTCCCGCCCCGGACCGCCGCCGGGCGCCGGAGCCCCCCAAAAACCAGGTCCCGGTGGTGGGCGACGTGGCCGCCGGCGCCCCCATCCTGGCCCAGGAGAACATCGAGGACTATCTGACCTTCGACACCGGCCGCCTCTCCGGGGAGCACTTCGCCCTCCGGGTCCGGGGCGAGTCCATGCTCTACGCCGGCATCCTGCCCGGGGACTACGTGGTGGTCCACCAGCAGGAGGCCTTCCGCAACGGCGACATCGTGGTGGCCCTCTTCGAGGACGAGGCCACCGTCAAGACCCTCCGCCGGAAGGACGGCCACGTCTGGCTCATGCCCGAGAACCCGGAGTACGACCCCATCGACGGCGACGGCGCCCAGCTGCTGGGCAAGGTGGTGGCCGTGGTCCGGCGGTACGACTGACGCACTCTCGTTTGTGGGGCGCGACGACTCGGCGCGCCAAACCACTTCTGAGACGCACCCTCATCCGGCCCTGCGGGCCACCTTCCCCCTTTCAGGGGGAAGGTTTTTGGACGCTTATCTTGACCTTCCCCCCTCAGGGGGGAAGGTGCCCCAGTGCACGCACTGGGGCGGATGAGGGGGCGTTAAGTAGTCGCTCAAGACGACAAAACCCATTTCTTTTTCCCGCAGGAAAAAGAAACGGTTTTTGGAATCCAAAGAAAAAGGGGCTCCCAGGCGGGTCAAGTGGTCCCAAATAGGGTTTCGGCGGCCCGGCTTTACGCCCCCGCCCAGCACCGGCACCGGCCATGGCCTCCGCCGTTGGAACAGGGAAAACCTGTGGTCCTATCCCACCTTTTTTCGCCGCCTGCGCCGGTGGGTGTCGGGGCGCGGCGCCGTCTTTTTTACCTCTTCACTCTTCCCCATTACCTCTTCCCTTTTATAAGGAGGGACCGCTATGGCCCGGCTTTCCTTTGACACCCCCTTCGGCCCCATGGCCCTGGAGGGGGAGGCCGCCCTCACCCGACTGTGGCTGCCGGGGACCCTGCCCGACCTGGCCGGGAGGGGGGAGGAGACCCCTCTGCTCCGGGCGGCCCGGGAGGAGCTGCTGGCCTATTTCGCCGGAGAGCGGCGGGACTTCGACCTGCCGCTGGAGGCGGCGGGGACGGCCTTTCAGCGGTCGGTGTGGGAGGCCCTGCGGGCCATCCCCTGGGGTCAGACCCGGACCTACGGGGAGATCGCCGCCGCCGTGGGCCGCCCCAAGGCCGTCCGGGCGGTGGGTCAGGCCAACCATGTGAACCCCCTGCCCATCTTCATCCCCTGCCATCGGGTGGTGGGGAGGGGCGGCGCCCTCACCGGCTACGCCGGGGGGCTGGACCTCAAAGGCGCCCTGCTGGCGCTGGAATCGGGAAAGGAGTGTCTCTGATGGTGAAAAAGTGGATGGCCGCCGGCCGGCTCATGGTACGGGAGCTGGACCTGGAGGACGTGGCCGCATTGAAGCTGTGCCTCATGTCACTGGGGCTGCTGCTGGGCCTGTCCGTGCCCCGGAAGAAAAAGCCCGCCTTCGCCCTCTTCTCCACCCTGGTCTTCATCGGCACCTACTTCCCCCTCATGGTGAAGTTCCTGGGCTCCCTCCTCCGCACCGACCGGACCGAGGATTGAACAGGCAAAAAGACCTTTCCCGTGGGGGAAGGTCTTTTTTCATGCCAGGGCCGCCGCCAAAACCCAGCTTGTCGAAAAAGCCGTTTTTGGCTTTTTCGACAGCCTCACCTTCCCCCCTCAGGGGGGAAGGTCTCACAGGCGCGCCGGGTCGTCGCGCCCCACAAAATCAGGTGGTCCTGTGTCGGCACGGCGGGCGGCTGATCGCCGCCCCTACGAAAACGGTGCTGAGCTGGGGTAGGGGCGGATATTATCCGCCCGCTGACTTTCCCCCCTGGAAGGGGGAAGATTTGGAGCCATGGACACTGAAACCTTCCCCCCTCAGGGGGGAAGGTTTTTCAGACGCATCTGGAAAGGCGAACCTCTCACAAAAACAGTTCCAAATCCGCCCCGCAAAAACAGCGGGGCCGCCGGGAAGGTCTCCCGGCGGCCCCGCCGTCGTTTGTGTCAAAAAATCATCAATAGAACCAGGGGCTCAGATCGCCGAAGGGCCAGAAGAAGTTGTTGCCGGAGTTGGAGCGCTCCTCCTCCTGCTGCTGCTGTTCCAGCTCCTCCTGGGCCGCCTCCTGGGCCGCCCGGCGCTCGGGGGTGTCCTCGTCAAAGGTGAGGGTGAGGGTCAGCTTCTCGCCGCTGCGCTCCACCTCCAGCGTCACCGTATCCCCGGCCTTGTAGGCCTTCTTGGCCTCCACCAGCTCGGCGGAGGAGATCACCGTCTTGCCGTCCATGGCGGTGATGATGTCGCCCTTCTCCAGGCCGGCCTTGGCGGCGCAGGAGCTCTCGTCCACGCTCTCCACCAGGGCGCCCTGGCTCATGCCGTAGCGCTCGGAGATGCTCTCGGGCACCGTGCTCACGGTGATGCCCATATAGGGCTTGCCGGTGACGTAGCCGTTCTCCATGATGTCCTCCACCATGCCCTTGACGTCGTTGATGGGGATGGCGAAGCCCAGGCCCTCGATGGTGGCGCTGCTGGAGCTGGACCCGGACAGCTTGGCGGAGGTGATGCCGATGACCTGGCCGTACATGTCAAAGAGGGGACCGCCGGAGTTGCCGGAGTTGATGGCGGTGTCGGTCTGGATCATGTTCATGACCTCGCCGTTTTCCATGGTGATGCTCCGGTCCTTGGCGGAGATGATGCCGGAGGTCATGGAGTAGGTCAGCTCGCCCAGGGGGTTGCCGATGGCCACCACCTGCTCGCCCACCTTCACGTTGTCCGAGTCGCCGATGACCACGGGGGTGAGGCCGGCGGCGTCGATCTTCAGCACGGCGATGTCGTTCTCCGACTCGCCGCCCACCAGCTCGGCGTCATAGGTGCTGCCGTCGATGAAGGATACCTGGATGCTGCTGGCGTCCTCGATGACGTGGTAGTTGGTGAGAATGTAGCCGTCGTCGGTGATGACGAAGCCGGAGCCCGCCGCCGCCTGGGACACGGGCTGGCCCCAGCCGTTGGTGGTGACGATCTCGGTGGTGATGCCCACGGTGGAGCCCACATAGGCGGCGTAGATCTCGGGGGCGGTGAGGGGGTCCTTGCCGGTGACGTTGGACACCTCCACCACCGTGGCGGGCCGGGTGCCCTCCAGCAGGGTGGTGCGGTTGGCGGAGAAGGCGCCGGTGGCCGCCGCCACCCCGCCGCCGCCGGCGATGCCGCCCACGATGGCGCACACCAGACACAGGGCCACCAGCTTGCCGGCCCCCTTCTTCTTCCGGCGGGGCTCGGCGGGACCGGGCTCCTCGCTCACGGGCCGGCCGGTGGTCTCAATGGGATCGCCCCAGGGGTCCTGGGGACGGTTATGGTTGTCATACTCGTACATAAAACGTCGCTCCTTTGAAGGGGATCACCCTATTCTCTCTGTTCGCGTCCTATTTTATCGGGAAATTGTGACCATTTCATGAAGAATCCCCAAATGATTTTTAAACGGTCCGCAAACCATTTTTGAACGGGGGCTCACTCCCGCGGCCCGTCCGGCCGCCGGAGGAGGGCGGCGGTGTCCCGGGCGGCCAGGGCCAGATCGGCGGTGAGGCCGTCGAACACGCCGGTCCGGGCCACGTTGAGGACCACCAGACACAGCACCGGCCCCAGGATCATGCCCAGCACCCCGGCCAGGCGCATGCCCACATACATGCTGATGAGGGAGAGGATGGGGGAAAGACCGGTCTGGCTGCCCACCGCCTTGGGCTCGGCCACCCGGCGGAACACGCACACCACCCCCCACACCACCATGAGGCCCAGGGCGTGGGTCCAGTTCCCGGTGAGCAGGTCGATGACCGCCCAGGGCACCATGATGGTGCCCGAGCCGATGATGGGGATGAAGTCCAGCACCGCCAGGGCCAGGGCCAGCAGCACGGCGTAGGACTGGCCGATGAGGAGGAAGCCGGCCAGCAGGATGAAAAAGACGCAGATGGAGATGATGACCTCCGCCCGGACGTAGCCGGCGAAGGCCCCCAGGGCGGTGTGCTTGATGTGGGAGGCGAAGGCCCGGACCTCCGGGGGCAGCTTGTCGGTCATGAGGAAGCGATAATGGGGGTAATCGGCGGTGATGAAGTAGGCCCCCAGGATGAACACGATGAGGGCCACCACGAAGGAGGGCACCCCCATGGCGAAATTGCCCGCCCGGGCCCCCAGGGCCGGGGCCACGGCGCTGACCCAGTCGTAGAGAGCGGCCCAGAGCCGGTCCAGGTTTTCGTCAATGAAGACCCGGAGCTCCCCGGGCAGGTAGGCCAGCAGCTTGTCCAGCCAGGCTCCGGCGGCGTCCACCCCGGTCTGGAGGGCGGCCCAGGCCCCCTGCCAGTCGGCCAGGAGGGCGCTCACCTCGGAGAAGAGGCTGTA
>CALWYC010000060.1 GCA_944385655.1 uncultured Intestinimonas sp. | reverse complement strand
AGCGGGATCGAACCGCTGACCTCTTGAATGCCATTCAAGCGCTCTCCCAGCTGAGCTATACCCCCATATGAGTTCCGGCCGGAACTGCGGCGTCCCGTACAGAACGAATGCTATTTTAGCATCGACCCCCGGGAATGTCAAGGCCTTTTTCAGATTTTTTCGCGGGAATTTTTTGAGGAGGAAAACTTTGAGCTTCAAAGAAAATTGTGCAAGTTCACGATTGACATTTTCCGGGAACCTGATACAATATCGCTTAAATTATTTTAGTTAAAAAAATTTAATTAAAATAATAGATATTGAGGGCCCGCCCAGCGGGCGAAAGGAGAACATGACAATGTTTGAACAGGTGAGAGATGTGATCGTGGATACCCTGAGCTGCGACCTGGAGGCCGTCACCATGGACGCCCGTCTGGTGGAGGACCTGGAGGCAGATTCCCTGGACGCCGTGGAGCTGAACATGGCTCTGGAGGAGGCCCTGGGCTTCGCCATCGACGACGAGGAGCTCCAGAACATGAAGACGGTGGGCGATATCGTCCGCTATCTGGAAGCCCATCAGGAGTGATGCGCCATGGAGCTGTCTGACGTTCTGGCTCTGCTGGACCGCTTCGACGCCTCCTCCGCCGCCTCCATGAAGCTGCGGCTGGGGGATCTGCGCCTGGAGCTGAGCAAGTATGCCGCCCCTGCGGCTGTGGTCCCCGCGGTCGCTCCCGCGGCGGCCGCCGCCCCCGCGCCTGTCACCGCGCCCGCCCCCGCCGCCGAGGCCCCCAAGGCCCAGGCCGAGGGCACCACTGTGAAGGCCCCCCTGGTGGGGACCTTCTACGCCGCCTCCGCCCCCGGCGAGGCCCCCTTCGTCTCCGTGGGCGACACGGTGAAGAAGGGCCAGACCCTCTGCGTGCTGGAGGCCATGAAGATGATGAGCGAGGTCCCCGCCCCCTGCGACTGTGTGATCCTGGAGATCCTGGCCAAGGACGGCGACCTGGTGGGCTTTGACGCCCCGCTCTTCCAAGTCAGGGAGTTGTAAGAATATGTTCCATCGCATCCTGATCGCCAACCGGGGCGAGATCGCCGTGCGCATCATCCGCTCCTGCCGGGAGATGGAGATCGAGACGGTGGCGGTGTACTCCACCGCCGACGCCGACGCCCTCCACGTGAAGCTGGCCACCCAGGCGGTGTGCATCGGCCCCGCCAAGGCGGGGGAGAGCTACCTCAACATGTCCGCCATCCTCACCGCCGCCCTGGAGACCGGCTGTGACGCCATCCACCCGGGCTACGGCTTCCTCTCCGAGAACGCGGAGTTCGCCGACCTGTGCCAGCAGTGCGGACTGAAGTTCATCGGCCCCTCCGGAGACGTGATCCGGAAGATGGGCAACAAATCCGCCGCCCGGGACCTGATGCGCGCCAACGGCGTGCCCGTGGTCCCCGGCTCCGACGGCCCCGTCGCCAGCGCCGAGGAGGCCCTGGAGATCGCCGGGGCCATCGGCTACCCCGTCCTCATCAAGGCCAGCGCCGGCGGCGGCGGCCGCGGCATGCGCCGGGTGGACGCCGCCGAGGACCTGCCGGCCCTCTACGCCGCCGCCCAGGCGGAGGCGGTGGCCTGCTTCGGGGACGGAGAGCTCTATGTGGAAAAGCTGATCCTCAGCCCCCGCCACATCGAGTTCCAGATCCTGGCCGACGGCCAGGGCAACGTGGTCCATCTGGGGGAGCGGGACTGCTCCATCCAGCGCCGCAACCAGAAGCTGATGGAGGAATCCCCCTCCAAAGCCCTGAGCGAGGAGCTCCGCCAGGCCATGGGCCAGGCGGCGGTGCGGGCGGCCCAGGCCGCCGGCTACCAGAGCGCCGGCACCGTGGAGTTCGTTCTGGACCACGACGGCAACTTCTATTTTATTGAGATGAACACCAGGATCCAGGTGGAGCACCCGGTCACCGAGTTTGTCACCGGGCTGGACCTCATCCGGGAGCAGATCCGCATCGCGGCGGGCCTCTCCCTGTCGGTCCGGCAGGAGGACGTCCGGCAGAGCGGGTGGGCCCTGGAGTGCCGCATCAACGCCGAGGACCCGTCCCAGGGCTTCCGGCCCGCCCCCGGCAGGGTGGACTTCCTCCACCTGCCCGGCGGACCCGGCGTCCGGGTGGACACCGCCCTCTTCAACGGCTGCGAGCTCTCCCCCTGGTATGACTCCCTGGCGGCCAAGGTGGTGGCCTACGCCCCCACCCGCCTGGAGGCCATCCGCAAGATGCGCCGGGCCCTGGAGGAGCTCATCATCGAGGGCTTCCCCACCACGGCGGACCTGTGCCACCTGATCCTGTACCAGCCCGACTTCGTGAAGGGCAGATATGATACCGGCTTCCTGGAGCAGCACATGGACGAGCTGCTCCGGTGGGACTGTGAGGGCAACAAATGAGAGATTCCTTTCGTCAGCGGCGGGAGCGGATGATCCAGCTCAAGACCCGCCGGGAGGGCAAAGAGACCGACATCCCCCGCAAGCACATCGCCAAGGCGGTCTTCGGCAAGTGCCCCGACTGCGGGGCCATGGTGCCCAAGACCGAGCTGGCCCGCACCCTGTACGTATGCCCCAAGTGCGGCTACCACCACCCGGTGGGGGCCTACCTGCGGCTGAGCATGCTCCTGGACTCCAAGAGCTTCCGGGAGCTGGACGAGAAGCTCACCGCTCCCAACGCCCTCAAGTTCCCCGGCTACGACGAGAAGCTCCAGGCCGCACGGAAGGCCACCGGCCTCACCGAGGGCGTGGTCACCGCCCGGGGCAAGATCGACGGGCGCATGGCGGTCTTCGCCGTGCTGGACAGCCGGTTCTTTATGGGCAGTATGGGGGTAGCGCTGGGGGAGAAGGTCACCCGGGCCGTGGAATATGCCGACCGGGCGGGCCTGCCCCTCATCATCTTCTCCGCCAGCGGCGGCGCCCGGATGCAGGAGGGCATTTTGTCCCTCATGCAGATGGCCAAGACCAGCGCCGCCCTGGAGCGGTTTGGTGCGCACGGCGGCCTCTACATCTCCGTGCTCACCCACCCCACCACCGGCGGCGTCACCGCCTCCTTCGCCTCTTTGGGCGATGTGACCCTGGCCGAGCCCGGCGCCCTCATCGGCTTCGCCGGGCCCCGGGTCATCGAGCAGACCATCGGGCAGAAGCTGCCTGAGGGCTTCCAGCGCTCCGAGTACCTGGAGGAGCACGGCTTCGTGGACCAGATCGTCCCCCGGAGCCAGATGAAGGAGACCCTCTCCCTTCTGCTGAGACTCCATGAGAAACGGGGTGAGGACCATGGCTGAGATCACCGCGGCTGAGCGGGTGGCCCTGGCCCGCCACGCCGGACGGCCCGGTACGGCGGACTACATCTCCGCCCTGTTCACCGACTTTTTTGAGTGCAAGGGGGACCGGCAGTGCCGGGAGGACCCCGCCATCCTGGGGGGCGTGGCCCTCTACAAGGGCCACCCGGTCACCGTCATCGGCCACCGGAAGGGCAAGAGCCTCCAGGAGAACATGGCCTGCAACTTCGGCATGCCGGGGCCCGAGGGCTACCGGAAGGCCCAGCGCCTCATGCGCCAGGCCCAGAAGTTCCGCCGGCCGGTCATCACCTTTGTGGACACCCCCGGCGCCTACCCCGGCCTGGAGGCCGAGGCCCGGGGACAGGGGGAGGCCATCGCCTCCACCCTCTCTCTCATGAGCGCCCTGGACGTGCCGGTGATCACCGTCGTCACCGGCGAGGGCGGCAGCGGCGGGGCCCTGGCCCTGGCCGTGGCCAACCGGGTGCTCATGCTGGAGAACGCCGTCTACTCCGTCCTCTCTCCGGAGGGGTTCGCCTCCATCCTGTGGAAGGACTCCAGCCGGGCGGGCGAGGCGGCCGAGATCATGAAGCTCACCGCCCGGGATCTGGTGGCCCTGGGCGCCGCCGACGAGGTCATCCCGGAGCCCCAGGGCGGGGCCCACGAGAATCCCCAGGCCGTCTTCGTGGCGGTGGACCGGGCCCTGTCCTACGCCCTGGACCGGGTGGTCCGGGAGGGGGACTTCGCCCAGCGGCGCTATGAAAAATTCCGAGGGATGGGTACGCCCCGCTCCCGGAAGGAGGGGCTATGAAGGGACTGAAGATCGTGGCCACCGGCAGGGCCCTGCCCGCCAAGGTGGTCACCAATGACGATATGAGCAAGCTGGTGGAGACCAGCGACGAGTGGATCACCACCCGCACCGGCATCCGCACCCGGCACTTCTGCGCGGGGGAGACCCAGGCCGACCTGGCTGAGCAGGCCGCCCGGAGGGCCCTGGAGCGGGGGAAGGTGGACGTGGGGGACCTGTGCGCCTGCATCGTGGCCACCGTCACCCCCGACTGCTCCGCACCCACCAGTGCCTGCCTGCTGCAGCAGCGGCTGGACCTCCCCGAGGACATCCCCTGCTTTGACATGAACGTGGGCTGCACCGGCTTCATCTACGCCCTCCAGGTGGCCCGGGGCTTCCTGCTCCAGAGCGGCCGCCCCTACGCCCTGGTCATCGGGGCGGAGGCCCTCAGCCACATCACCGACTTCACCGACCGGGGCACCTGCGTCCTCTTCGGCGACGGCGCCGGCGCGGCGGTGGTGACCCTGGCGGACAGCCCCTACGCCTGCACCCTGGGCGCCCGGGGGGATACCGAGGCCATCTTCATCGAGGGCCCCGGTCCCGAGCGGCCCTACATCCACATGGACGGCCAGAAGGTCTTCCGCTTCGCCGTAGAGGCGGTGCCCCACTGTATCCGCGTCCTGCTGGAGGAGACCGGCCTGACCCTGGCGGACATCGACTGGTTCGTGCCCCACCAAGCCAACAAGCGCATCATCGACCACGTGGCGAAGAAGCTGAAGGTCCCCAATGAGAAGTTCTACCAGAACATGATGCGCTACGGAAACACCTCGGCGGCCAGCATCCCCATCGCCCTGGACGAGATGGCGGAGCAGGGGCTGCTGAAGCGGGGCCAGAAGGTCCTGTGCGTGGGCTTCGGCGCCGGCCTCACCTGGGGCGGCGCCCTGCTGGAGTGGTAAGAGCCGTCCGGCACCATACGGCGATGGAAACGCCGCCACCAAGAGAATAAGGATGGATATCATCATGAAACTGAACGAGATCCTGGGGACGGAGTTCCCCATCATTCAGGGCGGCATGGCCAACATCGCCACCGGTGAGTTCGCCGCCGCCGTCTCCAACGCCGGGGCCATGGGCCTCATCGGCGGGGGCGGCATGAGCGCCGACACCTTCCGGGAGAACATCCGCAAGTGCCGCACCCTCACCGACAAGCCCTTCGGCGTGAACATCATGCTCATGCACCCCCAGGCCAAGGAGATGGCCCAGATCGCCGCCGAGGAGAAGGTTCCCTTCATCACCACCGGCGCCGGCAACCCGGCCTCCTTCATCCCCATGTGGAAGGAGGCGGGGGCCAAGGTCTTCCCCGTGGTCTCCGTGGTGGCCCTGGCCAAGCTGGTGGCCCGGGCTGGCGCCGACGGCGTCATCGCCGAGGGCACCGAGTCCGGCGGCCATGTGGGCGAGCTCACCACCATGGCCCTGGTCCCCCAGGTCTGCGACGCGGTGGACCTCCCCGTGGTGGCCGCCGGCGGCATCGCCGACAGCCGCCAGCTGGTGGCCGCCTTCGCCCTGGGCGCCTGCGGCGCTCAGGTGGGCACCTGCCTGCTGGTCAGTGAGGAGTGCCCCATCCACGAAAACTACAAGGAGGCCGTCCTCAAGGCCAAGGACAGCGGCACCGTGGTCACCGGCCGCATCGGCGGTACCCCCGTCCGCATCCTGAAAAACCCCATGGCCAAGGCTTACATCGCCAAGGAGAAGGAGGGCGCCGACAAGATGGAGCTGGAGCAGTTCACCCTGGGCTCCCTCCGCCGGGCCGTCTTCGACGGCGACACCAAGAACGGCAGCCTCATGGCCGGCCAGGTGGCCGGCATGCTCCACGAGATCCGCCCCGTCCGTGCCATCCTGGAGGACCTGTGCGGCGGCTGCAAGTCCGTGCTGGACCGCGTCGAGAAGGAGGGCTTTTGATGAAGCTGGCCTTCCTGTACGCCGGTCAGGGCACCCAGCACGTGGGCATGGGCAGGGACCTCTATGAGACCTACCCCGCCTTCCGCTCGGTGCTGGACGAGGCCAAGGTGGACTTTGACCTCAAAAAGCTGTGCTTCGAGGGCCCCGAGGAGACCCTGAGCCAGACCCAGTACACCCAGCCCTGCATGGTGGCCTTCGCCGCCGGCGTCACCGCCGTCCTCTATGAGAAGGGCGTCCGCCCCGCCATGGCCGCCGGCCTGAGCCTGGGCGAGTACTCCGCCCTGTGCGCCGCCGGGGTCCTCACCCCGGAGCAGGCCATCGAGCTGGTGGCCTTCCGGGGCAAGGCCATGGCCGGCGCCGTGAAGGACCGGCCCAGCGCCATGGCCGCCGTCCTCATGCTGGGCCGTGAGGAGCTCCAGAAGTGCTGCGACGCCGCCTCCCACCTGGGGGTGGCGGAGCTGGCCAACCTGAACTGCCCCGGCCAGATCGTCATCGGCGGCGACGCCGCCGCCGTGGAGGAGGCCGGCCGCCTGGCCAAGGAGGCGGGCGCCAAGCGGGTCCTGCCCCTGAAGGTGAGCGGCCCCTTCCACACCTCCCTCATGGCCCCCGCCGGGGAGGCCCTGGCGGAGCGGTTCCGGAGCGAGACCTTCCGCGCCATGGAGTTCCCCGTCCTCTTCAACTGCCTGGGCGACGTGATGGGCCAGGGGGACACCATCCCCGGGCTGCTGGTCCGCCAGGTCCAGAGCAGCGTCCACATGGAGGACACCATCCGCAATATGGCCGCCCACGGGGTGGACACCATCCTGGAGATCGGGCCGGGCAAGGCCCTGAGCGGCTTCGTCAAGAAGACGGACAAGAGCATCACCACCTACGCCGTGGAGACGGCGGAGGACCTGGAGGCGGCGGTGGCCGCCCTGAAAGGAGCATAAGAGATGAGCTTACAGGGTAAATGCGCCCTGGTCACCGGCGGCAGCCGGGGCATCGGCCGGGCGGTCTGCCTGGAGCTGGCCCGTCAGGGCGCCCGGGTGGCCGTGAATTACGCCGGCAACGCCGCCGCCGCCGAGGAGACGGTGCAGGCCTGTGCCGCCCTGGGGGCGGAGGCCTTTGCCGTCCAGGCCGATGTGGCCGACGCCGCCGCCAGCGAGGCCATGGTGAAGGAGGTCCTCGCCCGCTTCGGCCGGCTGGACATCCTGGTCAACAACGCCGGCGTCACCCGGGACGGCCTCATGCCCATGATGAAGGAGGCCGACTGGGACGCCGTGCTGGACACCAACCTGAAGGGCGCCTTCCACTGCATGAAGGCGGTCTACCGGCCCATGATGAAGCAGAAGTACGGCCGGATCGTCAACCTCTCCAGCATTGTGGGCCTCCGGGGCAACGCCGGACAGGCCAACTACGCCGCCAGCAAGGCCGGCCTCATCGGCCTCACCAAGTCCATGGCCAAGGAGCTGGCCGCCCGGAACGTCACCGTCAACGCGGTGGCCCCCGGCTTTATCGACACCGACATGACGGCCGCCCTGCCGGAGAAGGCCCGGGAGGCCATGCTGACCACCATCCCCATGGGACGGCTGGGCCAGGCCGAGGACGTGGCCCAGGCCGTGGCCTTCTTCGCCGGGGACGCCTCCGCCTACGTCACCGGCCAGGTCCTGTGTGTAGACGGCGGCATGGCGGTATAAGGAGGAGACAGAGATGGAAAAAAGACGGGTAGTCATCACCGGCCTGGGGGCCGTCACCCCCGTGGGGCTCACCGCCGCCGAGAGCTGGGAGGCCGTGAAGGCCGGCAAGTGCGGCATCGGCCCCATCACCCTCTATGACGCCTCCGCCATGAAGGCCAAGCTGGCCGGCGAGGTCAAGGGCTTCGATCCGGCCAACTACATGGAGAAGCGGGAGGCCCGGAAGGTGGACCGCTTCGCCCAGTTCGCCCTGGCCGCCGCCCAGGAGGCGGTGGAGCAGAGCGGCCTGGACTTCTCCCAGGAGGACCCCTACCGCTGCGCCGTGATCCTGTCCGCCGGCATCGGCGGCCTCATCACCCTCCAGAACGAGTGCGTGAAGGGCGCCCAGAAGGGCTTTGACAAGATCTCCCCCTTCTTCATCCCCATGGCCATCGGCAACATGGCCTCCGCCCACATCGCCATCAAGTACGGCCTCAAGGGCATGGCCACCTGCCCCACCACCGCCTGCGCCGGCGGCACCAACGCCGTGGGCGACGCCCTGCGGCAGGTCCGGGACGGCTACGCCGACGTGGTGGTGTGCGGCGGCGCCGAGGCTGTGGTCACCGAGCTGGCCATGGGCGGCTTCACCTCCATGCACGCCCTCCACACCGGGGACGACCCCGCCGCCGCCTCCATCCCCTTTGACGCCCGCCGCAGCGGCTTCGTCATGGGCGAGGGCGCCGGCATCCTGGTGCTGGAGGAGCTGGAGCACGCCCGGGCCCGGGGCGCCAGGATCCTGGGCGAGGTGGTGGGCTACGGCGCCACCTGCGACGCCTACCACATCACCGCCCCCGCCCCCGGCGGCGCTGAGGGCGCCAGGGCCATGTCCATGGCCCTCACCGACGCCGGGGTGGCGCCGGAGGAGGTGGGCTACATCAACGCCCACGGCACCTCCACCCCCATGAACGACACCTGTGAGACCCAGGCCATCAAGACCGCCTTCGGCGACCACGCCTACCACCTGGCGGTGAGCTCCACCAAGTCCATGACCGGCCACATGCTGGGCGCCGCCGGCGCCGTGGAGGCCGTGTTTACCGCCCAGGCCCTGATGGACGGCTTCCTGCCCGCCACCATCGGCTACCAGGTGCCCGACCCCGAGTGCGACCTGGACGTGGTGCCCAACGTGGGCCGCAGCGCCGACATCAGATACGCCATGTCCAACTCCCTGGGCTTCGGCGGCCACAATGCCAGCATCCTGCTGAAGAAATGGGAGGGCTGAGTCTATGGAGCTGAACATCGAGCAGATCCAGGAGATCATCCCCCACCGCCCCCCCTTCCTGCTGGTGGATAAGATCACCGACTATGTACCCGGCGAGTGGGCCAAGGGGATCAAGGCCGTCACCGTCAACGAGCCCTTCTTTGTGGGCCATTTCCCCCAGTACAAGGTGATGCCCGGCGTCCTCATCATCGAGGCCCTGGCCCAGGTGGGCGCCGTGGCCATCCTCTCTCTGCCGGAGAACAAGGGGAAGCTGGCCTTCTTCGGCGGCATCAAGAACGCCCGCTTCAAAAAGCAGGTCCGCCCCGGCGATGTGCTGGAGCTCTCCTGTGAACTCATCGAGCGCCGGGGCCCCATCGGCTTCGGCAAGGCGGTGGCCAAGGTGGACGGAAAGGTGGCCGCCCAGGGTGAGCTCACCTTCGCCATCGGCTGACCCGTTGCCAAAACGGCGGATCTCAGGTAAGATATAGAAAAAGAGCATTTGTGCAAGTGACACGCGCAGAACATACCGCCGTTTTGGAGGGGAACAGTATGCTGGAACAGGCGTTCAACGAAGTGTATACCAAATTCAAGCTTCATTTCTACCGGTCCGTGTTCGGGCGTTTCCAGAAGCGGGAGGCCAGCCTTACCACCGTGGAGACCTTCTGCATGGAGATCATCATGGCCCTGGGTAAGCCCACCGTCAACGAGTTTTCCAGCTTCGTGGGCATCTCCGCCCCCAATGCCGCCTACAAGATCAACAATCTGATCCAGAAGGGCTATGTCCGCAAGGAGCAGTCCGAGACGGACAAGCGGGAATACCACCTGGTGGTGACCCAGAAGTATATCGACTACTACAACATCAGCTATGGCTACCTGAGTACGGTCATGGACCGGATCAAGGCCCGGTTCCCGGCGGAGGATGTGGCCAAGATCGAGGAGATGCTGGACATCATCTCCGACGAGCTCATGCCCGAGATCCCCCTGCCCAAGCACACCTGAAAAATGCGCCCCTTCGGCTCTGCCGAAGGGGCGCATTTTCGCGGTCACATGCCCATGTGCTGGGTGATGTTCTCGGCGGCGTCCTCCATGGCGCGGACGGCCTTTTTGGCGGTGGCCTTCAGGGTCTTCTTCTGGGGCGCCATCAGCAGCCCCAGGGCGGCGCCCGCCGCCATGCCGATGCCGATGTTGCGCATCATGTGCCTGCTCTCCATGTTCAATTCCTCCTTCCGGACAGGGTCCGTCCTTATTGTGCCCAGGATTCATGAAAAATCCATTGCCAAACGAAGGCACATCTTCTATAATGAAACCGTATGGTCGGGCAAAATTTGAAAAATACCCTGCCAGAGGAAGTATCCCAGGGGAGCGGGCCGACCGGTCCCTCTCTTGTCATGTCCAATCGCGGAAAGGAGCAGTGACGTGAAGCTTCTCATCCAAAAAGGCCGTCTGGTGGACCCCGTGGGGGGCATCGGCGGCGTCATGGACATCCTCATCGAGGATGGAAAACTGGCGGTCATCGGCAGCGATCTCCGGGAGCAGGAGGCCCAGGTCATCGACGCCCGGGGCCTCACCGTGTGCGCCGGATTGGTGGATATGCACGTCCACCTGCGGGAGCCGGGCCTGGAGTACAAGGAGGACATCTCCACCGGCACCGCCGCCGCTGCCCGGGGGGGCATCACCTCCATCGCCTGCATGCCCAACACCAAGCCCGCCGTGGACAGCCCTGAGCAGGTCCGTTACGTCCTCCGCCGGGCGGCCGAGTCCTGCGGGGTGCGTGTGTGGCCCATCGGCGCCGTCACCCTGGGGGAGAAGGGGGAGGCCCTCACCGACGCCCAGGCCCTGAAGGAGGCCGGGGCGGTGGCCCTCTCCGACGACGGCATGCCCATCCAGAACGCCAACCTCATGCGGGACGCCCTCATCCGGGCCAAGCGATTGGGGCTCACCATCCTCTCCCACTGTGAGGACGCCGACATGGTGTGCAACTATGCCGTCAACGAGGGCCGGGTCTCCCGGGCCCTGGGCCTGCCCGGCCGCCCCGCCATCGCCGAGGAGCTGATGGTCATGCGGGACGCCATGCTCTCCGAGGAGACGGGGGCTGCCGTCCACATCTGCCACATCTCCACCGCCGGCAGCGTGGACATCGTCCGGCAGTTCAAGAAGAAGGGGGTCCCCATCACCTGTGAGACCTGCCCCCAGTACTTCACCCTCACCGAGGACGAGGTCCTCACCCAGGGCACCATGGCCCGGGTCAATCCCCCTCTGCGGACCAGGCAGGACGTGGAGGCCGTCATCGCCGGGCTCAAGGACGGCACCATCGACGCCATCGCCACCGACCACGCCCCCCACTCCGCCCAGGAGAAGGCAAAGCCTCTGGCCGAAGCGCCCAGCGGCATGGTGGGCCTGGAGACCTCTCTGGGGGCCACCCTCACCGCCCTCTACCACACCGGGGAGATGGACCTCTCCGACATCCTGAAGAAGATGACCTTCAACCCGGCCTGCATCCTGGGCATCCCCAAGGGCCGGCTGAGCCTGGGGGGCGAGGCCGACTTCACCATCTTCGACCCCAACGAGACCTGGACCGTGGACCCGGAGCGGTTTGCCTCCAAGGGCCGCAACACCCCCTTCGCCGGAAAGACGCTGACGGGCAGAGTGAAATACACCATCGTGGGCGGCAGGATCGTCTACGAAGACCGATAAGGGAGGACATAAAAGATGTCGTTTGATGTTTTGCAGGAGAAGATCATCGCCAAGAAGAACCCCACCGTGGCCGGCCTGGACCCCAAGCCGGAGCAGATCCCGCCCCACATCCTGAAGGCCGCCTACGCCGAGAAGGGCGAGACCCTGGCCGGCGCCGCCGAGGCGGTGTGGCAGTTCAACAAGGGCCTCATCGACGCCCTCAAGGACGTGGTCCCCGCCGTGAAGCCCCAGGCGGCCTACTATGAGCGGCTGGGCTGGCAGGGCCTGGCCGTCATGGAAAAGACCATCGCCTACGCCAAGGAGCAGGGCCTTTTCGTCATCGCCGACATCAAGCGGGGGGACATCGGCTCCACCGCCCAGGCCTACGCCGACGCCTGGCTGGGGGAGACCCAGGTGGGCGGCGCTGCCCTCACCGCCTTCGGCGCCGACTGCGTCACCCTCAACGGCTACATGGGCTCCGACACCGTGGGCCCCTTCGTGGACACCTGCAAGAAGTACGATAAGTGCCTCTTCCTCCTGGCCAAGACCTCCAACCCCGGCTCCGGCGAGCTCCAGAACCTGACCGCCGGGGACAAGCTGGTCTACCAGCTCCTGGGCGACATGGCCGAGAAGCTGGGCGAGGGCACCGTGGGCAAGTACGGCTACAGCCTGGCCGGCGCCGTCACCGGCGCCACCTGGCCCGAGGAGCTCAGGGAGCTGCGGGCCCGCCTGCCCCACACCTTCTTCCTGGTGCCCGGCTACGGCGCCCAGGGCGGCACCGCCGAGGACGTGCAGTACGCCTTTGACCAGGATGGCCGCGGCGCCATCGTCAACGCCTCCCGGTCCATCATGTGCGCCTGGCAGAAGACCGGCAAGGACGGCGCCGACTTCCAGGAGGCCGCCCGCGCTGCCGCGGAGACCATGCGGGATGCCATCGGCCGGTACGTGACCATCCGGTAAGGCCATGAAGTGCCCGTTCTGCGGCGAAGACATGGTCCCCGGGGCCATGCAGACCAAGCGAGTCCGCTCCATGGACTGGGAGTACCGGTGGCTGCCGCCGGCGGAGGAAGCGCCGGAGACCGGAGGGCGGGAGTCCCTGCCCGAGCCGGCCCGGGCGCTCCTGGACAAGGTGGAGCGCAGCTGGAAGGTGTCTGCCTGGGACGAGGAAAAGGCGGTGGAGCTGCGCCCGGCCAAGGAGGGCAAACAGGGCCTGGAGGGGCTTCTCCTCTCCGGGAACATCTGCTACGAGGGCGCCTGGTACTGCCCCAGGTGTGAAAAGGCCCTGTGGCTCCTGGAGCGGGCGCCGGAGGGCCCGGGCTGGCTGGAACCGGAGGAGAAAACAGACGAGCCCGCGCCGCCGGAGCCGGCATCCGCCCCCAGAGCGGAGCCGCCGGCCAGGCGGCCCAAGCCCAGGGACGACCCCTGGGAGGAGAAG
>CALWYC010000059.1 GCA_944385655.1 uncultured Intestinimonas sp. | reverse complement strand
CAGCTCGATCTTACCGTCCTTGCCCACGGCCTTGAGCTGGGTGATGGGTTCCAGGTAGCTGTCGATGATCTTGGTGGCGATGGGGTCCTCCAGGTCCTTCTGCACCTGGCGGCGCAGGTTCCGGGCGCCATAGGTGAGGGAGTAGGAGGTTTTGACCAGGTGGTCCAGGACGCTCTCGTCCCAGGTGAAGGTGATGCCCTTGTCCCGGAGGTTGTCGGTGAGCTCGCCCAGCATGATCTTGGCGATCTCCTTGAAGTTTTCCTCGCTGAGACGGTTGAAGTAGACCACCTCGTCCACCCGGTTGATGAACTCGGGCCGCAGGAACTGGCCCAGGGCCTTCATGGCCTTCTCCTTGCCCTGCTCCTTGTCGGTGCGGCCGAAGCCCACGGAGCCCACCCCCTTGTCGCTGCCGGCATTGGAGGTCATGACGATGACGGCGTTTTCAAAATTCACGTTCCGGCCCTGGGCGTCGGTGATGTGGCCGTCGTCCAGAATCTGGAGCATGATGTTCAGCACGTCGGGGTGGGCCTTCTCGATCTCGTCGAAGAGGATGACGCAGTAGGGCTTGCGGCGGACCTTCTCGGTGAGCTGTCCGGCCTCGTCGTAGCCCACATAGCCCGGGGGCGAGCCGATGATGCGGCTGACGGCGAACTTCTCCATGAACTCCGACATATCCAGCCGGATGAGGGACTCGGGAGAGTTGAACATGTCCTGGGCCAGCTGCTTGACCAGTTCGGTCTTGCCCACGCCGGTGGAGCCCACGAAGATGAAGGAGACGGGCTTGCGCTTGGAGGCGATGCCCACCCGCCCCCGGCGGATGGCGTTGGCCACCTCGTGGACGGCCTCGTCCTGGCCGATGATGTGGGTCTTGAGCCGCTCCTCCAGGTGGGCCAGGCGCTCGAATTCCTGCTCCTGGATCTGGGTGGCGGGGATCTTGGTCCACAGCTCGATGACCCGGGCCAGATGGGCAACGGTGAGGGGCGGGGTGAGCTTGTCGGCCAGGGCGTCCTTCTCCTGACTCAGCTGGAGTTCCTGACTCTTGAGGACGGCCAGGCGCTGGTAGGCCTTCTCGCTGTTGATGCGCTCCAGCTCGCTGCGCTCCTGGCTCACCTGTTCTAGCTGCTGCCGGAGCTCGGTGAGCCTGGCCTGGCGCTCGCTGTCCTCGGGCTGGGCGGGGGCGCTCTCCAGCTTCTCCTTCTGCTGGAGCAGGGCCTGCTCCCGGCGGCGCAGCCGGTCAAAGGGCTCGCCGGACTTGTCGTTGGCGGCGGCCAGCATGACCTCCCGCTCTTTGGCGATGTCGGCAAGCTCCTTGTCGATCTGCATGGTCCGGGTGAGGGCCTTGTTGTGGAGGTTCACGTCGGAGGATGCCTCGTCGATGAGGTCGATGGCCTTGTCGGGGAGGAAGCGGTCGGTGATGTACCGCTCCGACATGGTGACCGCCAGGCGGCACATCTCGGGGGAGATGGTCACGTGGTGGTACTGCTCATAGTAGGGGGCGATGCCCTTGATGATCTGGATGGCGTCGTCCACCGAGGGCTCCTCCACCATGACCGGCTGGAACCGGCGCTCCAGGGCGGAGTCCTTTTCGATGTACTTGCGGTATTCGGTGAGGGTGGTGGCGCCGATGACCTGGATCTCCCCCCGGGAGAGGGCGGGTTTGAGGATGTTGGCGGCGCTCATGGAGCCCTCCGCGTCGCCGGCGCCCACCAGGTTGTGGACCTCGTCGATGACCAGGATGATGTTGCCCAGCTTCTTGATTTCCTCGATGAGGCCCTTCATCCGGCTCTCGAACTGGCCCCGGAACTGGGTGCCGGCCACCAGGGAGGTGAGGTCCAGCAGGTAGACCTCCTTGTCCAGCAGCTTGTAGGGCACGTTCTTCTCGGCGATGCGCAGGGCCAGGCCCTCGGCGATGGCGGTCTTGCCCACGCCGGGCTCACCGATGAGGCAGGGGTTGTTCTTCTGCCGGCGGTTGAGGATCTGCACCACCCGCTCCAGCTCGGAGTCCCGGCCCACGATACGGTCCAGCTTGCCCTCCTGGGCCCGGTTGGTCAGGGAGATGCAGTAGTTCTCCAGAAACTTCCGCTTGGGCTGGCGCTCCTTGCCGGCGGTCTTCTCCTCCCGCTGCTGGCGGGTCTGCTCACCGCTGGGGGGCTCGGAGGCCGGCTGGCTGCCGAAGAGCTTGTTGAGGAAGGGGAAGGTGGCGGTGCGTCCCTCGTCGTCCTCCTCCTCGTCGTCGGGCTGGGGGGCCAGCCCCTCCATGCCCTCGGCGCCGCCGAAGGCGGACATCATCTCGTTGGTGAGGCCCTCCAGGTCCTCCTCGCTGATGCCCATCTTTTTCATCATATCTTCCACGGGCTTGATCCCCAGCTCCTTGGCGCACTTGAGGCAGAGACCCTCATTTTTGGTCTCTCCCCCCTCGATGCGGGTGACGAAGATCACGGCCACGTTCTTATGGCAACGGGAACAAAGTGTAGGCTGCATACGTAACTCCTTTTCGGGAGATGGGTCGCGCTGCATACATCCCCCGGAGAATCGAATCTATCACGGAATTGTGAACTGGTGATGAATTTCGCATCAAAACTTTTTTGGTCAGCCGGCAGCCTGAACGGCGGCGGCCAGCCCGCCCAGCACCAGGGCCACCGGGTTGGTGGTCATGAAGAACTTGAGCAGATGGGTCTGCTCCACCGTCTCCTCGGGGATCACCTTGCCCAGGTAGCGGAGGACCCAGGCGCACAGGAAGAGGATGGCGCAGCCCTTCACCAGGCCCAGGATGGCGCCGCCGGTCTTGTTGAGGAAGTGAAGGCCGGGGAGCCGGGCCACCAGGTCCAGGCCATGGCTGAGAAGGGTCCAGGCAATGAGGATCAAAACGAAGAAGACTACAAAAAGGATCATGTAGGCCACCGTGCCGGCGATGGAGGCGGCCACGGCCGCGGCGGCGTTGGCAGCCGCCTCGGTCATGCCCTGCTCCACAGCGTCGTTGACGGCATCCACGGCGCTCTGGTAGAAGCCCATGTCCTTGAGGATATTGAGGATCTCGGTGAGGGGGATGTCGTCGGTCTGGATCTCGTCCCCCGGGTGGGGGAGGAGGTCGCTGTCGGCGATCTCCTGGTCCAGCCGCTCCTCGATGGCGGCGGCGAACCGGGGCTCCAGGAAGTCGGCCACCTTGGGGGCCAGGGCCTCGGCGGCGAAGCCGGCCCCGATAAAGGCCACCAGCACCGCCACCAGTCCGCACAGGGAGAGGAGGAGGCCGCGGGAGGCGCCGTGGACGGTAAAGATAAGCAGAACGACGAGCAGGACGATATCGATGATAAGCGCGGTCATCAGCATGTTACACCTCGGTCAGAGATAGGGAAGGGTTCAGTTGGGGATATAGAGCTGGGCGGTCTCGCCGCTGGCGAGATAAGCGGTGCCGTCGCTGCGGAGGGTCACGTTCCGGGCGCCCATGGTGTTGTCCAGGACCTGATAGGGCTGAAGGTCCTTGGTGTAGATGGTGAGCTCGGCGGCGGTGAGCACCGCCACATACCGTCCGGCGGCGGAGAGATCCAGGATCTGGTCCTCCAGCTCCAGGGAGGCGATGGTCTCGCCGTCGCTGTCCACGGTGGTGAGGGCGGCGCCGCTGCCCGCCCGGTACTTGCCCAGCAGCAGGGCGGCGAAGCCGTCCCCGCCCAGGGCGTAGTCCTTCAGGTAGGCGCCGCCGTAGTCGCAGGTCAGGTTGGAGGCGCCGTCGGCGCTCACGATGCCCAGCCCAGTCTCGCCCAGAGCCCAGAACACGCCTCCGGAGCAGCTCAGGTCCAGGATGGCGTTGTTGCCCAGGGAGCACTGGGCGAAGGACTCCTCATCGCCCCTGGCGTACAGGGCCAGGGTGCTCTCAAAGGTGTTGTTGGTCTGGCCCACGGTGAGGACGGCGGTGGTCTTGCCATCCTGGGAGAGAAGGCCGTCCATCACATAGCTGGTGGAGATCCGGATGGCCATGTAGGGCTGGTAGTCGCCGCCGTAGTGGGTGACCACGCCCTTGTAGCCGGTCTCCCGGGTCACCACCGTGAGGGAACCATTGGGGCCCATGCGGGCGGAGAGGATCTCGTGGCCCTGCTCAGTGTTGAGGGAGAAGACGCAACTGCGGTCAGCGTAGACCCGCAGGGCGGTGCCGCCGGCGTCGTAGACCACGGCGGCGTTGTCCCGGACGTCGGCCACCGGCCGGAGGAGGGAGAGGGACTCGTTAAGGTATTCCACCCCGCTGGAGGAGTAGAGCCGGACACCGGCGGAGGACCACACCAGCAGGTCGTCACCCAGGCTGGAGAAGCCGCCCCGGCCGGAGCTGTCGAAGCGGAAGGCGTCGATCTGGCCGGAGTCGCTCCGCTCCAGGGAGCGGTAGGTGAAGTAGCGCTTGATGGCGTCCAGGTTGATCCGGTCCCGGTAGGCCACCAGAGCCACCGCCCCCAGCAGGAGAGCCAGGGTGAGGAGGAAGGCCAGCAGGCGCAGGATGGGGTTGGGCTTTTTCTTGGGTGCCGGTGGGACCGGTTTGAGTTCTTCCATGTTACGCGCTCCCGATCTGGAATGGTGGGGACGGGGAGGAGTCACAGCACATCCTCGTCGTACCACAGCTTGGTCATGTAGAGGCCGCCCGGCGGCACGGTGGGGCCGGCGGCGGTGCGGTTCCTGCTCTCCAGGATGGCGCTCACTTCCTCCGGGGCGAACTTGCCCTCAGCGGCGTAGACGCAGGTGCCCACCATGGCCCGCACCATATTGTAGAGGAAGCCGTTGGCGCACACCTTGCACTCAATGAGGTCGCCGGTGCGGCTGATGTCGAAGTAGTACACCGTACGAACGGGGGAGCGGACGTCGGTGCCCACCGCCCGGACGGCGGAGAAGTCGTGGGTGCCCACGAAGCAGTCGGCCGCCCGCTGCATCACGGCCTCGTCCAGGTGTTTGGGGTAGAACCAGGCCCGGTCCACATAGAAGGCGTTGCCCAGCCGGGAGTTGTAGATGCGGTAGGTGTACTCCTTCTTGACGCAGGAGCCGATGGCGTTGAAGCCCTCCGGCACCTCGGTGGCCTTCACCACCACGATGTCGTCGGGCAGGCGGGTGTTCACCGCCAGGGGGATACGGTCGCAGGGGATGCGGGAGGTGGTGCGGAAGTTGGCGATGTAGGTCTCGGCGTGGACGCCGGCGTCGGTCCGTCCGGCGCCGGTACACTTTACCGGGTGACACACCACGGTGGAGAGGGCCTTTTCCAGGGTCTCCTCCACGGTGACGGCGTTCTTCTGCACCTGCCAGCCGTGGTAGGCGGTGCCCACGTACATGAGCTTGAGGGCGATGTTCCTTGTCATAGGCGTTGCAACAGCTGTAAGGCTGTACTCCTTGTCATTCTTAGATCCCCAGGGCCCGGAAGATCAGCACCAGGGCCACCAGGGCGGTGCCCAGGATGAGGGCGGCGATATCGGAGCCCTGGAACCGGAGCTGCCGCAGCCGGGTGCGGCCCTCGCCGCCGTGATAGCAGCGGCACTCCATGGCGGTGGCCAGCTCGTCGGCCCGCCGGAAGGCGGAGATGAAGAGGGGCACCAGCAGGGGCACCAGGGCTTTGGCCTTCTGGAAGAGGTTGCCGGTGTCGAAGTCGGCCCCTCTGGCCTTCTGGGCGGACATGATCTTGTCGGTCTCCTCGATGAGGGTGGGGATGAAGCGCAGGGCGATGGACATCATCATGCTCAGCTCGTGGACGGGGACGCGGAGCTTCTTGAGAGGGCCCAGCAGCCGCTCCAGGCCGTCGGTGAGCATGATGGGGGAGGTGGTGTAGGTGAGCAGGAAGGTGCAGGTGATGAGGAAGGAGATGCGCAGCACCATGAAGAAGGCGGCCCACAGCCCCTCTACCGTGATCTTTAAGAACTTCCACTGCCAGATGGGGTCGCCGGGGGTGTAGAAGATGTTGAGCACGGCGGTGAGTACGATGATGAACAAAATGGGCTTCATGCCCCGGAGGATGTTCCTGGGGTGGATCCTGGAGACGGCGATGCTGGCGCACAGCACGGCAAAGAGGACGGCGTAGGCCACCCCGCCCTTGGCGGAGAAGAGGGCCACGATATAGAGGACGGTGAACAGGAGCTTGGTCCGGGGGTCCAGCCGGTGGATGACGGTGTTGCCGGGGAAGTACTGTCCCAGGGTGATGTCCTTGAGGGCCATCAGACCGCCCCCTTTCGTGCCAGGTAGTCCCGGACGGCGGCGCGGGCCTGGCCGATGGTGTAGACCGAGGGGTCGATGTCCACGCCCATGGCCCGGAGCCGGTGGAAGACCCGGGTGACCTGGGGGACGCCCAGGCCCATGGCCTCCAGCTCGTCCCCATGGGCAAAGACCTCCCGGGGGGTGCCGGTGAAGGGGATGTGCCCCTTGCTCACCACCACCAGCCGGTCCACGCTGCGGGCCACCTCCTCCATGGAGTGGGAGACCAGGATGATGGTGGCGTTTTTGGCCCTGTGGTAGTCCCGGATGTTGCCCAGGATGGACTCCACGCCCACCGGGTCCAGTCCGGCGGTGGGCTCGTCCAGGATGAGGACGGCGGGCTCCATGGCGATGACGCCGGCGATGGCCACCCGGCGCTTCTGGCCGCCGGAGAGCTCGAAGGGGGATTTTTCCAGCACGGCGTCGGGGAGCCCCACGAAGGCGGCGGCGTCCCGGACCCGGCGGTCCACCTCATGCTCGTCCAGCTTCATGTTTCTGGGCCCGAAGGCAATGTCCTTGTAGACCGTCTCCTCGAAGAGCTGGTACTCCGGGTACTGGAACACCAGCCCCACCTGGAACCGGGTCTGGCGGGTGCGCTCCTTGGTCTCCCAGATGTCCTTCCCCTCAAAGAGGACCCTGCCAGAGGTGGGCTTCAGCAGGCCGTTGAGGTGTTGGATGAGCGTGGACTTGCCGGAGCCGGTCCGGCCGATGATCCCCAGGTATTCCCCGCGGCAGGCGGCGAAATCCACCTCCTCCAGGGCGGCATGCTCAAAGGGGGTGCCGGCGGAGTAGATGTGGCTGAGTTTTTCCGTTTGTATGATGGCGTCCAAAAGCGGATCAGTCCTTACATTTGGGAGTAGAAGGGTCCTTCTCCAGCCTGTCGAGCTGGTCCTGAAGGAAGCGGACCTGGGCCTCCAGCCGGCGCAGGCGCAGCCTCAGCGCCGTGATGAGGCCGCCCAGGGCGGCGAGGATCAGGCTCAGGAGGATGCGGGAAGCAAGCCAGAGGTCCATATCAAAAAGGGGCGCGCACAGGGAGAGCAGGAGCAGGGAGGCGAAAAAGACAAGGATGCAGATCCCGATGACGGGGTGGTTCCAGTCGCTGTTCATGGGCGGCCTCCTTATTTATTCTGCCAGCAGATCGTAGAGGGCCTGGGCACACTCCTCGTCAGAGAGGGCGTCCAGGGGGAGGTCCAGGCCGTCCTTCCGGAGGGCCCAGCACAGCTCCACCGTCTCGGGGACGGTGAGCCCCACCGATTTGAGGGCCTCCACGTGGGAGAAGACCTCCCTGGGTGCGCCGTCGGCCACCACCTGGCCCTTGGACATGACCACCAGCCGGTCGGCCTGGGCGGCCTCGTCCATGTGGTGGGTGATGAGGACCACGGTCACGCCGGCGGTGCGGTTGAGTTTTTTGATGGTGTCCATGACCTCGCGGCGGCCCACCGGGTCCAGCATGGCGGTGGGTTCGTCCAGAACGATGCACCGGGGCGCCATGGCCAGCACGCCGGCGATGGCCACCCGCTGCTTTTGGCCGCCGGAGAGGAGGTGAGGGGCGTGCTCCCGGAACTCGTACATGCCCACGGTCTTGAGGGCCTTGTCCACCCGGCGGCGGATCTCCTCCGGGGGGACCCCCAGATTTTCCGGGGCGAAGGCCACGTCCTCCTCCACCACGTTGGCCACGATCTGGTTGTCCGGATTCTGGAAGACCATGCCCACGGTGCGCCGGATGTCCAGGAGAAGGTCATCGTCGGCGGTGTCCATGCCGCTGACGTAGACAGCACCGCCGGTGGGGAGGAGGATGGCGTTCATGTGCTTGGCCAGGGTGGACTTGCCGGAGCCGTTGTGGCCCAGCACGGCCACGAAGGAGCCAGAGCGGATCTTCAGGTCCACGCCGTCCAGCACCACAGGGGTGACCCCCTCGGCGGCGGGATAGGAGAACCGGAGGTCCCGGGTCTCGATGATGTCACTCATGGTAAAAGACCTCGCAGTCGGGAAAAAGTGGCGGAGCTCAGCCCTGGCTGGTCCAGCGGCCGGTGGCGCCGCAGGGGAGGACCAGGCCGGTGTCAGTGACGGGGAGGCCCAGCTCCTGGCTGTGGGTGCGGCCGCCCCAGCGCCTGGAGACCACGGTCTCCAGGATGTAGGTGAGCACCGACGGGGCAAGGCCCGTGGTGTAGGAGTTGATGAGGAAGAAGAGAGGGTCGTCGGAGAGGACCCCGGAGACCAGGTTCACGAAGGGCCACAGGTTCTCCTCCAGCTTCCAGATCTCGCCGGAGGGCCCCCGGCCGTAGGAGGGGGGGTCCATGATGACGGCGTCGTACCGGCGGCCCCGGCGGATCTCCCGCTCCACGAACTTGCCGCAGTCGTCCACGATCCAGCGGATGGGGGCGTCGGAGAGGCCGGAGAGCTTTGCGTTCTCCCGGGCCCAGGACACCATGCCCCGGGCGGCGTCCACGTGGCAGACAGAGGCGCCCGCCGCCGCGCAGGCCACCGAGGCGCCGCCGGTGTAGGCGAAGAGGTTGAGCACCGAGATGGGCCGGCCGGCCTTTTTGATGAGGTCGGCGCAGAAGTCCCAGTTGGCAGCCTGCTCGGGGAAGAGGCCGGTGTGTTTGAAGTTCATGGGCTTGACCTGGAAGGTGAGGTCCCGGTAGCGGACCTGCCACTGCTCGGGGACGTCCTTCTTCTCCCACTGGCCGCCGCCGGTGGAGGAGCGGGCATAGCGGGCGTTGGGCCGCCGCCACAGGGGGTTGTCCCGGGGCGTGTCCCAGATGGCCTGGGGGTCGGGCCGGACCAGGATGCGGTCCCCCCAGCGCTCCAGCTTTTCCCCTCTGCCGCAGTCGATGAGCTCATAGTCCTGCCACTTGTCCGAGACCCACATGGTGTCGCTCCTCCTCGTTCTCTCAAGCAAATCGATTGATTATACCATAAAAAAGAAGGTGGGTCAATTCATTCCCCCAGGGGGAGATTTGTCGGGACCTGTTGAGTTGCGGCGGACAATGTGATAAAATGGAGCGGAGCAAGATCCGGGCCGCGGGCCCGTGGAAAAGAGGAAACGGAGGACACACATATATGGAGCGTGGGGAGCACATCTTCCGCACCGCCGTGGTGGGGGGATTCAACCGCCAGGACGTGCTGGACTATATCGAGGCCGCCACCCGGGAGAACCGGGAGAAGACGGCCGCCCTCCAGAAGGAGCTGCAGGCCCTGCGGGCGGAGCGGGAGACCCTCCGCCAGGAGAAGACCGCCCTGGAGCAGCAGGCCGAGGCCCTGCGGAAGGAGACCGACAAGCTGCGCAAGACGGGCACCGACCGGGGCGCCGAGCTGGGCCAGGTCCAGGCGGAGCTGGTCCGGGAGCGGGAGCAGCGGGAGGCCCTCCAGCGGGAGTTGGACGGCTACAAGGCCCAGTGCGCCAGATGGGAGGACGGGGCCAAGGCCTACGACGACCTGAAGGACCGCACCGCCACCATCGAGCTGGAGGCCCGGCAGCGGGCCCGTGCCATCGAGAGCGCCGCCGAGGAGAAGGCCAGGAAGCTGCGCACCGAGGCCGAGCAGATCCTCTACAAGGTGCAGGCGGGCTACGGCCGCCTGCGGGGGGATGTGGACGCCACCATCACCCATGCCAGCGGAGAGCTGGGCCGGGTGGACAAGGCCCTGGAGCAGGTCCGCTCCGAGTTCGCCGAGCACGACGCCTCCCTGGAAAAGCTGCTCCAGTCCTGCCGGGAGGTGTCCCGGAAGGTACCGGAGCCCATTCCCCTGGAGGAGAAATGAGGTCCCGTCCGATCAGATCCGGATCACCGATCCGCCACCCCGCCGGAGCACGGCGGGGTGGCGGTCTTTCTGTGCCGGAAAAGGGACTTGCCCGACAGGATAACGGGATTTCCCCTACAGGATGGGGCTAGAAATGTTTCCCCCCCTGTGCTAATATAATATAATATCTCAAATATCCAGACAAGCGCCGCTCCGGCGGCGGATCTGAAATCGGGAGGACCGTGCTTTGAACTATCTCTTTTCCATCGCCATGGGCTTTTTGCAGGGCGTGGCGGAATTTCTGCCCATCTCCAGCTCCGGCCATCTGACCCTGTTCCAGTACTTTTTCTCTCCGGAGCAGAACCCCGAGGAGCTGGACATGCTCTTTACCATCCTGCTCCACTTCGGCACTTTGATCTCGGTGTGCGTCTACTACTGGCGGGACGTGGTCGACATGATCCGGGAGTTCTTCCTGGGTCTGGCCGACCTCTTCTCCCGGCGGGGCGGCCACACAGGCCGGCCTCCGGAGGCCCGGCGGCTGGTGCTGATGATCGTGGTGGCCACCCTGCCCCTCTTCGCCGTGCTGCTGGTGAAGGATGTGGTGGACGCCGCCTTTACCAACGTGACCTTCGTGTCGGCGGCCCTCATCGCCACCGGCTTCCTGCTCTTTTTCTCCGACCGGATGGCCAGGGGACGGAAGAACGCCCGCAGCGCCACCATGGTGGACGCCCTGCTGGTGGGCTGCGCCCAGGCGGTGGGTACCCTGCCCGGCATCTCCCGGGCGGGGATCACCATCTCCGCCGGTATGCTCCGGGGCTTTGACCGCACCTTTGCCGTGCGCTTCTCCTTCCTCATGTCCCTGCCGGCGGTGCTGGGCGCCAACATCCTGGAGGTGGCCGACGCCGTCCAGACCGGCGGGGTGGACACGTCCAGGCTCCCCATGTACCTGGTGGGTATGGTGGTCTCCGGTGTGGTGGGCTACTTCGCCATCCGGCTGGTGAACCTCCTGGCCAACAAGGGGAAGTTCGGCGCCTTTGCCTACTACTGCTGGGCGGTGGGTATCGTCTCCCTGGTGGCCAGCTTCCTGGTCTGAGCCCTGCAAATGATCCCGGCGGCCCGGCCGCCGTTTTGAAAGGATGGTTCCATGGCGACCACACGAAAGAATCCCTCGGGGGGCAAGCGGACGGCCTCCTCGGGCGGCAAACGGAGCGGCTCGTCCGGCTCTGCGGCCAAAAAGAGCGGCGGCAGCCGGTCCAAAAGCGCCCCCCAGTCCAAGCCCATCCGGCGGGAGGTGGGGGCCGTCGTCTGTCTGCTGCTGGCCTTTTTCGCCGCCTTCGGCTACTTCAACATCCAGGCCATTTTCATCGACCTCTTCTGCAGCCTCCTCAAAGGGCTCTTCGGCTACGGCTTCTGGCTGGCCCCCCCCATGCTGGTGGTGGCCAGCTACATCCTGGCCTTCCACCGGGGGCGGCCGGTGCGGCTGCGGCTGTGGTGCGCCCTGCTGACTCCGATGGTCATGGGGGCCATCCTCCACCTCTTCCTCTACAAGGGGGAGTTCGTCTTTGGCTTTGAGGCGGTGGCGGGGCTGTGGAAGCAGGGCCTGGCCGTCCAGTGCGGCGGTGCGGTGAGCGGTCTCATCGCCGAGACCCTGACCCTGGTGTTCAGCCCCATCGGCGCCGGGGTGGTGCTGGTGCTCTTCCAGCTGCTGATGTTCCTGGGGGCCTTCCACCTCTCCGTTCCCGAGCTCGTGGACGCCATCAGGAACCGGCCCCGCCCCGAGTACGAGTACGAAGAAGAGCCGGAGGCGGCGGAAAAGCCTGTCCGGCGGAAGCCGGAGCCGGAGCGGCGGCGGGCGGCCATCGATATCCCGGTGGACGAGGGACCGGCTTCCAGGGAGGAGAAGCCCCAGCCCCGGGGCCTCTTTGCCCAGCGGAAGGAGCGGCTCTTTGACCGGAAGGCGGGGGCCATGCCCCCGGACCAGGTGCTCACCGGGGCCCGCCCCATGGCGGCGGAGCCCCAGCCCGCCCCCGAGCCGGAGCCCACGCCGGCGCCTGCGCCGAAGGCGGAGCCCGTGCCCGAGCCTCAGCCGGCGGAGCCGGCCGCGGTCCAGCCCGCCGAGCCGGAGCCCCAGCCCGTCCCCGAGCCGCCGGCCGCTCCGGTCCCCATGCCGGAGATCGTCCGGGAGCCGGCGGTGGAGAAGGTCACCGCCAAGGAGGCCCAGGCTGAGGCCGCCCAGGTGGGGGAGGACATCGAGAAGCACCTGTCCGAGTCCATGCCCGCCGTGTACCAGTATCCGCCGGTCTCCCTCCTCACCGAGGGGGGCGGCGACGTGGGGGCGGGTGCCCAGGCTGAGCTGAAGATGAACCAGGAGCGCCTGGCCGACACCATCCGCTCCTTCGGCATTGAGGCCCAGATCACTGACGTGACCCGGGGTCCCTCGGTGACCCGGTATGAGGTGGAGCTGGACCAGGGCGTCCGGCTCAACAAGCTCACCAACCTCTCTGATGACATCGCCCTGGCCCTGGGCGCCACAGGTGTCCGCATCGCCCCCATTCCGGACAAGATCGCCACCGTTGGCATCGAGGTGCCCAACAAGCTGGTGAGCCCCGTCCACATCCACGAGGTCATCGACTCCAAGGCCTTCCGGGACCACACCTCCAAGGTGGCCTTCGCCGTGGGCAAGGACATCGCGGGCAACTGCATCGTGGGCAACATCGCCAAGCTGCCCCATCTGCTCATCGCCGGTACCACCGGCTCCGGTAAGTCGGTGTGCACCAACTCCCTCATCATCTCCCTCCTCTACAAGGCCACGCCGGAGGAGGTCCGCCTCATCATGGTGGACCCCAAGATGGTGGAGCTGGGCATCTACAACGGCATCCCCCACCTGCTCATCCCGGTGGTCACCGACCCCAAGAAGGCGGCGGGTGCCCTCCAGTGGGCGGTCACCGAGATGATGAAGCGCTACCGGGCCTTTTCCGAGGTGGGTGTCCGTGACCTGGCCTCCTACAACGCCCACGCCGCCAGGACCGGGGAGATGGACAAAATGCCCCAGATCGTAGTGGTCATCGACGAGCTGGCCGACCTGATGCTGGTGGCGGCCAAGGAGGTGGAGGAGTCCATCTGCCGGGTGGCCCAGATGGGCCGTGC
>CALWYC010000058.1 GCA_944385655.1 uncultured Intestinimonas sp. | reverse complement strand
CCAGGCGGCCACGGTGACGGTGCCGAAGGAGTTGATGCAGGACTGGAGGACCATGTTGGAGATGGTGTACATGTTGGACTGGACGCCGGCGGGCAGTCCGATGCGGACGATGGCCCGGAGCTTGTCGGGGTGAAAGCGGATCTCCCGGGGCACCACGGCGTAGACGGTGCCGGGCCGCAGCAGGGAGACGGCCACCAGGGCGGCACTCACCAGCTGAGATAGAATGGTAGCCAGCGCTGCCCCGAACACGTCCAGGTGGAAGCCCACCACGAAGAGCAGGTCCAGCACGATGTTGGTGAGGCAGGCGGCCATGAGGAAGTAGAGGGGGCGGCGGGTGTCGCCGATGGCCCGGAGGATGCTGGCCCCCATGTTGTAGATAAAGGAGGCGATGGAGCCGCAGAAGTAGACCCGCAGATAGGTGAGGGCGTAGCCCATCACGTCCTCGGGGGTGCCCATGAGCTGGAGAGCCGGGGCGGACAGGCCGATGCCCACCACGGTGACGACCGCGCCGGCGGCCAGGGCCAGGGCCAGGCCGGTGTGGACGGCCTCCCGCAGCTCCTCGCCCTGCCGGGCGCCGTAGTACTGGGCGATGACCACTGTGGCCCCGGAGGAGAGCCCCACGAAGAGGTTCACCAGAAAGTTGATGATGACCGCCGTGGGGCCGCCCACAGCGCCCAGAGCGGCGGTGCCCACGAAGTTGCCCACGATGATGGCGTCCACGGTGTTGTAGAGCTGCTGGAAAAAGGTGCCCAGCAGGATGGGGAAGAAAAAGGAGAGCAGGGGTTTGAGGATGGAACCCTCGGTGATCTGGTTCTGCACGGCGGCGCACCTTCTTTAAAAAAATCGGGTCAAAACGGGAAAGGACCCCACCCGGCGTGCCGGATGGGGCAAGGAAACTATAACAGGTCCTGACCGTTGATGTCAAGGTGGAAGGTGAGATGGAAGAACTCCGCCGCCTTCCGGCACAGGAGCATCCGCTGGAGGAAGATCTCAAAGTAGTCCATGACGGGGCAGACCTGGGTGTTGATGGAGAGGGACAGGGTGAAGGTGCCCGCCTCCCGGTCCAGCTGGGTGACCGACTCCTCCACGGCGTAGTTCACCCGGTCGTGGATGTCGAAGCTGGTGACGTCCTTGTTCCGCACCCGGCTCCGGCGCACGTCGGTCTTGTCGGCCAGGATGAGGGCGGCGGCCACGGCGTTCACCGGGTAGGCGGTGGGGTCGTCGTGGTGGCCGATGGCGGTGATGACGGCGGCCACGTCGGCGGGGGGCATGCCCATCTTGTCCAGGATGCGGAAGGCCATCACCGCGCCGGTCTGGGCGTGGTCGTTGCGGTTGACCACATTGCCGATGTCGTGCATGAAGGCGGCGATGCGGCAGAGCTCCACGGTGTGGTCGTCGTGGCCCAGGTCCCGGAGCAGGTCGCCGGCGATGGCGGCGCACCGGCCCACGTGGGCGTAGCTGTGCTCGGTGAAGCCCAGCGCCCGCAGGGAGGCGTCGGCCTGGGTGATATAGGTCCGGATCTCCTGGGACTGCTTGACGTCCTCATAGGTCACCGCCATGGGGACACGCTCCTTTCTGTGGGGCCGCCGGCCTTGCCTTTGCCGCCGGCGGGGGGTATAATGTGGAAAAATCGTGTATCCGCCTGCCGGCGGGGAGAGGAGAGCGCTATGATCCGAAAAGCAACTGCCGCCGACCTGGACGGGGTATCCGCCATCTACGAGGCGGTGCTGGACCGGGAGGAGGCCACCGGCTGCCGCTGGACCAACTGGGAGCGGGGGGTGTATCCCTGCCGGGCCACGGCGGAGAAGGCCCTGAAGGAGGGCACCCTCTACGTGGAGACGGCGGGGGAGGCTGTGGTGGGCTGCGCCAACCTCAACCAGGTCCAGCCGCCGGAGTACGCCAAGATCCCCTGGACGGTGGCGGCCAAGCCCAGGGAGGTGCTGGTCATCCACACCCTGTGCATCCACCCCGACGCCGCCGGCGGCGGCTGGGGCCGGCGGTTCGTGGCCTTCGCCGAGGGCCTGGCGGCGGGCAGGGGGTGCCGGGCCATGCGGCTGGACACCTACGAGGGGAACGCCCCCGCCGCCGCCTTCTACCCCAAGCTGGGCTACCGCCTGGCGGGGGAGACCGAGTTCTTCTTCGAGGGCTTCCGTCATGAGGTCCTCATCTGCTTTGAAAAGGACCTGACCAAACGCTGACGAACGGGACGCAAAGACGACCGGAACGGGGAAGCCCCCCTTCCGGCCGTCTTTTTGTTATTCCGCCATGGGGACGGGGCCCATGGCCTCGTGGAGCTCGGGCAGGATGGCCCCCTGGAAAAAGCGCACGGCATAGTGGTGGAGCTCCTCCAGGGTGCCGGGCACCTTGTCGGCGGTCAGGTTCCCGGTGCGGGAGAAGTCCCCGTCCAGGATGAATTTGACCTCCGGGTCCTGCTTGCCGCCGTTGATGAGGCCGGGGCCGGCGTGGACCTTCATCCGGATGCCGTCCTCCAGGGAGAGCTCCGTGTCCAGGGAGGAGCGGCCCACCTTGGTCTCATCCACGTCGGGCTCTCCCAGGATGCCCAGGTAGGGGGAGCGGATCAGGTCGTCCCAGAGGAGGTCGGTGAGGCCCAGCCGCTTTTTGGAGATGGCGTTGAGGTAGCGCAGGCCCAGGCGCTGGAAGAAGGCGGGCTGGTAGACCTGGATGAACTGGGCCAGGGGCTTGTCCAGCTTCAGGGCGAAGTCCTCCCAGTTGGTGTAGCGCAGGGTGGACAGGGCGATGAAGTCCTTGGTGAGGTTGATCTTCCACAGCCCGTCGGTGGAGACGAAGGTGTGGTTGGTGACGGGGGGCTGGGGCTCCACCTTGGGGTTGGGGCCGCCGGCGCCCACCATCTTGGGGGGCACCTGCTCCTTCCGGGCGGCGTACCGGGGGAAGTCCTGACGGATGGCCTCCTGGAAGTCGGCGGGCTCGGTGGTGTTGATGGTGAGAATGGTGGGGAACCGCAGCTGACAGATGACCTCGATGAGGGGGCTGCGGGCATATTGGTAGCGCTGATAGTCTGCAAACAGCATAAGCGGATGCTCCTTCCCGATGGGGCCGTCCGGCGGGACGGGCCCGTTCCTTACTATTGTATCTGCTGCCCTCCGGTCTGTCAATGACCCGTCACCCTTTGGCGGGGCCGGGAATAGGATGGGCCAGACGGAACATGGAGGGGAGAAGCATGCGGAACGAGTGGAACATCTGGGTGGTGGGGGGCGATCTCCGGCAGGTCCGGCTGGCACGGCTCCTGTGCGAGGAGGGACACACGGTACATACCTGGGCCCTGGAGGAGGCGGAGGGGGTGCCGGAGCCGGCGGCCGGCCTCACCGGGGCGAAGCTGGCCGACTGCGTGGTGCTGCCGCTGCCGGCGGCGGGGGAGGACGGACGGCTCAACGCCCCATTCTCCGCCCAAAAGCCGGAGCTGGCCACAGTGCTGGACGCCCTGCGGCCGGGGCAGGTGGTGTGCGCCGGCCGGGCGTCGCCGGAGCTCCGCGCCCTGGCGGAGGAGCGGCGGCTGCGGCTCTTCGATTATTTCGACCGGGAGGAGCTGGCGGTGGCCAACGCCGTCCCCACCGCCGAGGGGGCGGTGCAGCTGGCCATGGAGGAGCTGCCCATCACCCTCCACGGCGCCCGGGTGCTGGTGGTGGGCTTCGGCCGGGTGGGGAAGCTGACCGCCCACCGGTTCCGGGCCCTGGGGGCACGGGTCAGCGTGGCCGCCCGGAAGTGGGAAGACCTGGCCTGGGCGGAGGCCTACGGCTACGCCCCGGAGCACCTGGAGGGCCTGGACGAGTGCCTGTGCGCCTACGACCTGGTGGTGAACACCGCCCCCGCCCGGGTGCTGGACGCCGCCCGGCTGGCCCAGCTGGAGCCCGACTGCCTGGTCATCGACCTGGCCTCCCGCCCCGGCGGGGTGGACATGGAGGCGGCGGCGCGGCTGGGGGTGCGGGTGATCTGGGCCCTCTCCCTGCCCGGCAAGGTGGCCCCGGTCACGGCGGGCAGGATCCTCCGGGACACCATCTGTCATATTCTCTGTGAGCTAGGAGTGTGAGCATGGAACAGATTCGGGTGGGCTTCGCCTTCTGCGGGTCCTTTTGTACATACGATCAGGTGATGCCGGCGCTGGAGCGGGCCAAGGCCAGATACGGGGACGTGACCCCCATCATCTCGGAGAAGAGCGCCGAGACCGACAGCCGCTTCGGCCCGGCCCACGAGTTCATCCGGGAGATGGAGCGCATCTGCGACAGGCGGGTCATCGACACCATCCCCAAGGCCGAGCCCGTCGGCCCCAAGAAGCTCCTGGATGTGCTGGTCATCGCCCCGTGTACCGGGAGCACCCTGTCCCGGCTGGCCAACGGCATGAGCGACACGGCGGTGACCATGGCGGCCAAGGCCATGTGGCGCAATGGCCGGCCGGTGGTGGTGGCGGTCTCCACCAACGACGGCCTGGCCGGCTCGGCCAAAAACATCGCCGCCCTGCTGGACAAAAAGCACGTCTTTTTCGTCCCCTACCGCCAGGATGACCCGGTGGGGAAGCCCACCTCCCTGGTGGCCGACTTCACGCTGATCAACGACACGGTGGACGCCGCCCTCCAGGGGCGGCAGCTCCAGCCCCTGCTGCTGGGTCCCCGTGCATAAGGAACGCCCCCCGGGACATCTGTTGGGATGTCCCGGGGGGCGATTTTTATGGGCGGCCGGACAGAGCCTCCAGTTCGTCGGAGATCTGGGCGGCGTACTCGGTGGCCAGGCGGATGGCCAGGGTGAACTCCGGGGTGGTGGTGCGCCGGAAGAGGCCCACCACGCCCAGGGCGTACTGGAGGGTGCCGCCCAGGCCGAAGATGGGGGCGGACACCGACCGCAGGCCGATGCGGAATTCCCCGTCCTCCACGGCGTAGCCCTGGGCGCGGATCTTGCGGAGCTCCTGGGCGAGCTGGTCCGGGTCGGTGATGGTGTGGGGGGTGTGGGGCACCGGGGGATGGGCCCGGAGGAGCCGGGCCTGCTCGGCCTCAGAGGAGCAGTAGGCCAGGAAGAGCTTCCCCTGGGAGGTGCAGTAAAGGGGCAGCCGGCAGCCGGTCTCGGAGACGATGCGCAGGCCGGAGCCCTCCCTGGACTGGTCCAGGGTCACCGCCTCGCCGCCGCTGCGGACGGCCAGGAAGGCGGTGGCGCCGGTGACCGACGACAGCTTGGCCAGGTAAGGGGCGGCCACGCCGGTGACGTCCCAGGAGGCGCTGACGGCGCAGCCCAGCTCGAAGAGGCGCAGCCCCAGGCAGTAGCGGCCGTCGGCCTGCTGGGAGACCATGTGGTGCTCCCGCATGGTGGAGAGAAGGCCGTGGATGGTGCTCTTGGGCAGGCCGGAGCGCCGCTCCAGCTCAGCCAGGGTCATGGGGGACCGGCTCTCCCCCAGCAGCTCCAGCAGCGCCATGGCCTTGTCCACCGAGCGGATCTTTTTTCCTCCCTCCATGGGCGCCCCTCCTCAGAGCTTGCCGGACCGGTGGGCGATCATCTCGGCGGCAATGGAGATGGCGATCTCCTCCGGGGTCTCCCCGCCAATGGGCAGGCCGATGGGGGAGTGGACCCGGTCCATGTCCGCCTCAGAAAAGTCCAGAGCGGCCAGCTTTTCCCGGGTGGCGGCCACCTTGTGTTTGCTGCCGATGCAGCCCACGTAGGCGGCGGGGGTGGCCAGGGCCTGGGCGAGGACCTCGAAGTCGCTCTGGTGGCCGGGGGTCATGATGACCACGTAGTCCCGGTCGGTGATGGTGATGTGGTCGGAAATGCGGCGGTAGTCCCCCAGGATGACCCGGAGGGCCTGGGGAAACTGCTCCGGCAGGGCGGCCTGGGGCCGGTCGTCATAGAGGACCACCCGGAACCCCACCTGGGTGAGAACGGGGCAGAGGGCCTTCCCCACGTGGCCGCCGCCGAAGAGATAGACCACGCCGGCCTGGACCAGGGGCTCCACATAGAAGGAGGGCGCCTCCTTCCGGAGGACGCCCCGGCTCAGGAGCAGGGGGCGCAGCTCCTCCATGGAGAGGGCGTCGGCGAAGCGGAGGCCGTGGACGGCGTCCCACAGCCCCAGGGACCAGGACAAGCCCTCCTGGACGGGGGTGATGAGCCACACGTCCCGGTCGGAGCGGGTCAGGGCCTCCAGCACGGCGTCCAGGACGGGGAGGGCGGCGGCGTCCAGGACCTGGAAGGTCACCGTCACGTTGCCGCCGCAGATCATGCCGATGTCCTGGACCTCGTTGGAGGAGAGGCGGAAGGCGTGGACCAGGGTGCCGCCGCCGGAGCGGAGGAGCTCCCGGGCGTACTCCTGGCTCTTTTTCTCCACGGCGCCGCCGCCGATGGTGCCCAGAGCGGTGCCGTCGGCGAAGACCGCCATCTTGGCGCCCTCTCCCCGGGGAGAGGAGCCGGAACTGGCCACAATGGTGCAGAGGACGGCCCGCTCGCCACGGGCCAGAGCGGCGCGGAGGGCCTCAAACAGCGCTTTCATCGCGGTCACCTCACTGAGCGGCCTGTCTGCCGATGGAGTTGGCCACCAGGGCGTCGTACTGGTCCCGGGTCAGGTCGCAGTGGTAGAAGAGGTCGTAGTACCGGGCCACCTCCTCATAGAGGTCGTAATCGGCGGCGTCGGGATAGAGGAGCTTGGCCATCCACATCATGCCCAGGTAACGCTGGACGGATGGGGGGAAGCCCATCCAGTTGTAGGGACCCTGGGGGGTCTCGTAGTAATTGCCGCTGGAGATGGCGGTGAGCTGGCCCCAGGTGGCGTCGCCGGAGACGGCGTCATAGGCGCTGTCGGGGGCGAAGATGATATAGTCGGGGTCCCACAGCAGGATCTGCTCCATGCCCACCTCGTTACCGGTGCCCTTGGAGGAGGGGGCGTCCACCACGGCCAGGTTGTTGGACAGGAGGTCGATGATCTCGGAGTGGTAGGAGTCCTGGGCGATGACGTTCTGGCCGTCGGGGCCGGTGATGTAGAGGAGGTCCACCTTCTCCACGCTCTCGGCGATGGACACAGTGCGGTCATAGATCTCCTCGCAATAGGAGGCCAGGGTCTCGGCCTCCTCCTCCATGTTCACCAGCTCCCCCAGCAGGCGGTAGGCGTCGCCGGTGGTCTGGGTGGTGGCGCTGATGTGGACGAAGGGGACGCCGGTCTGCTCCTGGAGGGCGTCCAGGTCCTCCACGATGGAGTCCTTGGGCTCGCCCACGTCGATGACCACCTGAGCGCCGGAGGCCAGAAGGGTCTCCAGGTTCAGTTCGCCCTTGCCGCCGTAGAGCTGGCCCAGCAGGGGCAGGTTGTAGTACTCGGTGTCCAGGTACGCCTCGGCGCTCACGTCCCACTCGTTGGCGATGCCCACCAGCTTGTCAGGACACAGGGCAAAGAGGACGATCTGGGCCAGGGGGCCGGAGACGGCCACCTTGTCGATCTGGGCGGGGAGCTCCACCTCCCGGCCCACGGAGTCGGTGAAGATCCGGGTCTCGGAGGCGGTACCGGTCTCAGCGGGCTGGGTCTCCGCCGGGGCGGAGCTTTCGGGGGCGGGGGTGGCGGCGGTGCCGCCGCCGCAGGCGCACAGGGAGAGGGTCAGGGACAGGGCCAGCAGCAGGGCGAGGGGCTTTTTCATCATTCCAAACTCCTTTCGGTTTCCGATGGGATATCCTTGGCGTCAAAGCTGAGGACGGACACCTGCCGCTCCACCGGCAGGCGGTAGGGATAGTCGGGGTCGTCCAGAGGCTCCAGCCGGGCGCGGACAAAGTCCCCGGTGATCTCCCGGGGGTCGGCGTCCCGGCTGTAGAGCTGGAAGAACCGCAGACCGTCGTCCACGCTCTTCAGGGGCTGGTCCAGGCGGAGGGTTAGGTCCCGGCGGGCGAAGGGGACGCCCAGGGCGGCGAGCCGGTCCTCCAGGGCGGCGCTGACCTGGCGGTGGTCGGGGACCTGCTCCCGGGAGAAGCGGTGCCGGCTCTGGGTGGGCTTTACCACCACCACCCTGCCCCGGCACTGCTGCCGGGCGCAGCGGAGGATCTCCTCCGCCGAGCCGAAGAAGCAGAAGAGCATAGCGTCATAGGGGGTGTCCGGGGGCTGGGCGAAGAGGTCCCCCTCCCGGATCTCCAGGTTGGGGCAGGTGTTCTTCCGGCGCAGCACGGCCAGAGCCTCGGCGGAGCGGTCGGCGGCCACCACCTTTTGAAAGTAGGGGGCCAGGGCCAGGCTGGAGAAGCCCAGGCCGCAGCCGGCGTCGCAGATGACGCCGCCGGGGGCGGCCTCCGCCGCCGCCCGGGCGATCTGCTGGTAGAAGTCGGAGCGCTCCGCCGCCGCCTCCATGTAGGCCACCATCTCCGCCGTCCAGTGGTAGACGTGCCGGCGGACGGGGGAGAGGAGGGTGCCGTGCTCGGTGGGGGTCATGCGGACGGGGACCTGGTAGAGGGTGTGGAGGAGGGACTCGGTGAGGACGGCCTCCGGCCGGCCGTCGGCCAGCACCCGGCCCTGGTGGAGGGCCACCACCCGGTCGGCGTAGAGGAGGGAGAGCTGGGGGTCGTGGCAGGAGAGGAGGATGGTGTAGCCCTGCCGGGCCAGCTCCGCCGTCTTGTCCAGCACCCGGATGCGGTTGCCGAAGTCCAGGCTGGAGGTGGGCTCGTCCATGAGGAGGATCCTGGCCTGCTGGGCCAGGGCCCGGGCGATGAGCACCAGCTGCTGCTCGCCGCCGGAGAGGTGCTGGAAGTCCCGCTGGGCCAGGTCCCGGATGCCCACCTGCTCCAGGGCCTCCAGGGCGATGGCCTCCTCTTTGGGACCGGGGTTCGAGAAGGGGGAGAGCCGGTGGTGGGTGCCCATGAGCACCATGTCCAGCACCGGATAGGAGAAGGTGGGGTGGTGGTTCTGGGGGATGTAGGCGATCTCCCGGGCCAGGGCCCGGGCGGAGAGACGGCGGGTGTCCCCGCTCCGGAGGACCACGGTGCCCTCGTAGCCGGGCAGCAGCCCCAGCACGCACCGGAACAGGGTGGACTTGCCCGCCCCGTTGGCCCCCAGGAGAAAGACCAGCTCCCCCACCCCCAGGCGGAGGGAGACCCCCTGGAGGACGGGGCGGTCGCCGTAGGAGAAGCGCAGGTCACGGATGTCCAGCATCAGCGGAACCCTCCCTTCCGCATCATGAGGTAGAGGAAGAAGGGAGCGCCGATGAAGGCGGTGAGGATGCCGATGGGGATCTCGGTGGCCAGCAGGTTCCGGGACACGTTGTCCACCGCCAGGAGGAAGACGGCGCCGAAGAGCATGGAGGCGGGCATGAGGACGCGGTAGTCGTTGCCCACCAGCCGCCGGCCCAGGTGGGGGACCACCAGACCCACCCAGCCGATCATGCCGGAGACGGCGATGGAGGCGGCGGTGACCAGGGTGGCGCACAGGGCCAGGATGAGCCGCAGCCGGTTGGTGTGGATGCCCATGGCCTTGGCCTCCTCGTCCCCCAGGGTGAGCAGGTCGATGCGCCAGCGCAGCAGGTGGAGGGGGACGAGCCCCAGGGCCATGGGGAGGAGGGCACGGACCACATCGGCTGTCCTGGTGGCGGAGAGGGAGCCCATGAGCCAGTAGGTGATCTCGGGGAGCTGGTTGGAGGGATCGGCCACCAATTTAATATAAGAGGTGGCGGAGGTGAAGAGGGAGCTCACCATGATGCCGGAGAGGACCAGGTTGAGCAGGCGCTTCCCCGGCGCCCGGGCGGAGAGCAGGTAGACCAGGGCCACGGTGAGGAGGGAGAAGCAGAAGGCGGAGCCGGTGACGGCCTGGCTGCTGCCCCCCAGCAGGATGGCCAGGGCGGCCCCGAAGGCGGCGCCGGAGGAGGCGCCCAGGATGTCGGGGGAGGCCATGGGGTTCTGGAAGATGCCCTGGTAGGTGCTCCCCGCCGCCGCCAGGCAGCAGCCCACCAGACAGGCCAGGACGATCCGGGGCAGCCGGATCTGGATGACCACCGTCTCCATCTGGTCCGTCCAGGTCTGTGCCAGGGGGAAGAGGGGGCCCATCTCCACGCCGGGGAGCCGGTCCAGCAGTCCGCCCAGGGCGGCGCCCAGCCGGTAGAGGAGGACCCGCACCACCTGCCCCAGGGGAACGCCGTACCGCCCCAGGCAGAAGGAGAGAAGAAAGACCGCCAGAAGCAGTCCGCCCAGGAGGGCCAGCTTCCCGGCGGCGCTTCGCCGGGCGGAGCTGAGGGTCTTGCTGTGTCGGTTCATTCCACGCACCACGCAAACAAAAATTCTGGTTTGAAAAGAGTGTAACAAAATTACCTTCCGGTGACAAGGAAATGATTCGACAAAGAGAAATAGTTATTCGATATCATCGAATTTATCATTCTCGGAAGAGATAGAATCAATAAAGCGAAATCAGCAGAGACGACGGCATAAAACCCATGATTCCGTGTATTTTTTGTGGAAGAATAGGAAAGGAACGGGGAGAGTCAGGGGGCGGGCGGGACAGGGTAGAACGTGAAATTGGGTAAAATCCACAAAAACAGGGGTGAAAAATTGGCGGCACCATGGAAAAAACGGCTTGCAATTTGGAGACGTGGGTAGTATCATTCTTTTGCAATAAAAAAATTTAAGCAATAAAAACTTTTTGTGAGGTGGAGAACTATGATGAAGCAACAGACAGGGCCCGGCAGCGTATTCCAGTTTGAAGGGGTCCCCTCCGCTGGACAGATGATCCCCCTGGGATTCCAGCATGTGGTGGCTGCCGTGGTGGGCATCATTACCCCGGCCATCCTCATTGCGGATACCTGCGGCCTGTCGGCCGGTGAGCGGACTCTGATGATCCAGGTGTCCCTGATCCTGACGGCGGTGGCCACCCTCCTGCAGCTCTTCCCCATCTTCGGGCGCATCGGCTCCCGGCTGCCCGTGATCATGGGCATCAGCTTTGCCTACATCCCCACCCTCCAGGCCATCGGCGGACAGTTCGGACTGCCCACCATTCTGGGCGCCGAGATCGTGGGCGGCTGTGTGGCCATCCTCTTCGGCGTCTTCGTCAAGTGGATCCGCCCCCTCTTCCCGCCCCTGGTCACCGGCACGGTGATCTTCACCATCGGCCTCTCCCTCTATCCCACCGCCGTGCGCTACATGGCCGGCGGCAACGCCACCAGCGAGTGGTTCGGCAACCCCCGGAGCTGGGCGGTGGCCCTCATCACCCTGGCGGTGGTGGTCTTCCTCAACAACTTCACCAAGGGCATCCTGAAGCTGGCCTCCATCCTCATCGGCATGGTGGTGGGCTATGTCATCGCCTACTTCCTGGGCATCGTGGACCTCTCCGGGGTGAGCGGCGCGGCCTGGTTCGCCCTGCCCCAGGTCATGCCTTTTGAGATCCAGTTCGTCCCCTCCGCCTGCGTCTCCCTGGCCATCGTGTACGTGGTCAACGCGGTGCAGACCATCGGCGACCTGAGCTCCACCACCATGGGCGGCATGGACCGCCTGCCCACCGACAAGGAGCTCTCCGGCGGCATCATCGGCCAGGGCGTCATGAGCATCGTGGGCGCCTTCTTCGGCGGCCTGCCCACCGCCTCCTACAGCCAGAATGTGGGCATCGTCACGGTGAACCGGGTCATCAACCGGGCGGTCTTCACCCTGGCCGCCGGCATCCTGCTGGTGGCCGGCCTGGTGCCCAAGTTCGCCTCCGTCCTCACCACCATCCCCCAGTGCGTCATCGGCGGCGCCACCATCTCGGTCTTCGCCACCATCACCATGACCGGCATCCGCATGATCACCGAGGGCGGCTTCACCCCCCGGAAGAGCTCCGTGGTGGGCCTCTCCGTGGCCCTGGGCGTGGGCATCACCCAGGTGCCCGGCTGCCTGGCCGGCAGCCACTTCCCCGGCTGGGTGGCCACCGTGTTCGGCTCCTCCTCTGTGGTGGTGGCCACCATCATGGCCATCCTCCTCAACCTGATCCTCCCCAAGGAGCCCGAGACCAAGAAGTGAGCAAAAAGAGCCCGGCGGCCGCTGCCGCCGGGCTCCTTCTGAGGCGCTCACTTCTCCGAGGCAGATTTGGCCTCGTCGATGTAGCTGTATAAGGTGTACTTGGAGATGCCGAAGTATTTGCACACCTTGTAGCCAGACTTGGTGATGAGGAAGGCGCCGGTGTCGTTGAGGAACTGGATGGCCTTCACCTTGTCCTCCTTGTTCATGAGGGCCACCGGCTTGCCCACCAGCTTGACGCTCTGCTCGATGAGCTCGTCCAGCAGGTCGGCCACATTCCGGGAGATGTGCTCCGGCTCCTCCTGGGGGAGGTCGGTGGCGGTGAAGCCCCGGAGGGCGTCCTCCATGGCCAGCATGAGGGTGATGTCGTAGTTGATGGCGAAGATGCCGATGGCCTTGCCGTCGTCGTCCCGGAGATAGATGGTGCTGGACTTGAGGATCTTGCCGTCCTCCGATTTGGTGAGGTAGCTCAGCCGGTCCTCCGGCACCTCGCCGCCGTCCCGCAGGGCCTCCAGCACCACGTGGGAGGGCCCGTCCCCCACCCGGCGGCCGGACACGTGGCCGTTTTCGATGGCCACGATGGAGGTCTCCGGGTCGTTGGAGGCCAGGTCGTGGACCACCACCTCACAGTTGGGCCCGAACTGGCGGGCGATGCCCTTGGCCAGCTGGAGGCAGAATTCCAGATTGGACGCTTGCATAGCGAACCACCTTTCCTCATTGTTGATTCTATCACTATTATATCTCCGGTTTGGTGAAATTTCAACAAAAAGTAAGGGTTCCAAATTAATTTTAATTTGCATCTTGCGCAATGGTCAAAAATGTGATAAAGTGAATACGGCAGAAGGGCAAGCCTTGTGCACATCTGACAATTTCAAGCTGTAACGAAGTGCTGCGCGCACGGGCTGGTGTTCATTCTGAAAGGAATGGGCACCTTTTGTTTTCATAGGAAAATGTTAACCGGAGGAAACACCCGGAAATCGGATAGGAGGAGAGTCACATGCTTCTGATCGGCAACGGTAAGCTCATCACCAGAGATCCCGCCCTGCCCTACCTGGCGGACGGCGCCGTGGCGGTGGAGGGAGAGGTCATCAAGGAAGTGGGGACCCTGACGGACCTGAAGGCCAAGTACCCCGACGCCCAGTTCGTGGACGCCAGGGGCGGGGTCATCATGCCCGGCCTCATCAACGCCCACACCCACATCTACTCCGGCCTGGCCCGGGGCCTGGCCATCGA
>CALWYC010000057.1 GCA_944385655.1 uncultured Intestinimonas sp. | reverse complement strand
GGCTTTGCCTCAGAACGACATGCTTCAAAGGCGGTGCCGTGGCGCGCCGGGGGCGCGTCTGGGAAGCCGCGCCCCACAACTGCGTGGCGCCGGTTCCCGTCATATCTGCCTCAGACTTTTTCCCGCAGGCGCTGGGAGATGACCTGAGCCACCTTCACGCCCGAGGCGCCCGCCTGGGCCTCGTCGTCGCAAAGTCCGCACCGTTCAAAATGCCCTGTCGGGCATTTCTCGCTTCGCTCCCTTGCTCCTCCTCTCCGGAGCAGACCCGCTTACGCTGGGCTCTGCTCCGGTTTTCGCCGCTGCGCGGCGGATTCTGGGCGGCCTGGCCCGCCTCAGACTTTTTCCCGCAGGCGCTGGGAGATGACCTGGGCCACCTTCACGCCCGAGGCACCGGCCTGGGCCAGGCCGCGGGTGATGCCGGCGCCGTCGCCGATGGCGAACATGCCGGGCAGCTTGGTCTCCAGCTCAGGGGAGAGGGTGAGGCGGGAGGAGTAGAACTTGACCTCCGCGCCGTAGAGGAGGGTGTCGTAGTTGGCGGTGCCGGGGGCGATCTTGTCCAGCTGGAAGATCATCTCGATGATGTCGTCCAGCTGCCGCTTGGGAAGGGCCAGGGACAGGTCGCCGGGGACGGCGGCGGTGAGGGTGGGCCGGGTGAAGGACTTGCTCAGCCGGTGGGCGTTGGTGCGCATGCCCTTCACCAGGTCGCCGAAGCGCTGGACCAGCACGCCGCCGGCCAGCATATTGCTGAGGGAGGCGATGTGCTTGCCGTAGCGGTAGGGCTCGTTGAAGGGCTCGGTGAACCGGTTGGACACCAGCAGGGCGAAGTTGGTGTTCTCGCTCTGGAGGGCGGGGTCGGCGTAGGAGTGGCCGTTCACCGTGTTGATGCCCTCCACGTTCTCGGCCACCACGTGGCCGTAGGGGTTCATGCAGAAGGTGCGGACCTGGTCGCCGTACTGCTTGGTGCGGTAGACCAGCTTGGACTCGTAGACCACGTCGGTGATGTGCTCGAAGACCCGGGCGGGCAGCTCCACCCGGACGCCGATGTCCACCTGGTTGTTGATGAGGGCGATGCCCAGGCGCTTGCACTCGTTGGCGAACCACTCGGCGCCGGAGCGGCCGGGGGCGGCGATGAGCCAGTCGCAGACCACCTCGTCCCCCTTCTCCAGGCCCAGGCGGTAGCCGCCGTCGGCGGCGTCGATGGTCTTGACGGCGGTGTTGAACCGGAACTCCATGCCCTTCTTCAGGTCCTCGTAGATGTTCTGGAGGATGACCAGGTTCTTCTCGGTGCCCAGGTGCTTGCACCGGGCCTGGAGGAGGTGGAGGTCGAATTCCAGGGCCTTCTTCTCCAGGGCCTTGGCCTCGGGGGTGGCGGTGGAGTACATCTCGGTGGTGGCGCCGTGCTCCACGTTGATGGAGTCCACGTACTCGATGAGGTCCATGACCTCCTTGGCGTCCATAAAGTCGGTGAGCCAGCCGCCGAAGGCGGTGGTGAAGTTGAACTTGCCGTCGGAGAAGGCGCCGGCCCCGCCGAAGCCGCACATGGTGTCGCAGACCTTGCACTGGATGCAGTCCTTCACCTTCCCCGCCACGATGGGGCAGCTCCGGCTGTAGATGTCCCGGCCCTGCTCCAGGACCACCACCTTCAGCCCGGGGTTCTGCTTCATGAGCTCATAGCCTGCGTAGATGCCGGCCTCTCCACAGCCGATGATGGCAACGTCGTACCGCTCCGTCATGATACGCACCTTCTCCTTTGCAACCTGTTTTCCGCCCCAGCTTTGATGGGGACATACTTCTTCTAGTATAGTATAGCATATTTTGTCAAGTCCAGACCGGCCCACAGAAAAAGGTCCTCCGGCACACAGGCCGGAGGACCTTTGCTCTCTTATCTTCTGCGGCGGCCGCTGTAGTGGCCGCCCCGGTAGGCCCGGCGGGCGCCGCCGTAGCGCCGGCGGCGGCCGAAGAGGAGCCAGCGCAGCAGCAGCACCACGATGAGCACCGCCAGGACGATGAGGACCACCTTCACCCACAGCTGGCTGAAGAAGGCCTCGATCTGGGCCAGACGGTAGAGGAGCTCGGAGCGCTCCACGCTGTCCACCGCCACCAGGTCCAGCTGGCCGTACACCGTGTCCCCGTTGGAGACGGTGACGTGGCCCACCACCTGGCCCTTGGTCACCGGCGCCTCCAGGCTGTCGGCGTCATAGACGGGGGTGAGCTGGAAGTCGGCGGGGTCCAGGTCGTTGGGGAGGATGGCCTCCAGCTCGCCGGTGGCCTGGACGCCGATGCGGTCGGTCTCCCGGGAGAGGGTGACGGGGATGGTGCCGGCAAAGTAGGTGGAGTCCAGCAGCTTCTTGGTGGAGAAGCTGTTGAAGCCCCAGTCCAGCAGCCGGCTGGACTCGGAGAACTGGAGGCGGTTGGTGGAGCCGTCCTCCCGTTTGGGGTTCTCCGCCCCCAGCACCACGGCGATGAGGTCCACCCCGTCCTTGCTGGCCGAGGAGGCCAGGCAGTAGCCCGCCTCCGGGGTGGATCCGGTCTTGATGCCGGTGGCGTACTGGTAATAATAGCCCGTGATCCGCCAGGTGGACACCAGGGCGTTGGTCTCGTGGAGCTCCCGCTCCTCGTGCAGGTTGGTGGCGGGGACGATATAGCTCTTGGAGGTGACAATGGTGCGGAAGGTCTCGTGCTTCATGGCCTCCATGCACATGAGGGAGATGTCATAGGCGGTGGTGTAGTGGTCCGGGTCGTGGTAGCCGTGGGTGTTGACAAAGTGGGTGTCCGCCATGCCCAGCTCGGAGGCCCGCTGGTTCATCAGCTCCACGAAGCTGTCCACGCTGCCGCTCACCACCTGGGCCAGCACGTTGCAGGCCTCATTGGCCGAGGCGATGAGGGCGCAGTAGAGCACATCCTGGACGGTGAGCTGCTCCCCCTCCTTGATGTCCTGGGTGGAGCTGCCGTCCCCCACGTCCCGGGTGACCTCGCTGCTCACGGTGATGACCTGGTCCAGGGAGAGCTCCCCCCGGTCGATGGCCTCGATGGCCAGCATGGCCGTCATCACCTTGGTGATGCTGGCGGGGTAGCGCCGCTCATGGGCCTCCTGATCGTAGAGCACGGTGCCGGTGGCGGCGTCCACCAGGATGGCGGCGGTGGCCTCGATGTGCATGTCCTTGAGGAGCTGGCTCTCCACCTCCTCCTTCACCTCCACCACCGGGCCGGCGGCGGGGGTCTCCTCCGGGGCCTCGGTGCCCTCGGGGGCAGCGGAGGCGGCCAGGGCCCAGGGGGCGGTGAGGGAGAGGCTCAGGCTCAGAGCCAGAAGGAGAGAAAGCAGGCTGCGTCGATATTTTTTCATGGGAAACTCCTAGCAAATATGATATAATCGTTTTTGTGACATACTGTGCCACAATGTCTTTGGCACATATTATATCAGACCCGGCCGCCGGGCGCAATCGGTTGGAGGTGGGTAGACATAAAAATTTCCACGCTGGAAAAGGCCCTGCTGGCCGTCACCGCCGCCTTTCTGCTCCTGGCGGCGGGCTACTTCCTGGGCGCCCGGAGCGGCACGGAGCCCTACCGGGTGGAGGCCCGGCCGGCGGCGGCGGAGACCGAGCCCCTGCTCCCCGCCGGCACGCCCGCCCTGGAGACGCCGGGGAAGGTGAACATCAACACCGCCTCCGCCGAGGAGCTGGACACCCTGCCCGGCATCGGGGCGCAGCGGGCCGCCGACATCATCGCCGACCGGGAGGCCAACGGCCCCTTCCGCATCCCGGAGGATCTGACCCGGGTACCCGGCATCGGCGAGGGCATTCTGGAGGGGCTCATGGACTACATCACGGTGGAGTGACGCTCCGCCCGTCAATAGGAGGACAATATGGCAAAGATCCTGGTGGTAGACGACGAAAAGGTGCTGGTAAAGGGCATCAAATTCAACCTGGAGAACGAGGGCTACCAGGTGGAGGTGGGCTACGACGGGGAACAGGCGGTGGAGCTGGCCCGGAACGGCGGCTTTGACCTCATCATCCTGGACCTGATGATGCCCAAGATCGACGGGCTCCAGGCCTGCATGCGCATCCGGGAGTTCTCCAACGTGCCCGTCATCATGCTCACCGCCCGCAGCGAGGACACCGACAAGATCATCGGCTTTGAGTGCGGGGCCGACGACTATGTGACCAAGCCCTTCAACATCCTGGAGCTCAAGGCCCGCATCCGGGCCATGCTCCGCCGGGCAGGGGCCGCTGGCCAGAAGGAGAAGGCCTCCCGCATCACCCAGGGCCACATCGTCCTGGACACCGACGAGCGCTCCGCCCTCCGGGACGGCACCCCGGTGGACCTGACCGCCAAGGAGTTCGACCTCATGGAGCTCCTCATGCGCAACCCCGGCCGGGTCTACTCCCGGGAAAACCTCCTCAACATCGTGTGGGGCTACGAGTACGCCGGGGAGTACCGCACCGTGGACGTCCACATCCGCCGGCTCCGGGAGAAGCTGGAGCTGGACCCGGCCAACCCGGAGTATATCCTCACCAAATGGGGCGTGGGCTACTACCTGAAAAACAGCTGAAGGCAAGGAGGTGGAGACCATGGCCTCTGTGACCGGGGCGGAGAAGATCCCCTTCCGCCGCTCCATCCAGCTCAAATTCGCCCTCACCTACATCATCATCATCGCGGCGGTGCTCATATTGCTCAACACCTATCCGGTGCTGGTCTCCCAGGACCTGGTCTTCCGGTCCAAGACCAGCCTCCTCCAGTCCCAGGCCTCCGTCATCGCCGACACCATCGCCCGCACCGAGTCCCTCACCAGCGAGGCCGTCCGGGACTACGTGGAGCCCCTGGGCTACACCGGCCAGTTCCGGGTGCTGGTCACCGACGAGTTCGGCCTCATCCTCTACGACAGCGACGAGCTCCGCTTCACCGAGGGGCGCTACGCCATGCTCAGCGAGGTCACCGCCGCCCTCAAGGGCTACGACGTGGCCACCTCCTCCTACCTGGACGGGGCCTTCCACAGCCGGGCCGCCGTCCCCGTCATCTACCGGGACATGACCATCGGCTGCGTCTACCTCTATGAGCGGGACGCCGACCAGGCCCGGCTCCTCACCGACATCCAGGGGAACCTGCGCTCCATCTCCCTGGTCATCTGCGTGGTGGTGCTCATCATGAGCGTGGTCTTTTCCAAGATGCTCACCCGGCGCATCGCCGACCTGCTCCGGGCCATCCGTATCGTCCGGGAGGGCGAATACAGCCACCGGGTGGACATCCGGGGCGGCGATGAGCTCAGCCAGCTGGCCGGGGAGTTCAACCAGCTCACCGACCGGCTCCAGACCACCGAGGAGGTCCGCCGCCGCTTCGTCTCCGACGCCTCCCACGAGCTCAAGACCCCCCTGGCTTCCATCCGCCTGCTCACCGACTCCATCCTCCAGACCGACGGCATGGACCTGGAGACCGTGAAGGACTTCGTCTCCGACATCGGGGAGGAGGCCGAGCGCCTCACCCGCATCTCGGAAAAGCTCCTCACCCTCACCCGCATGGACAGCGCCGTGGCGGTGGAGGAGGTGCCGGTGGACGTGGCCGCCGTGGTGGAGAAGGTGGAGCACATGCTCCTCCCCCTGGCCCAGGAGCGGAGCATCACCGTGGAGGCCCGGCTCCGGCCGGGCTGCGTGGTGCTGGCCACCGAGGACGACCTCTACCAGATCGCCTTCAACCTTATGGAGAACGCCGTGAAGTACAACGTCACCGGCGGCCGGGTCATGGTGGACCTGCGCGCCATGGGGGACCTGGTCCTCCTCACCGTGGAGGACACCGGGGTGGGCATCCCCGAGGAGGACCTGCCCAAGATCTTCGACCGCTTTTACCGGGTGGACAAGGCCCGGTCCCGGGCCGCCGGCGGCACCGGCCTGGGCCTGTCCATCGTCCGGGACACCGCCCGACAGCACGGCGGCGCCGTCACCGTGCAGCGCCGGGAGGAGGGGGGCACCTGCTTCCAGGTGGCCTTCCCCCGCTGGGAGGACGAGGGAGGTGACCCCCTGTGAGAGATCATATCCTGAGCATGCTCTGCGCTCTGCTCCTGCTGCTCAGCGGCTGCTCCGTCCCCGGCGAGCATGAGGAGGGCTGGCTGGTCTACTTTGCCGCCCCCCTGCCCGCGGCCGAGACCGACGACCCCGTCCAGGGCCCCGCCGTGCTGTGGGAGACCCGGCGGCTCCCCCAGGACGCCGATGTGCTCAGCGGCCTGGTGGAGTGCCTTCTCTCCGGTCCCGTCAGCGAGGACCTGCGCTCCCCCTTCCCCGACGGGGTCTACCAGCGCTCCGAGCCCGTGCTCACCGACGGGGTGTGCGAGGTGGACCTCTCCGAGCGCTACGGCGGATTGTCCGGGGTGGACCTGACCATCGCCGACTACTGCATCGCCCTCACCCTCCTCCAGGTGGAGGGGGTGGAGGCCGTCTCCATCCTGGTGGAGGGGGAGCCCATCTCCTACCGGGACCACCAGCTCCTCCGGGAGAGCGACATCATCCTCTCCAGCGCCGAGGACGAGCCCGTCTACCTCTCCGCCGACCTCTGCTTCCTCCGGGAGGAGGGGGGGCTGGCGGTGGAGCGGCGGGAGCTGCTCATCCCCAGCGGCGCCGCCCCGGAGGAGGTCCTCCTCCAGGCCCTGCTCTCCGGGCCGGAGACCGACGGCCTCTCCCTGCCCATCCCCGCCGACGCCCGGCTCATCGACCTGTGGGTCAATGAGGATGGGATCTGTTATGTCAACTTCGACGCCGCCTTCCTCTCCGGCAGCGGCGCCGCCCCCGGCCGGGGCCGGCTCCTCCTCTACGCCATCGTCAACACCCTCTGTCAGCTCCCCAACGTGGACGCCGTCTTCCTGCTGGTGGAGGGAGAGTCGGTGGAGGAGTTCGGCGGCATGGCGGTCAACGTGCCCCTGGAGCCCAACCCCGATCTGGTGGTCTCCTGATTTTTCATTGACAAATGCCCGGGGAGCGTGTAGTCTAAATGCAATTATCCGCTCCAGAAAGGAAGAATGTCCCATGTCCGACTACCGCCTCAGCACCAACTGCCTCCACGCCGGCTACGTGCCCGGCAACGGCGAGCCCCGCAACATCCCCATCGTCCAGTCCACCACCTTCCGCTACGCCACCGGCGAGGCCATGGGCGCCCTCTTCGACCTGGAGGCCGCCGGGTACTTCTATACCCGGCTCCAGAACCCCACCAGCGACGCCGTGGCCGCCAAGATCTGCGCCCTGGAGGGCGGCACCGCCGCCATGCTCACCTCCTCCGGCCAGGCGGCCAACTTCTTCGCCGTCTTCAACATCGCCTCCTGCGGCGACCATGTGGTGGCCTCCTCCGCCATCTACGGCGGCACCTTCAACCTCTTTGCCGTCACCATGAAGCGCATGGGCATCGACTTCACCTTCGTGGAGCCCAACTGCTCCGACGCCGAGCTGGAGGCTGCCTTCCGGCCCAACACCAAGGCCGTCTTCGGCGAAACCATCGCCAACCCCGCCCTCACCGTGCTGGACATCGAGCGCTTCGCCAGGGCCGCCCACGCCCACGGGGTGCCCCTCATCGTGGACAACACCTTCCCCACCCCGGTGAACTGCCGCCCCTTCGAGCACGGCGCCGACATCGTGACCCACTCCACCACCAAGTACATGGACGGCCACGCCAACGCCGTGGGCGGGGCCATCGTGGACTCGGGCAGGTTCGACTGGACCGCCCACGCCGACAAGTTCCCCGGCCTCACCACCCCCGACGAGAGCTACCACGGCATCACCTACGCCGAGAAGTTCGGTCTGGAGGGCGCCTACATCACCAAGGCCACCGCCCAGCTCATGCGGGACTTCGGCGCCACTCCCGCCCCCATGAACGCCTACCTCCTCAACGTAGGTCTGGAGACCCTGCCCCTGCGGATGGCCAAGCACTGCGCCAACGCCATGGAGGTTGCCCGCTACCTGGAGGGCCACCACAAGGTGGCCTGGGTCAACTACCCCGGCCTGGAGAGCAGCCCCTACCACGCCCTGGCCCGGAAGTATATGCCGGGCGGCACCTGCGGCGTGGTCTCCTTCGGCGTGAAGGGTGGCCGGGAGGCCGCCTCCAAATTCATGGCCGGGCTGAAGCTCTGCTCCATCGCCACCCACGTGGCCGACGCCAAGACCTGCGTCCTCCACCCCGCCTCCACCACCCACCGGCAGATGAACGACGCCGAGCTCCAGGCCGCCGGCGTCTCCCCCGACCTCATCCGCCTCTCCGTGGGCATCGAGGACGCCGCCGACCTCCTGGCCGATCTGGACCAGGCCCTGGCCGCCCTGTAAGCCCTGTCTTCTGAAAAGCAAACTGCCGCCGTTTCCCGCACGGGAGACGGCGGCGCTTTTTTGCCGAATGGAATGGACTTTGCCCCGACGACGCCGCGCACCACAGACAGCGTGGCGCCGTGGGCGCGTCTGGGAAACCGCGCCCCGCCCTCACCCACAAAACCTTCCCCCCTCAGGGGGGAAGGTGGATGGCCGAAGGCCAGACGGATGAGGGGGCGTTGGATAGAACAAAAAGCCAAATTCACCGCACCGGCCCACCCTCATCCGCCCCAGTGTGCGCACTGGGGCACCTTCCCCCTGCAAGGGGGAAGGTTTTATAAGGCGCGCAAGTAAGGGGCCCCAGAAAAGCGCGCAGCGCTTTTCTGGGAAGATGAGGGGCAATGGAATGAAAGGAGGAATGCCCGCAAGGGTGTTCCGAATGGAATGGACTTTGCCCCGACGACGCCGCGCACCACAGACAGCGTGGCGCCGTGGGCGCGTCTGGGAAACCGCGCCCCGCCCTCACCCACAAAACCTTCCCCCCTCAGGGGGGAAGGTGGATGGCCGAAGGCCAGACGGATGAGGGGGCGTTGGATAGAACAAAAAGCCAAATTCACCGCACCGGCCCACCCTCATCCGCCCCAGTGTGCGCACTGGGGCACCTTCCCCCTGCAAGGGGGAAGGTTTTATAAGGCGCGCAAGTAAGGGGCCCCAGAAAAGCGCGCAGCGCTTTTCTGGGAAGATGAGGGGCAAGGGAATGAAAGGAGGAATGCCCGCAAGGGTGTTCCGAATGGAATGGACTTTGCCCCGATGACGCCGCGCCCCACGCAATAGTGATGCCCCCCCGCCGGGGCAAAAAACCGCCGCCGCCCGGCTGGGCGGCGGCGGTTGTCAAGCCTCTCATTCCTGGCCGTCGGTCTCCTCGGGGAGGGCCTCCGGGGCTCCGTCCTCCTCCCGCTCCGTCCGGGCCAGCATGGCCTCCACGGCGGCGGGGTCGTCAAAGACCTGCTGGAAGGTGGCGCCGTCCATGGTCTCGAACTCCAGCAGGTACCGGGCCACCAGCTCCAGGGCGGAGCGCTGGTCGGTGAGGATCTGGCGGCAGCGGGCGTAGGCGTTGTCGATGAGGGACTTGACCTCCTCGTCGATGATGGCGGCCACTTCCTCGGAGTAGTTCTTGGTCTGGGCCATGCTCCGGCCGATGAAGACCTCGTCGTGGCCGGAGTCGAAGACCACGTTGCCCAGGCGCTGGCTCATGCCGTACCGGGTGACCATGTTCCGGGCGATGTCGGTGGCCCGGCGGATGTCGCTGCCGGCGCCGGTGGAGATGTCCCCCAGCACCAGCTCCTCGGCCATGCGGCCGCCCAGCAGGCTGGAGAGCTGCTCGGTGAGCTCCAGCCGGGACCGGTAGCCCCGGTCCTCCTGGGGCAGGGAGATGGTCATGCCGCCGGCGCCCCCACGGGGGACGATGGTGATCTGGTGGACCGGGTCGGCGGTCTCCAGGGCGTGGCCCACCACGGCGTGGCCGGCCTCATGGTAGGCGGTGAGCTTCCGCTCCCGCTCGATGACGGTCTTGCTCCGCTTCTCCGGGCCGGCGATGACCTTGATGACCGACTCCTGGATGTCGGAGAGGGTAATGAAGGGCTGGTCCTTCCGGGCGGCCAGGAGGGCGGCCTCGTTCATCAGGTTCTCCAGGTCGGCGCCGGTGAAGCCGCCGGTGGACTTGGCCACCTCGTGGAGGTCCACATCCTCGGCCAGGGGCTTTTTCCGGCAGTGGACCTTCAGGATGGCCTCCCGGCCCTTCATGTCGGGATAGCCCACGTAGACCTGCCGGTCGAAGCGGCCGGGGCGCAGGAGGGCGGGGTCCAGGATGTCCACCCGGTTGGTGGCGGCCAGGACGATGACCCCCTCGTTGGCGGAGAAGCCGTCCATCTCCACCAGCAGCTGGTTGAGGGTCTGCTCCCGCTCGTCGTGGCCGCCGCCCAGGCCGGCGCCTCTCTGCCGGCCCACGGCGTCGATCTCGTCGATGAACACGATGGCGGGGCAGTCCTTCTTGGCCTGGTCGAAGAGGTCCCGGACCCGGCTGGCGCCCACGCCCACATAGAGCTCCACGAAGTCGGAGCCGGAGATGGACAGGAAGTTGACCCCGGCCTCCCCGGCCACGGCCCGGGCCAGCAGGGTCTTGCCAGTGCCCGGCGGGCCCACCAGCAGCACGCCCTTGGGGATGCGGGCGCCCAGGGCCACGAACTTCTTGGGGTCCCGGAGGAAGTCCACGATCTCCCGGAGCTCCTCCTTCTCCTCGTCGGCCCCGGCCACGTCCCCGAAGGTGACCTTCTTCTCCCCCTGGTCGGAGAGGGTGCGGGTCCGGGCCCGGCCGAAGCGGGCGGTCTTGTCGCCGCCGCCGGCCCCGTTCTGCCGGACGAACATGAGGTAGAACATGAACCCGAAGGCCAGCAGGATGCCGGCGTAGGGCAGCATGGACAGCCAGGGGGAGGGGGTGGGATCGTCGGGGTACTCGTAGTCGGTGATGATCCCCGCCCGCCACTGGTTGACCACGGTGTCGTTGAAGTCCTCATAGAAGAGCTCGAAGGAGTAGAGCTCGTAGGTGAGGGTAGAGCCGTCCTTGAGCAGCATGGTCAGGTTGTTGTTCTTGTCCACCATCAGGGTCTCCACCTGCTGCTGCTCCAGGGCCCGGCGGACCTGGGCGTAGGTGGGCTTCTCCCCGGTGTTCATGTTCTGGAGGGTCCACAGGGTGCCCACCAGGATCACCAGGATGAGGGCGTAGAAGGCCGCGTCGCGCAGCGTGAATTTTTTCAAGAGTGAACCACGTCCTTTATGTGGAGTGGGGCGTCCTCAGGCCTTCTCGTAGACGGCCGGCTTGAGGATCCCGATGTAGGGCAGGTTGCGGTACTTCTCCGCGTAGTCCAGGCCGTACCCCACCACAAAGAGGTCGTCCACGGTGAAGCCGGTGTAGTCGGCGGTGATGGGCTTGGTGCGGCGGGAGGGCTTATCCAGCAGGGTGCACAGCCGGACGGAGGCCGGGTGCCGGGCCTGAAGGAGCTGGAACAGATAGGAGAGGGTGTTGCCGCTGTCCAGGATGTCCTCCACCACGATGATGTCCCGGCCCTCGATGCTCTCGGAGAGGTCCTTGGTGATCTTCACCTGGCCGGAGGAGGTGGTGCCGCTGCCGTAGGAGGAGACGGCCATAAAGTCCACGGTGCAGGGGAGGGTGATGGCCCGGGCCAGGTCGGCCATGAAGATGAACGACCCCCGGAGCACGCTGATGAGCATGGGCTCCTTCCCGGCGTAGTCCTTGTCGATCCGGGCGGCGATCTCGGCCACCCGGGCCTTCAGTTCCTCTTCGGTAAACAAGACCCGTTCGATATCCTGTTCCAGCATAAGCTCAGATCCTTCCTTCTTTTGAATGAGTCCCCGGGTCCGGGGCGGTTTCACACTGGGTCGCTGGGGCGAGGGGGACCGCCCGGAGCTCCAGGGCGGGGGCGCCGGGGGCGGCCAGCCGGGGGGCGTGGGGGCCGAAGCCGGCCAGCCACACGGGCCCAGCGGCATCGGCCACCACCGGGAGCTTTTCCCGGTCCACCCGCGGCACCTTGGCGTCGATGAGGAGCTTCTTGACGCTCTTGCGGGGTCGGCCCGGCAGGGTGATGGCGTCCCCCGTCTCCCTGGGCCGGACGGTGAGGGGGCCGGCCAGGGCGGCGGGGTCCAGATAGCACACAAAGGGGTCCGTGGGGGGCTCCGCCGGAGCCCGGGCGGGGCGGCAGACCAGCTTCCAGCCCAGCTGGGGCAGGGGAGTCTCGCCGGGGACGTTTAGTTGGACCGGCGTCCAGCCGCCCTCCGCCGCCGAAGGCTCCAGCACCAGCAGGCCGTAGGCCCGCCGGGCGGTGAGGCCGTGGGGCAGGTCCACCGAGCCGGAGGGATGACCGCTCCGGGCCAGCTCCACCACGCTCAGCAGGTGGGCGGAACGGTACTGGTGCTCCCCCAGCCGCCCCAGCAGGGCGCCCACCGCCCGGACGGCGATGGGGTCGGGGCTGCGGGCGATGGTGTCGGCGGGGAGGACCAGGCCGCCGGTGACGGTGGGCTCGGCCCCCCGGACGGCGGCCATGGCCTGGGCGGTGAGGTAGTCGTTGTCGGCGCGGAGGTAGCCCACCGTGTCCGAAAGCCGTTGGATCAGCGCCGGATTGAGCTCCTCCAGCAGGGGGATGACCTGGTGGCGGAGCTTGTTCCGGGCGTAGGCGGTGTCGGCGTTGGTGCTGTCCTCCACGTGGGGGAGGCGGTGCGCCTCCAGGTAGGCCAGGATCTCGGCCCGGGTGGTGGTGAGGAGGGGCCGGATGCGCTTCCCCTGCCGGGGGCGGATGCCGGTGAGACCCTGGAGGCCGCTGCCCCGGACCAGGTGGAGGAGCAGGGTCTCCACGTTGTCGTTGGCGTTGTGGGCGGTGGCGATGAGGTCGGCCCCCAGCTCCTCCGCCGTGCGCTCCAGAAAGTCATAGCGCAGGGCCCGGGCGGTCTCCTCGATGCCCGTCCCCCGCCGCCGGGCCTCCCCGGCGACGTCGCCGTGCCCCACCGCGCAGGGCACCTTCCACGCCCTGCACAGCTCTTCCACAAAGGCGGCGTCCCGCCGGGACTCCGCCCCCCGGAGCCGGTGGTCAAAGTGGGCGGCGGTGAGGGAGAAGCCCAGCGCCTCCGACTGCGCCCTGAGCCAGTGGAGGAGGCACACCGAGTCGGCGCCGCCGGAGACGGCGCAGAGGATATGGTTCCCCGGAGAGAGCATGGCGTATTCCCTTGTGAGGGCCTGGGCCTCGTTCAGCATGGTCAGTACTCCTGATGGGTCCGGTCGATGGAGGAGAAGGTGGTGTACTCGGGCAGCCACTGGAGCTCCACCTTCCGGGTCTCGCCGTGGCGGTTCTTGGCGATGATGCACTCGGCCAGGTTGCGGCTCTCGCTGTCCTCATTATAATAGTCGTCCCGGTAGAGGAACATGACGATGTCGGCGTCCTGCTCGATGGCGCCCGACTCACGCAGGTC
>CALWYC010000056.1 GCA_944385655.1 uncultured Intestinimonas sp. | reverse complement strand
AAGAATTTTTTTCAAAAAATTCTTCCTGGGGTGTTAATTTTGCCGTGCTGGACCTGTTATAGGGATAGAAAGGCGGCTATTCCATAGCCCGAGAAAAAGGAGATGTCAAACATGAAAAAATTGCGTATCGGTGCATTGTCCGCTTTGGTCCTGCTCTGCGCGGCCCTGCTGGGCTCGATGGCGGCGGCCTTCGCCGCCGCGCCTGCCGCCCATGTCACGGCCTATATGCAAAATGTTTATGTGGACGGCCAAGACGCTGAGTTCGCCAATGCGGAGGGTAAGAAAACATACCTGTTTTCTTACAACGGGACCGTCTACATGCCCGCCAACACCGCCGCTGACTGGCTGGGCTGTACGCTTTCGGTGGATCGGGCCGCCGGAAAGGCCGCTTTTACCACGGGCAAGGAGGCATTTGTTCGGACGAAGCTCAGCAACAGCACAGTGCCATTGAACGAGGCGGATTTCGCCGTGCTGGACCGCTATTTTGAATCCGGGGCCGATGTCCAGCTGCTCAGTCAATTCGCTGTGACGGTGGACGGGGCGCCCTGGACCTTTGCCAGCGGCGGGACCGCCCTCTATCCCTTCTTTGTGGACGACACCCTCTATCTTCCCCTCCGGTCCGTGGGCGAGCGGATGGGCAAGGTGGTGACCTGGGTGCCCGAGCTGGCAGGGGTCCCTCACTATCAGGATGAGCTCATCAGCATCGACGCCCCCGCCACTCAGGCCCAGCTCCAGGAGATGCAGACCTATCTGGACCAGGCCTACGCCCTCTACTGGAAGGCGGCGGAGGTGGGCCAGGCCTTGGTGGATGCGTCCGACCTCTCCGGTGCGGAGGCCGCCGACATGCTGGACCAGGTCAAGGGTTATCTGCGGCAGATCGGCCAGCTCCCCTCCCCCTCCCACCATTACCTGGACAAATATGCGTTCCCCGAGCTTGCCGTCAGTACGACGGTGTTCAGCGGATTTGACTATTACAGTGCCGCCCTCCGGGCCAACACCCTTACGTTCCAGGAGGCGGTGAACGTAAAGGACAGCGTATCCATTACCCTCATGGGGCGATACGCGAAACTCAATGACGCCCAGAAGGGCCTGAGCTGCTTCGCCGCTGCCATAGACGCGGCGGGCTGACAACGGACCGAGCCATCTTTTCCGGAAAGGAAGGACGACCTTGAGACGGAACTTCCTGCTGGCGGCGCTGCTGCTGCTCTCCATCCTCTGCATGCTCCTCGCCGGAGGCGCCGCCGGGCCGTCCTGAGTGAAACGGAGGCCGACGGCGTGGAGACCGGCTGACCGGCCCGTCCTTTTGCATACAGAATAGAAACACTTCTGAGATGGACGCGAAAAGCGTCCATCTTTTTTTGAAAAAGTGAAACGAATGTCCCCGCTCAGGTGTCTATAAGGGTGAAAGGAGATGAGGACCATGGACCGTGCCCTGCGGGAGCCCGACGCCCGGGAGGAGATCGGGCGGCTGATGGCGGAGTACGGCGACGGCATCCTGCGCCAGTGCCTGCTGATGCTGGGGGACCTGTCCCAGGCCGAGGACGCCGCCCAGGAGACCTTCGTCCGGGCCTGGCAGAGCTACGGCGGCTTCCGGGCGGAGGCGTCGGAAAAGACCTGGCTCACCGCCATCGCCGCCAACGTCTGCCGCAACCTGCTGCGCTCCCCCTGGAACCGGCGGCGGGTGGACCTGTCCTTTTTGGAGGGCTGTCCCGCCGGGGAGACGGAGACCCCCGACGACACGGTGGTGCGGGCGGTGCTGGCCCTGCCCCCCAAGTACCGCCAGGTGGTGGTGCTCTACTATTACCGGGACTGCTCCACCGGGGAGATCGCCCAGATGCTGGGCGTCCCTCAGGGGACGGTCTCCGTGCGCCTCAAACGGGCCAGAGAACGGCTCAAGCCCATGCTGAAGGAGTGGTACGATGAGGAGGGCTGATGTTGGCGCGCGCCTGGACCGGGCCCTGGGCCAGGTGCGCTTTACCCCGGAGATGGAGCGGGCCGTCCGGCGGCGGATGGAAGGGCCGCCCCGCCGCTCCGGCTTCAAACGGGCCATTGTGGCCGTGGCCGTCTGCGCCGCGCTGCTCACCGCCGCCCTGGCCGCCGGACCGGCCATCTGGGAGGCCATCCAGGCCCACCTGGGATGGCGGGCGGCCTACGCCTCCCGGCCCCAGGCGGCGGTGACCGACCAGGGCTTTGAGCTGGGGGTGGCCGCCGCCCTGGCCGACCGGAACGTGATCCGGGTCTACCTCACCCTCCGGGACCTGGAGGGGGACCGCCTCCGCCAGGGGGCGGAGCTGGACCTGAGTGCCAACGCCCAGGGTGCCGAGCTGGACGGGGAGATCATCCCGGGCATTACCGGAGAGATGGCGGTGTATGACCCGGAGTCCGGGACCTTGCTCTTCAGCCGGACCTTCTACCGCCAGACCCAGACGGAGACGCTGCGGCTCTCCACCCGGGAGATCGGTCCCGGCCACCGGGACTTCTTTGTGGACTTCAACATGGAGCGGCTGGCGGAGGCGGTGCCCGACGGCCTGCTGGAGAGCGCTGTAGGGGAGGACGGGAAGCGGTATCTCCTCCCGGAGCAGAACCGGATGGAGATGGACTGGGAAAGATGTCCACTGCCGGAGGGAGAGGAGCCGGGCATCTGGATCTCCTCCATGGGCTATGCTGAGGATGACCGGCTCCACGTCCGCTTCCAGTGGCGGGAGGACGTCACCCTGCTTCAGCTCCAGCGTCCTCCCTTTGATCTCTATGAGATGGAGCGCATGGCCGTCTTTCCCGACGGCGTGGATTATGCCTTCCCGGCGGGCTGCCCGGCCCGGGAGGACCTTTTGAACAATCAGATCTTCTTCTTCAACGGGGACTATTCCACCCAGGGCGGTGCCGTGTCGGGGAGCTGGACGCTCCAGGTGCCCCTGGAGCCGGTGGATTCGCTGGAGCTGAGCTGGACAGGCGGCACGGTCACCGGGGCGGACGGGCTGGAGACCGACATTGAGGGCGTTTCAATCTCCACCCTCAGCGTCTGTGTGGCCTGTACGGGCTGGGGCGGCACCACCCGGCTGGAGACGATGGAGAAGCCGGTGGTGACGCTCCGGGACGGCACACAGGCTCAGGTCCGGGACGGGGTCCGGGTTGCCCAAACCTGGAAGAACGGCCTGGCCATCTCCAAGGAACGGCTGGTCTGGGAGCTGGAGGAGCCGGTGGAGCTGGACCAGGTGGAGAGCGTCACCCTCTGCGGTGAGACCATGACAGTGGAAGGATAGAAAGGAGCGATCGCACCATGATGGAACGGGCAAACAAAGGGAACTGCATGCGGCTGCTGGCCGCGCTGCTGTTGGGGCTGGCTCTCTTCAACCTCTGCGCCGCGGCGGCCTTTACCGACGCCGGCCAGATCCGGGAGACCGAGGCGGTGAACACCCTGGTGGACCTGGGCGTCCTGGAGGGGAAGGAGGACGGGAGTTTTGACCCCAAGGGGGCGGTCACCCGGGCGGAGATGTGCAAGATCATCTCCGTCATCCTCAACGGCGGCAAAACGCCCCGGCTGGAGGACCCGAAGCATCCCATGACGAACTTCTCCTTCTCCGACGTCTCCGGCCACTGGGCCAGATATTTGATCGAATACTGCTGCGCGCTGGGGATCGCCAATGGCAGAGCGGACGGTACCTTTGACCCCGATGGGACGGTGACCGGCCGGGAGGCGGCCAAAATGCTTCTGGCGATGGCGGGCTATGAGGCGGAGGCGGCGGGCTTCACCGGCGTGGGCTGGGCGAAGGCCGTGGACGAGAAGGCGGAGACGCTGGGCCTCTATGAGGGGCAGGCAGAGGAGGCGGAGGACGAGCCCCTGGACCGGGAACACGCCGCCCTCATGGTCTATCACTCCTTGGACCTGGATATGGTGAGCTACTGGGAGCAGGTGGAGCGCCCGGACGGCTCCGGCTGGGAGAACCGCAGACTGGAGACGCCGGAAAAGATCGGCGAGACCGTGATGGAACGGTTCTTCGGCCTGTGAGCGTGCTCACTGATCGGAAAGGAGCATGAGAAGTCGAGAAACACGCTGGAAATGACCGGAGGGCCGGAGCGTTTTCGCTCCGGCCCTCCGGTCATTTTTCACGAAAGCAGAGGAGCGGATTTTTGCAGATTTCTAAAAAATTTTACTTCCAAAATGCGTAGCGATGTAGTATGATAAGCGCGTAGGCTTTCAAACGTAACAAACACCGGTACCTATCAGGAGGTATTCTTTATGAGAAAGACGAAAGTGATCTGCACCCTGGGTCCCGCCGTGGACAATGAGGAGATGCTCAGAGCCCTCATCCTCGGCGGCATGAACTGCGCCCGCTTCAACTTCTCCCACGGCAACCACGAGGAGCAGCTGGCCCGTCTGAATATGTTCAAGCGGGTCCGGGACACCCTGGGCAGCCCGGTGGCCACCATGCTGGACACCAAGGGTCCCGAGATCCGCATCAAGACCTTCGCCAACGGCCCCGTGACCCTGGAGAAGGGCGCCCGGTTCGTGCTGGACACCGACGACGTGCCCGGCGACGGTACCCAGGTCTCCGTCACCTACCAGAACCTCCACAAGGAGGTGGGCCCCGGCTGCCGTATCCTGGTGGACGACGGCCTCATCGAGCTGAAGGTGGAGAAGGTGGAGGGCCACCGCATCCTCTGCCAGGTGGAGAACGGCGGTCCCCTCTCCAACAACAAGTCCATCAACATCCCCGACGTGCACATCCAGCTGCCCTCCCTCACCGAGAAGGACAAGGAGGACCTGAAGTTCGCCGCCGAGCACGACTATGACTTCATCGCCGCCTCCTTCGTCCGGAAGGCCAGCGACGTGGAGGACATCCGGGCCTGCCTGAAGGAGTACGGCGGGGAGCACATCCACATCATCGCCAAGATCGAGAACCGGGAGGGCGTGGAGAACCTGGACGAGATCATCGCCGCCTCCGACGGCATCATGGTGGCCCGGGGCGACCTGGGCGTGGAGATCCCCGCCCACGAGGTGCCCATCATCCAGAAGAAGATGATCAAGGCCACCATCCGCCAGGGCAAGCCGGTCATCACCGCCACCCAGATGCTGGACTCCATGATCCGCAACCCCCGGCCCACCCGCGCCGAGGTCTCCGACGTGGCCAACGCCGTCTTTGACGGCACCTCCTGCGTCATGCTCTCCGGCGAGACCGCCTCCGGCAAGTACCCCGTGGAGGCTCTGAAGACCATGGTGGACACCGCCGAGGCCGCCGAATCCGCCATCGACTACTGGGGCCGCTTCCGTGAGAACGTGCTCACCCCCGGCGTCTCCACCATCAACGACGCCATCACCCACTCCTGCTGCCTCACCGCCATGGACCTGGGCGCCACCGCCATCCTGGCCGCCACCAAGTCCGGCCACACCGCCAAGGTCATCTCCCGGTACCGCCCCGCCTGCCCCATCATCGCCGTGTGCCAGAGCGAGCAGACCCGCCGCCAGCTGGCCATCTCCTGGGGCGTCCACCCCTACCTCACCGGCGAGGTGGACTCCACCGACCGCCTCTTCTCCATGACCGTGGACGTGGCCCGGAAGGAGGGCGCCGTGAAGTGCGGCGACACCGTGGTCATCACCGCCGGCGTGCCCATCGGCCGCAGCGGCAGCACCAACCTCATCAAGGCCCAGGTCGTGGGCGAATAATTCCCGCGTGTCCGGAGGACCCGCTGCATGCCGCAGCGGGTCCTTTTTTTGCCCTCCGGAGGGGGCGGAAAAACAAAATGCTACCAAAAAATGGCCTCAAACCATTGGGGCGCAAGGGGTTGAAAAATTTCCAGAAAAGCGATGCTACCAAGATGCTACCAAGGAAATGATTTTGGATGAAACAGGCGGTATTTTGCACATATTGTGCAAAATACCGCCTGTTTTTTCAAGTGTAAGGGGCGGTTATACTTTGCTAATTGGCGAAAAAATTCGCAAATAAAGCAAAAATACTCCATTTACCCCAAATTTTAGAAGGAGGAATTCCAAATGAGAAACCTCAAGCGGGCTCTGAGCCTGGCTCTGGCTTCCGTCATGGTCATTGGCATGATGGTCGTCGGCGCCAGCGCCGCGAGCTATGACGACTTCTCCGACAAGGACGAGATCGTCAACAAAGAGGCCGTTCAGATGCTCGTCGAGCTGGGCGTCATCAACGGCAAGGACGACGGCTCCTACGATCCCACCGGGATCGTGACCCGCGCCGAGATGGCCAAGATGATCTGCGTCGTGCTGAACGGCGGCAAGGACCCCAGCCTGGGCACCACCGTCACCAACAGCTACACTGACACCGTGGGCCACTGGGCTGCCGGCTACATTGAGTACTGCACCCAGCTGGGCATCGTGGCCGGTAAGGGCGACGGCACCTTCGCTCCCAACGACACCGTGACCGCCACCGAGGCTGCCAAGATGCCCCTGGTCGCCATGGGCTACAAGTCCGAGGTGGAGGGCTTCACCGGCTCCAACTGGGCCATCGGCGTGAACGTGCGCGCCAACCAGAAGGGCCTGTACTCCGACCTGAGCATCTCCGTGGACGCCAGTCTGACCCGTGACTCCGCCGCTCAGATGGTGTACAACGCTCTGGACGCCACCGTGGTCAGCTACACCTACACCCTGGTCACCGATGGTTCCACCATCAGCTCCAGCCCCACCCTCATCGACAACAACAACAAGACCCTCCTCGAGCATGCCTTCAACGCTGTGAAGGTCGAGGGCGTCGTGATCGCCAACGAGTACGCCAACCTGAGCGCTACCTCTGTCACCGGTTCCGCTCTGGACGAGGGCAAGACCAAGATCGTCATCACCAACGACGACGATCAGAGCGCTTATGCCGGCACCGAGACCTTCGCCGTCTCCACTGGTGCTGACGAGCTGGGCCGCTCCGTTGCTATCTATGTCAAGAAGAACTCCAACGCTGCCAAGGCTGAGGTCCTGGGCTCTGCCATTACCTCCGCTGACAACGTGGTGGTCGTGGACTACAGCGGCGACTCCCTGAAGGACGTGGCTGACGACAACGATCTGTCCTACACCAGCAAGACCCAGATCGCCTACAACTACGCTTCCATGGCCGACCTCACCGACACCACCGTTGGTTCTGCCGGCTATGAGAAGATCATTGTCGATACCGACGATGACGGCGACGTGGACTATGTCCTCTACAACAACTATCAGCTGGGCAAGGTGACCAAGTACTCCACCTCCAGCGACGGTTCCATCACTGTTTCCCTGGCTTCCGGCTCCTACACCGTGGACGACAAGGCTGACGTTGTTGGCTTTGACGACGTGGCCAAGGACGACTATGTCATGGCTACCTTCTTCGGCGGCAAGCTGTACGTCGAGGCTGTCGAGACCGTGACCGGCACCATCGAGGCCTACAAGAACAGCAGCAAGAACGACTTCACCACCAAGCTGACCATCGACGGCACCGACTACAGCATCTCCAACGTGCCCACCTACACCGGCACCGAGCTGTTCGCCGCCAACAAGGCTTTCGTGGATGACACCGCCACCCTGGATACCGAGGCTACCTTCTATCTCGACCAGCAGGGCTACATCGTGGCCACCGGCGAGGTCGTGGAGTCCGCCTACAACTTTGCCTATGTGATTGAGTCCTCTGATGCCACCCTGGAGGATCTGGTGAAGGTCGTCCTGTCTGACGGCACCAAGGCCACCTATAGCCTCGTTGTCCAGGTAGGTGGAGCCCACGCTGGAAGCGGCCACGATCTCGTCAGTGCCGCCGGTAAAGCCGGGGACCAGGGACACATCGTACTTGGTGCCGTCCACAGTCAGGCTCTCAGCAGCCTTGTAGGCGTCCAGAGTGCCGATGACGGACTCAGCCTTCTCGACGTACAGCTTGCCGCCGATCCAGGCAGCCAGCACATAGTCGTCCTTGGCCACATCCTCAAAGCCCACCACGTCGTCGGCGTCGTCGGCAGTCAGGGTGATGGTCTTGCTGGCGCTGTCTTTGGTGCTGATGGTGATGGAGCCGTCGTCCTTGGTGGAGTACTTGGTCACCTGGCCGAAGCTGTAGGTGTTGACCAGGACGTACTCAGCATCGCCGTCGTTGTCGTTGTCGATGAGGACCTTCTCAACACCGCGGATGGAGTCATCCTTGTTGTAGTCGGCATTGGTGTAGTCGGCATTGGTGTAGTTCACCAGGATCTTGGCACCGGAGATATCCAGGTCGTTGTCGCTGGCGATCTTGGCAATGGTCTTCTTGGCAGCGGTGGTGACGACCACGTTGTCCTCGGAGAGGATGGCGTTGCCCAGGATGGTGGCCTTGGAGGTGCTGCTGGCGTCCTTCTTCACGTACAGGGTGACGGACTTGCCCAGCATATCCAGAGAGGTGGAGACGGAGTACTTGCCGTCGCCGAAGACGTTCTGGTCCTCGTTGGCACCGTAGTTGGTCACGTCCAGCTTGGTCTCGCCGGCGTCCAGCGCAGTGCCCTTCTCAGCGGTGGACTCCAGGTTGGCGTACTCGTTGGCGACAACAACGCCCTCGACCTTCACAGCGTTGAACTTGTCCTCGAGGAGGGTCTTGTTGTTGTTGTCAATGAGGGTGGGGCTGGAGCTGATGGTGGAACCATCGGTGACCAGGGTGAAGTCATAGCTGACCACGCCGGCGTCCAGAGCGTTGTACACCATCTGAGCGGCGTTGTCACGGGTCAGGCCGGCGTCCACGTCCAGAGCCAGACCGGAGTACAGGCCCTTCTGGTTGGCGCGGACGTTCACGCCGATGGCCCAGTTGGAGCCGGTGAAGCCCTCCACCTCGGACTTGTAGCCCATGGCCACCAGCAGCATCTTGGCAGCCTCAGAGCCGGTCACGGTGGCATTGGGGTTGAACTTGCCGGCTCCGTCGCCGGCCACGATGCCCAGCTGGGTGCAGTACTCGATGTAGCCGGAAGCCCAGTGGCCCACGGTGTCAGTGTAGCTGTTGGTGACGGTGGTGCCCAGGCTGGGGTCCTTGCCGCCGTTCAGCACGACGCAGATCATCTTGGCCATCTCGGCGCGGGTCACGATCCCGGTGGGATCGTAGGAGCCGTCGTCCTTGCCGTTGATGACGCCCAGCTCGACGAGCATCTGAACGGCCTCTTTGTTGACGATCTCGTCCTTGTCGGAGAAGTCGTCATAGCTCGCGGCGCTGGCGCCGACGACCATCATGCCAATGACCATGACGGAAGCCAGAGCCAGGCTCAGAGCCCGCTTGAGGTTTCTCATTTGGAATTCCTCATTCTAAAATTTGGGGTAAATGGAGTATTTTTGCTCTATTTGCGAATTTTTTCGCCAATTAGCAAAGTATAACCTCACCTCACCTCTTGGCTCATGATACCCAATTCGCCACCTCCCGTCAATGGGATGGACGGTTTTGTAACACAACCGTAAAAATGCGTCACACAGGGTCTCAGGGCCTTATTTATCCGTTAGACGGCGGTTTTTTCAAAAGGTTCCCCCTCTGTGACGGGTTTTTTCCGCTTCTTTTCCCCCTTGGCCTCCCTTTCCCTATCCTCCGCTGTTTTGGCCGGCTTTGTTGCACGCCGGCGTGCAACCGGAGCGGAAATTTGTAAGGGGTGTGGCGGGGCAGGCGGGGGGAGGGGCAGCTCTTCTGACCCGCGTTCTCAGGATGACAGCTCCCCGTCATTCTGCGCGATGCGCAAAATCTTCTCTCCCCCCTCCCGCCCTCCGCCGGTCCTTCGGTCCCGATCTTCTTTAATTATAAGGTGTGGACCGGGTCGGAATTTTTTTCTGCCCGGGTGTAACTTTTTCCCCCTTTCAATCGTCTTATAAGTTAGCCGCCTCCCCTGCCGGACGGTCTCTTTCAGAAAACCTTAAGAATTTGTCATCTGTTTGTAATTACGCCTGTCCGAATGCGTGATACAATGGAAAGGACAGTAAATCAGGAGGGAATACACTATGGCTGAAATCACCCAGCAGACCCCCACGCCTACTCAGACCCCCGCGCCGCCCCAGAAACCCCAGAAATCCAAGGAGCAGCTCCAGAAACGGAAGAAACGGACCAAGAGCATCATTGCCGCCGTCATCATCCTCGCCGCCGTCGGCGTGGGCGGCTTCTTCCTCTACCGCTTCCTCACCGCCCAGAGCGGCGCCGAAAGCCAGATCCAGTCCCAGGTGGCTGAGATCTCCTCCATCCAGAGCACCGTCCAGGGCTCCGGCAACGCCAAGGCCAAGGAGTCCGCCGCCATCACCCTCACCCAGGGCGGCACCGTCCAGGAGGTCTTCGTCACCGCCGGCGACACCGTCACCCAGGGCCAGCCCCTCTACACCATCCGCAGCCAGGCCGCCGAGGACGAGGTCACCTCCGCCCAGGAGAAGCTCACCAACCTCCAGAAGGACATGGCCGACCTGGTGGACAAGGCCAACAACCTCACCGTCCGCGCCCCCTTCGCCGGCAAGCTGGTGGAGGTCAGCGAGTTCCAGGTCGACCAGAAGGTGAGCGAGGGCGCCGCCGTGTGCACCCTGGCCAACGACAAAAAGCTCAAGCTCTCCCTCTACTTCAGCTACGCCTACGAAAACGACATCTCTGTGGGCCAGGCCGTGGAGGTCTCCATCCCCGCCGTCATGGACACCTTCCCCGGCACCGTGGAGACCATCAACAAGGTCAGCTACATCTCCCCCGAGGGCTCCGTCTACTTTGAAGTGGTGGTGGTCTTCGACAACCCCGGCACCCTCACCGAGGGCATGACCGCCTCCGCCAAGCTCACCGCCGCCGACGGCACCGCCATCTACCCCTACCAGAACGGCGCCACTGAGTACTACGAGGTCCGCAAGATCGTCACCGAGGCCCAGGGCCCCGTCCTCTCGGAGAACCTGCTGCGCTACGCCAACGTGAACGCCGGCGACGCCCTCCTGGTCCTGGGCTCCGACACCATCGACTCCGACATCCGCGCCAAGCAGAAGGAGATCGACGACGCCACCACCAAGCTCACCGAGGCCCAGAAGGCCCTGGCCAACTTCAACGCCACCGCCCCCATCAACGGCACCGTCACCTCCTGCACCCTCACCCCCGGCGCCGAGGTCAAGAGCGGCGAGACCGTCATCACCATCTCCAACAACACCAACATGGTGGTCCAGATCACCGTGGACGACCGCAACATCTCCTTCGTCCAGCCCGGCATGACCGTGGACCTCACCGACTACAACGGCAACGTCTTCGTGGGCACGGTGAGCAGCATCGACATGAGCATCGGCGAGAACAGCTCCAACGGCATGACCAGCTACCCCGTCACCCTGGACGTGGACAACTCCGCCGGCACCCTGCTGGCCGGCATGTGGCTGGATTACTCCTTCGTGGCCAGCCAGTCCGACGAGTGCGTGGTGGTGCCCATGCAGGCGGTGAAGTACATCTCCGACGCCGACGGCAACACCTCCTCCGTGGTCTTCATCCAGGCCGACGAGAAGCCGGAGAACGCCGTGGAGCTGGACATCCCCGAGGCGGAGCCCGGCCAGACCCCCACCTATCCCACCGAGGCCGACGGCTACTACCCCGTCCCCGTCACCACCGGTCTCTCCGACAACTACAACGTGGAGATCAAGGAGGGCCTCCAGGGCGGCGAGACCGTCTTCGTCAACTACTACGTGGAACAGGGCAGCAGTTGGGGCTAAGGTGACCGACATGCTGATCGATATTAAGAACCTCTATAAAATATATAATGAGGGACAGGAGAGCGAGGTCCGCGCCCTGGACGGGGTCAGCCTCCAGATCGACCGGGGCGAGTTCGTGGCCATCATCGGCCAGTCCGGCTCCGGCAAGTCCACCCTCATGAACATCCTGGGCTGCCTGGACATCCCCACCTACGGGGACTACCACCTGGACGGCACCGACGTCACCGAGCTCACCGACCGGCAGCTGGCCCACATCCGCAACAAGCAGATCGGCTTCATCTTCCAGGGCTACAACCTGATCCCCGCCCTCAGCGCCCGGGAAAACGTGGAGCTGCCCCTTATCTACCAGGGGGTGGGCATGGGACAGCGGGCAGAGCGGGCCATGGAGTCCCTGGAACGGGTGGGCATGGCCGACCGGGCCGGCCACAAGCCCTCGGAGATGTCCGGCGGCCAGCAGCAGCGGGTGGCCATCGCCCGGGCCATCGCCGCCCGTCCCCCCATCATCATGGCCGACGAGCCCACCGGCGCCCTGGACTCCAAGACCGGACGCCAGGTGCTGGAGATCCTCCACAGCCTCCATGAGGACGGCTCCACCATCATCCTCATCACCCACGACAACGGCATCGCCGCCACCGCCGACCGCATCGTCCGCCTCTCCGACGGACACATCGTGGCCGACGGCCCCAGAGAGGAGGTAGGGCTTTGAACTTCTCCCAGGCCTTCAAAATGGCGGCCAAGTCCATCTCGGCCAACAAGGGCCGGTCCGCCCTCACCATGCTGGGCGTCATCATCGGCCTGGCCGCCGTCATCATCCTGGTGTCCTACGCCCAGGGCCAGAACATGGCCCTGCGGGCCTACTACGAGAGCATGGGCACCAACACCATCTCGGTGTACGCCTACTCCTACCGGGGCAACGTGGACGTCTCCTCCGCCCTCTACGACTACTGCCTCCAGCTGGACGACCTGGTGCTGGGCGTCTCCCCCACGGGGAACGTCTACTCCGACCCGGTCATCAAGTTCGAGTCCAAGACCATCGCCCGCCAGTGGCAGAGCATGGGCGGCGGCGCCATGATGTCCACGGGAGAATACCCCAGCATCGTCCTTGGCAACGACAAGTACGGCCTGTGCAACGACTACAAGATCGCCAAGGGCCGTGACCTCTCCTACCTGGACATTGAGAAGGAGAATCAGGTGTGCGTGCTGGGCTCCGCCGTGGCCGACGAGCTCTTCGGCTTTGCCGATCCGGTGGACAAGACCATCACCATCAACGGCACTCCCTTCCTGGTGGTGGGCGTCTACGAGAGCAAGAGCGCCGGGGTCAACGTGGGCTCCTCCGAGGAGAACCAGTGGATCCAGGAGACCATCAACCGTCAGGACTACATGATCCTTCTGCCCTCCACCATGACTCGGATCTTCAACAACAACCAGCCCATCGAGCAGTACATCATCAAGGCCAAGGACGCCGAGTCCCTCAAGGAGGTCTCCACCCTGGTCAACGGCTTCCTGGCCGGCTTTATCAGCAGCGACAACGGCTATTACTACATCGACAACCCCACCAGCTACCAGAATGAGCAGGCGGAGGCCGACAAGCTCCAGCAGCGCTTCCTGGGCGGCATCGCCGCCATCTCCCTGCTGGTGGGCGGCATCGGCATCATGAACATCATGCTGGTCACCGTCACCGAGCGCACCCG
>CALWYC010000055.1 GCA_944385655.1 uncultured Intestinimonas sp. | reverse complement strand
GGTGTTTTCCTGATGCAGTCCGACCGCAACAGCCGCTTTACCGAATTGTACCGGGGAAACGCCCCCAGGATGTTCGCCTATGCCCTGCGCCAGCTCCGGGACCGGTCCCTGGCCGAGGAGCTGGTGGAGGAGGCCTTTGTGCGGCTGCTCCAGCAGTGGGACAGCCTCACCGACCACCCCGCCCTGGAGGGGTGGCTGTGGAAGACCCTCCAGCACCTGATCCTCACCGAGGTCCGGCTGGCCAAGTACCACCGGGAGATCCCCCTGGAGGACGCCGACACCTGGGCGGCGCCGGAGACGGCGGAGGAGGACCTGGCCGAAAACCTGCCCGACGGGCTCAGCGACGGCGAGCGGGAGGTGCTCCTCCTCTTTTACCAGGAGGGGTGCACCCACCAGGAGATGGCCCGGCGGCTGGGCATCTCGGAGATGAACTCCCGGACCCGGCTCTTCCGGGCCAAAAACCACTGCAAAAAACTTTTGGAAAAAATCTCCCGGGAGTGTCACAATTCCCGCTGCTGAAGCGATATAAGGGATGAGAGGGTCCGCCCCGGGCGGACCACAACGCCCCGTGCCGTCGGCACGGGGCCAGAATGAGCGCTCAGGAGGTGATGGACATGGACAAGGAGGAACGGAGGGCCGCTGAGGCGGAGCGGCTGATGGAGGCCTTCTCCGACTACCTGGACGGGGTCCCGGAGGAGGACTTCGACCGGTCGGCGGCGGAGGAGTGGTTCTCCGCGGCAGAGGAGCTGGACGGTGCGGAGGGCTCCTTTGACGCAGCGGCCGCCGAGGCGGCGTTCCGAGCCCGGCACGGGGCGCTCCTGGACCCGGAGACGCCCGCGGAGAAAAAGGGAAAGGTGGTCCGGCTCCGGCGGCTCCTGCCCCGTGTGGCCGGCGTCGCCGCGGCGGCGGTGCTGGTGGTGGCCCTGGCGGCCCAGGGCATGGGCCTGGATCTGTTCCGGCACGTGGCCAGCTGGACCCGTGGAGAGTTCACCTTCACCACCGGCACAGGGGAACTGCCGGCGGGGCCCTTCTACTCCGACGGGCAGGCGGCGCTGGACGCCTATGACGTCCGGGTGCCCATGCTGCCCACCTGGAATCCGGCCTGGGAGGGGGACGACATCCCCGGGCTGGACGTGACGGTCACCGAGGAGGACGACGGCACCATCGTCTTTACCGAGGACCACCGCACACAGAGCGGCGACGGCTATACCTTCGTGGTCAGACAGCGGACCAGCAGGGCCCAGGCAGAGGCCGACGTCCAGGGCAAGGATGACCCGGACGTCATCGTTTTTGAATTTGACGGCCGGAGCTATTACATCCTCCCCCTGGAGGAGGAGCAGTACCGGATCACCTGGGCCTGCGGCCGGTATTCCGGCGAGATCTTCGGCAGCATGGACCTGGAGCAGGCCGAGCACTTCGTCCGCTCCATCACGGAGATGGACGAGTGGGTGTACGAGGCGCCCGACATGAGCGTGCCGCCCAAGTACGGGACCATCCAGGAGGCCATGGAGGCCGCCGGCATCGACACCGGCTACGCCCCCGCCTGGCTGCCCGAGGGCTTCGTGCCGGTGGAGTCCGACATCTATCTGTCGGAGGAGGGCGGCTGGTATACGGCCTATCTCTTCGCCACCGACGTGGAGGGGGAGCGGAACCTGTCCCTCTCCTTCAACCTCAACACCAATCCCGACAGTGCGGGAAGTACGGTCTACCCCAAGGACGACACCCCCATCGTCACCTTTGAACAGGGCGGCATCCCCTTCTACATCATCAGCAACGGCCCATGGCGCAGTGTGGCCTGGATGGATGGCGGGCTGTCGGGCTCCATCGGCGGGAACCTGACCGAGGAGGAGTGCCGTGAGATCGTGGCCTCCATCCCCCGATATGCCTCCTGAGCAGAGGACCCGGAAACAGCGAACAGCAAAAGGACCCGTCGCAGAATCTTTTGATTCTGCGACGGGTCCTTTTGGTCAGATCCGCATGCCCTTTCTGGTCTTGAGCCGGGAGATGATGAGCTCGCTGCTGATGTGCTCGATGCCGGGCAGGGGGTAGAGCTTCTCCAGGACGAAGCGTTCCAGATCCTGGCTCATCTCCAGCACGGCGTGGACATGGAGCTTGCTCGCGCCGGTCATGAGGTACATGTCGGTGACCGCCTCCTCGGCGGCCAGGGCGTCAGCCACCTGGTGGAGACAGGCGGGAGACACCCGGATGTCAAAGAAGACCGACACGTTCCGGCCGATCTTTTCCGGGTCCAGGACCACGGTGTACTGCTCGATGACGCCGCTCTTTTCCAGCGCGTCGATGCGGTTTTTGACGGCCACCCGGCTCAGACCCACCCGCTCGGCGATCTCGATGAGCGGGACTCGGGCGTTTTCGATGAGCAGGTCCAGGATCTGCCGGTCGATCTGATCCAGTTCCGTTCGTTTCATGATCCTTCCCCCAAAACGGGCGCACCCGGAGGCGCGCCGCAGACTGTGCTTCTATTGTAGTGCAGTTGAGACGCCGCTGCAAGTGTTTTCTGCTCCCGGATAAGACAAAATGCAATTTTTATTTAGTTTATCTGAAAAGGATAAAAGAAAATTACATATCAAAGTGAAAATTTTATATTGCATTTTGTTAGCTCCAGGAGTAAGATAGGCACGACGACAGGAGAGGAAGGACTCTCCCGAAACAACAGGAGGAGGAAACGAAATTGAAGCGGCTCTTTGAGATTTTCTGCGTCTTCTTCAAAATCGGGCTCTTCACCATCGGCGGTGGCTATGCCATGCTGCCCATCATCCAGAAAGAAGTGGTGGAGGGCAAGGGATGGATGACCGATGAGGAGTTCCTGGACGCCATCTCCCTGACCAACAGCCTGCCCGGCCCTCTGGCCACCAACTCGGCCACCTTCGTGGGCTACCGGGTGGCCCGCGTGCCCGGTTCTGTGGCGGCGGTGCTGGGGGCGGCCACCCCCAGCGTCATCATCATCCTGCTCATTGCCATGGTCTTCACCAACATCATCGAGTACCCTGTGGTGCAGAACATCTTCAACGGAGTCCGGCCCGCCGTGGTGGCCCTCATCCTCTACGCGGTGATCAAGCTGGCCAAATCGGCCAAGGTGGGGGAGTACTTCAATTGGCTGGTGGCCCTGGCCGGCTTTGCCGCCATCGCCGTGTTTGGACTGCATCCCATCGTGGTGGTGGTCTGCGCCGCCCTCTACGGCATCTTCGTGCGCAACAGTGTGGTCAAGGCTATGGATGCCCGCCGGGAGAAAAAGGAGGAGACGAAATGATCGAGACGCTTATCCAGGCCTGTATCTCCTTTCTGAAGATCGGCGCCTTTTCCTTCGGTGGCGGCTACGCCGTGGTGGCCTTCATCCAGCGGGAGATCATTGAAAACCACGGCTGGATCTCCGGAGAGGACTTTGTCAATATTGTGGCCATCGCGGAGATGACCCCCGGCCCCATTGCCGTCAACTCGTCTACCTTCGTGGGCTACACCCTGGCCGGCATTCTGGGCGGCATTGCATGCTCTCTGTCCACATTGGCCATCCCCTTTCTCCTCTCCCTGATCGTGGCCGTCTATTTCTCCAAGTTCAAGGACAACGTCTACCTGAAGAGCGCCCTGAACGGCATCCGTCCCGCTGTCATCGGCCTCATTGCCGCCTCCTGCCTCTCGGTGGGCCAGGTCTCCTTTGACGGCCTGCACAGTGTGATCTTCTTTGTTGTGGCCCTGGTCATGGTGTGGAAGTGCAAGATCAACCCCATCATTGCCCTCATCACCTGCGGCGCCCTGGGCGTTGTGCTCTACGGCTGGGTCTTCCCTCTGCTGGGGATCTGACCCGGGCCGCGCGCTCAAATCCACAAAAGAAAGGCAGCCCGCCCGCGCCGTCTGGCAGACGGCGCGGGCGGGCTTTGCTCCGCGCATAGGATTGCGGTTTGGAGCGGGATATGATATAACAGCAGTAACGGCCGCCGGAAGGCGGAGGAAGGAGCGGAATGACCATGCTGTTTGTATGCTACCCTAAGTGCAGCACCTGCCAGAGGGCCAAAAAGTGGCTGGACGCCCACGGCAGGGCGGCGGAGGTCCGGGACATCAAGACCCAGCCCCCCACGGCGGAGGAGCTCTCCCTGTGGCAGGAGCGGAGCGGCCTCCCCCTCAAAAAGTTTTTCAACACCAGCGGCCAGTCCTACCGGGCTCTGGGGCTGAAGGACCGGCTGGACGCCATGGACCGGGCCGGGCAGCTCGCCCTCCTGGCCGGCGACGGCATGCTGGTGAAGCGGCCCATCCTGGTGGACGGGGACACCGTTCTGGTGGGCTTCAGGGAGGCCGACTGGGCCGCCGCCCTGGGCTGAGCCGTCACGGTTCCAGATGGCCCTCCAGCCAGGCGAGGAGATCGGAGAAGACCTCCTGCCGGTTGATCTCGTTGAGGAGCTCATGGCGGGCGCCGGGGTAGAGCTTGACGGTGAGATCCCGGCAGCCCGCCCGGCGGAAGAAGCCGGCCACCTTCTCCACCCCCTTGCCCTGTCCGCCCACCGGGTCGTCGCCGCCGGAGAAGAGGCCCACCGGGGTGTCGGGGTCCATTTTGGCCAGGCCCTTGGGGTCGGCGATCCGCTGGAGCCCGCCCATCATGTCCCGGAACATCCCCACCGTGGGGACGAACCGGCACAGGGGGTCGGAGACATAGGCGTCCACCACGGCGGTGTCCCGGCTGATCCAGTCGGCGTTGGTGCGGGCGGGGCGGAACCGGGCGTTGTAGGCCCCCAGGGAGAGGGCGGTGACCAGGGCGCTGTGGTGCCGGTCCCCCCGCAGACGGCACAGGGCGCCGGAGACGGCCTTGCCGAAGGCCACCAGGGCGGGCGCCTCCTGTCCGGTGCCCAGGAGCAGGCAGCCCGCCACCGTGCCCGGGTACTCGATGAGGTAGGTCCGAGCCACGAAGGAGCCCATGGAGTGGCCCAGCAGGAAGTGGGGCAGGCCGGGGAAACGGCGGTCCATCCGGTCGTGGAGGCTCTTCACGTCCCGGACCAGGTGGTCCCAGCCCTCCCGGGCGCTGAAATAGCCGTACTCGGTCCGGTCACGGGCGGTGCCGCCGTGGCCCAGGTGGTCGTGGCCCGCCACGGCAAAGCCGTGGTCGGCGAGGAACCGGGCAAAGGCGTCATACCGGCCCATATACTCGGAAATGCCGTGGACCAGCTGGACCAGGGCCCGGGGGGCCTGGTCTTCAGGGAGCCACCAGAGGCCGTGGACCTGGTGGACGCCGTCGCTGGAGGGGAAGGTAAATTCCTCCCGCAAGGCCATAGCGGTCACGCTCCTTTTATGGTAGAATAAAACCGTCATGATCCGGTGGGACACGCATGTCCCGCCGTTACCCAAAGTTTAGACCAAGCCGTCCCCGCCGTCAATAGGCCGGCCGGGCGGCCCGGCAGAAAGGATCTGATCTCTCATGCATGTCACCGAACGTTTTCTGCGGTACGTCTCTTATGATACCCAGTCCAGCGAGGATTCCGCCACCGTGCCCACCACGGACAAGCAGAAGGTCCTGGGGGCCGCCCTGGCCCAGGAGCTCTCCGAGCTGGGCCTCCACGGGGCCAAGATGGACGAGTACGGCTACGTCTACGGCTGGCTCCCCGCCACCGTGGGCTGTGAGGGCGTCCCCTGCCTGGGCCTCATCGCCCACATGGACACCTCCCCCTCCGCCCCCGGCGCCAACGTCAAGCCCCGGGTGGTCCGCTACGAGGGCGGGGACATCCCCCTCTCCGACTCCGTGACCATGCGGGCCTCTGAGTTCGCCAGCCTGGCCCGGTATGTGGGCCAGGACCTCATCGTCACCGATGGCACCACCCTGCTGGGCGCCGACGACAAGGCCGGCGTGGCTGAGATCTTCACCGCCGTGGAGTATCTGGCCGCCCACCCCGAGATCCCCCACGGCCGCATCGCCGTGGCCGTCACCCCTGACGAGGAGGTGGGCAGCGGCGCCGACCACTTCGACGTGGAGGGCTTCGGCGCCGCCGCGGCCTACACCGTGGACGGCGGCGAGCTGGGGGAGCTGGAGTACGAGAACTTCAACGCCGCCTCCGCCAAGGTCACCATCCGGGGCTTCAACATCCACCCCGGCTCCGCCAAGGACAAGATGCGCAACGCCTGCCTCATGGCCCTGGAGTTCGTGAACATGCTGCCGCCGGCGGAGACCCCCGCCCACACCGAGGGCTACGAGGGCTTCTACCACCTGGGCCACATGGAGGGCGACGAGACCGAGGCCCGGCTGAGCTTCATCATCCGGGACCACGACCGGGACCGCTTCGAGTCCCGGAAGGAGCGCATCAACCTCATCGCCGCCTACCTCAACGAGAAGTACGGCCCCACCACCGTCCAGGTGGAGCTGAAGGACTCCTACTACAACATGAAAGCCCAGATCGAGCCCCACATGTACCTCATCCACCGGGCCCGGGCCGCCTTCGCCAAGGTGGGCGTGGAGGCGGTGGAGGTGCCCATCCGGGGCGGTACCGACGGCGCCCGGCTGTCCTACATGGGCCTGCCCTGCCCCAATCTCTCCACCGGCGGCGCCAATTTCCACGGCGTCATGGAGTATATCCCCGTCCCTTCCATGGAGAAGATGGTCCAGGTCCTGGTGGAACTGGTCACCGAGCAGAAATAAGAAGCTAGCCGCCCCGCCGGGTCTCCGGCGGGGCGGCTGAGACTGTCGAAAAAGTGGTGCCACGCAAAATAAGCCACGGGGGAAAAGTGTGAAAGGGGGGCGGCGAGCCCCCACTTTCGCGTGCAGTCAGGAACTTTTTCGATGAAATCGAAAAAGTCAGCAGCTTGTCGAAAAAGCCAAAAAAGGCTTTTTCGACAAGCTGAGCCGCCCCGCCGGGTCTCCGGCGGGGCGGCCTTTTGCTGGCCGTCCGGCGAGAGGAGAGGAAAAAGGGGAGGATAGGGTGCGGAAAAACCGGGTATTTCCCCCTATGGACGGTGGATTCTACGGAAAAAGTAGAATAATTGGTAGGACAACTTAGCTGGATTGGTCATATCAACGATTTTGAAAGACAGCCTACATTTTTTAGTGAAATATGCTATAATAGCATTCGCTGGACCTGCCGCGCCGCGTCCGAACTGCCGGACGGGGAAAAAAGGCGGCGTTTGGTCCGTCCATTTTGCATTTTGGTCCCCATGCGGCGGAGGACCGGGCCGCCGCAGGACCGAGGGGGAGCCGCCATGTATGTGTTTCTGACCGGGGAGAGCGGAGCGGGCAAGTCCACCGCCCTGGACCGGACTCTGGGCCTGCTGGGGATCGCCCCCGGCGGCTTCCGCACCGGCTTTACGCCGGACCGGCAGCGGCTGTGCCTCTGGCCGGCCTGGCAGGGACCGGACTGGTCGGAGGAGTCCACCGTGGCACGGATGGCGGAGGGCCGCCTGGTGGGCGACCCGGCCGCCTTTGACCGGCTGGGCCCCGCCATCCTGGCGGAGAGCATGCCCTGGGCCGGGGTGCTGCTGCTGGACGAGTTGGGCTGGCTGGAGCGGGAGGCGCTGGCCTTCCAGAGCGCTGTCCGCGCCTGCCTGGGCGGGACGACCCCGGTGCTGGGCGTGGTCAAGCCCCGGCGGGCGGGCACCTGGCTGGAGGACCTGGTCCGGACGCCGGGCGGCGCTGTGCTGCCGGTGGACGGTGAGAACCGGGACGGCCTGCCGGCCCTGCTGGCAGAGCGCCTGGGGAGCGCCCTCGGGCAGCATGGAGATTAAACAGGAGAGCTGGGACGAGCGATGAAAGAAGAGAGCGTGCAGCAGGGCAAGGCCTATGAGCGTGTGATCACCTATATCAAGACGGAGATCCTCAGGGGCAGCCTGAAGCAGGGGGAGAAGCTGCCCCCGGAGCGGGAGCTGGCGGAAAAGCTGGGCGTGGGCCGGAACTCGGTCCGGGAGGCCCTGCGGACCCTGAGCCTCATGGGCTTCATCTCCAGCACCCAGGGGGCGGGGAACTTCGTCTCCTGCGACATCGAGAAGAACCTGGCCGAGTCCACCCAGATGATGATGCTCCTGGGGGCCACCGACTACCGGCAGGTCAGTGAGCTGCGCCAGGGCCTGGAGAGCCAGGCGGTGCTGCTGGCCTCGGAGCGGATCAGCCCCGCCCAGCTCAGCGAGCTGGAGGACATCGTGTGGCAGCTCCGGGACGAGGACGACCTGGAGCGGAGCACCATGCTGGACAAGCGCCTCCACTACCTCATCGGCGAGGCGGCGGGAAACCCCCTCATCATGGTCATCCTCCGGGCCATGAGCGAGACCATCGACGGCTTCATCAGCCACATGCGGGAGAAGATGATGAAGGACGAGGTCTACCGCAAGAAGCTCCAGGACGCCCACCAGGGCATCGTCCTGGCCCTCCAGGACCGCAACGGCACCGAGGCCGTCCGCATGATGCGGGAGCACTTCCAGGTGGTGGACAGCGCCATGGTGGACCTGTTCTGAAAAAAGGAAAACGCCCGTGGGAAACGCATCGCGTTTCCCACGGGCATTTTTTATCGTCCGCCCCTGGCCAGAACCGTGCTCTCCCAGGCGGCGGCGTTCTCCGGCGTCTGGGTCCGGGGGGTGAGCCCCAGCTCGCCGGTGAGGAAGTCCCCCAGCCAGGCGGAGAAGAGGACGGCGCCCTCCTGGTTGAGGTGGCCGGGGTCGTAGTAGTGGAGGGTGGGGGTGATGCCGACGGCGGCGCTCTCCTCCGTCCAGTCGAAGAAGGAGATGCCCAGCTCCGCCGCGTCGCCGGCGATGCGCTGCCGGGTGTCGGCGGGGAGCTGGCTGTAGGTGGGGTGGAAGACCAGGGCCAGGGGGATCTCACGCTCTCTGCACAGGGCGGCGATCCTGGCGAGCCAGTCGAGGTTCTCCTCGTAGACGTCCTCCGGCTGGGCCTCCCGGGTGAAGGGGCCGTCGGCGATCTGTGCAAAGACGCCGCTCACCGGGGTGAAGCCCTTCAGGGTATCGGTGTCCGAGGGGAGAAGGGCGGCGGCGGCCTCGCTCACCGTCAGCTCCTTCCAGCGGTTGTGGTAGAAGTAGAGGGGGAAGAGGAGGCCGGTGCGCAGCTCCGGCTCCGACGCGGTGAAGATGGCCCCCAGCTGGTTAAGGCCGAAGGGCATGTACCCCACGTTGACCTGGGTGTAGTTCTGGTACTTCTCAAAGGCCAGGGCGGAGCCCTCCAGCACCACCAGGCCGGGGGACTGGGTCTCCAGGGCCTCACGCAGGCACCAGTAGGTCTGGGAGAGGGTCTGCTCCGGCCCGGCCAGGACGTAGCCGGTGAGGCCGGTGCGGTCGTAGATCACCGCCGGGTCCACGTCGCAGTAGGCGTAGGAGCTGCCCAGATAGAGGTAGTCCAGGCTGTCCTCCGGCTCGGCCAGGTAGGGGCCCCACACGGCGCCGTAGTCCGCCCGGAGGGGGCGGAAGGCCAGGGAGAGGGCGCCGATGAGGAGGCCGGCCAGCAGGACGAAGAGCAGGGCGAAGATGGGCTCCCGCCATTTGGAAGTTTGCAAAGGGACCACTCCGTTTCGTGTGCCGTGTCAAAATTTGAAGTAGATGAAGTCCTGGGGGTCATAGCCGGTGCCGTAGACGCCCAGGATGAGCACCGCCAGCAGGAGCGCCAGGGCAAGGACCCAGCGGACGGGCCGGGGCAAGGCGAAGAAGGTCTGCCGGGGGCTGCCCCGGAGGACGGACCAGAGGTCCACTGCCAGCAGCAGCCCCACCGCCAGGGCGGCCACCACCAGCTCGGGCAGGTCCAGCCCCCAGGCGGAGAAGGGCCGGGTGAGCCAGGGACCGGTGAGCATGGAGCGGAAGATGGCCAGGGCGTGGGTAAAGGAGCCGGCCTTGAAGAAGACCCAGGCCACCGTGCTCAGCAGGAAGGTGAGGAAGACCTGGAGCACAATGGTGAAGGGGGCGTCGTCGGCCAGCCCCAGCCTGCGGCGGAAGCGGTCCCGGGCCTTTTGTGTCACGCCGCCCACGACCTGGTAGAGGCCGTTGAGGAGCCCCCACGCCACGAAGGAGAGGGCGGCGCCGTGCCACAGGCCGCTGACGGCGAAGACGATGAGGACGTTGAGGTACTTCCGCCGCCGTCCCTTCCGGCTGCCGCCCAGGGGGATGTAGAGGTAGTCCCGGAACCAGGAGGACAGGGAGATGTGCCACCGCCGCCAGAATTCCCCGATGGAGCGGGAGAAGTAGGGGGTGCGGAAGTTCTCCATGAGGTGGAAGCCCATGACCTCGGCGCAGCCCAGGGCCATGTCGGAGTAGGCGGAGAAGTCGCAGTAGATCTGGATGGAGAAGGCGGCGGCGGCGGCCGCCACCTGGAGCCGGCCGAAGCTGTCCGGGGCGGCGTAGACGGTGGAGACCAGCAGCCCCAGCCGGTCGGCGATGACCAGCTTCTTGAAGGCACCCCACAGGAAGCGCAGCAGGCCCCGGCGGAAGCTCTCCCAGCGGAAGGGGGCGGGCCTGCGGAACTGGGGCAGCAGGCTGCCCGCCCGGCCGATGGGGCCGGAGAGCAGGTAGGGGAAATAGGCCAGGAAGAGGGCCAGGTCCAGGAAGGAGCGCTCCGCCGGACGGTCCCGGCGGTAGACGTCGATGAGGTAGCCCGTGGCCATGAAGAGGTAGAAGGAGACTCCGGCGGGGAGGAGCAGGTCCAGGGCGGGGGAGGAGAAGGCCAGCCCGGCGGCGGTGAGGAGCCGCTCCAGCAGCCCCAGGGCGAAGCCCAGGTATTTGAGGAGGAAGAGGGCCCCGAAGAGGAGGACCAGGAGGACGGCCAGGACGGCCTTCCGGCGGCCGCCCTCCGACCGGTCCAGGAGCCGGGCGCCCAGGTAGGTGACCACGGTGGCGGCCAGGAGGGAGAGCAGGTGCTCCGGCCCGCCGCACAGGAGGAACCACCAGCTGGCGCACAGCAGCCAGGGCCGCCGCCCGGGGGCGGGCAGCAGGAACCAGACCAGGGCGACCAGGGGGAAGAAGAGGAAGAAACCGGGGGAGAGGAGGCTCATGGGGCGGACACCTTCTTTCGGCAGGGGAGTGCGCCGGGGAAAATGGCCCGGCGGCGGATGATCCCCTCTATTTTACCCGACAAACCGGCAAATGGCAAGGGTATGCCGCACGGGCGGCGGGAGCACGGCATACCCTGAGTTAGAAACGGTATTGGGAGGTAAGACCATGACAACGGAACCACAGGTCCGATATTACCTGGGAGCCAACTCCCCCGGCGGCTTCTATTCCCTCTATGACCAGCTCCTGGACCCGGGGGAGGCGGAGGAGCTGCTGATCCTGAAGGGCGGGCCCGGCTGCGGCAAGTCCACCCTCATGGGCCAGGTGGCCGCCCGGGCGGAGGAACAGGGCCTCCGGGTGGAGTACATCCGCTGCTCCGGGGACCCGGACTCCCTGGACGCCATCCTCCTGCCCGACCGCCGCGCCGCCATCGTGGACGGCACGGCCCCCCATGTGGTGGAGCCCAGGCTGCCCGGGGCGGTGGAGCGGTACGTGGATCTGGGGGCCTGCTACGACCACGCCGGCCTCAGGAAGATCCGGGGGGAGCTGGAGGGGGCCATGAAGGGCTACAAGGACTGCTACGCCCGGGCCTACCGCTGCCTGCGGGCGGCGGCTGAGCTCACCGCCGACCGGGTGGCCCTCCTTCAGACCCCGGAGCTGGAGGCGAAGATGGCCAAGCGGGCCAAGGGCATCCTCTCCCGTGAGTGCCGCCGGAGCGGTGGGGGGGAGGGAAAAGTGCGGCAGCGCTTCCTCTCCGCCGTCACCCACCAGGGGCTGCTGACCGAGTTCGGTACCGTGGAGCGGCAGTGCCGGCGGGTCTATGAGCTCGCCGACACCTATGGCCTGGGCCACCTGCTCCTCACCCACCTCCTGGCCGGCGCTCTGGCGGCAGGGTGGGACGTGATCGCCTGCCCCTCCCCCCTCTTCCCCGACCGGCTGGAGCACCTCATGTTACCCCAGCTCTCCCTGGCCTTCGTCACCACCGGCGGCGCCGCCGTCTGGCCCCACCGGCCCTACCGCCGGCTGCGGATGGACGCCATGGCCGACCGGGAACTGCTCCAGCGCAACAAGGCCCGCCTCTCCTTCTCCCGAAAGGTGTCGGCCGCCCTTATGGACGAGGCGGTCTCCTCCCTGGCCCAGGCCAAGGCCATGCACGACGACCTGGAGCGGCTCTACAACCCCTATGTGGACTTCGGCCGGGTGCGGACCACGGCGGAGTGGGCGGCGGCGGAGCTGCTGGGACACGAGACTGAGCACGGCCGGCGGGAGGAGAGCACGGAGGACCAAAAAGCGTCGGACGGCTGAGCATGCTCAGGCCCGCCGGCCCGTTTTCGGGGCCGGCGGGCCTGATTTTTGTGGGCATTGACATTTCTACCTGCGCCCCCCATAATGAAAACAGAATGGGAAAAGCGGGAAGCAACGATCGGCAGTGAGACGACAAGGAGGGAACGCCATGACGCCGATGCTCGCCCCCCTGGTGGGGGACGCGCCTACCGTCACCTTTATCGGACTGTGCAAGAACGCCGGCAAGACCACCGCCATGTGCCGCCTCATCGAGGAGCTGGCCGGGGAGACCCTGGCCATGACCTCGGTGGGCCGGGACGGGGAGCGCACCGATGTGGTCACCGGCACCGAAAAGCCGGAGATCTGGGTCCGCGCCGGGACCCTCTTCGCCACCGCCCGGGGGATGCTCCCCCTTTGCGACACCACCCTGCGGGTGGAGGGGATCACCGACGTGATGACCCCCCTGGGGGCGGTGGGGATCTTTCGGGCCCTCAGCGACGGCTTCATCCAGCTGGCCGGGCCCTCGGCGGTGAACCAGCTGGGCCCCCTGTCCCGGACCTTCCGGACCCTGGGCGCCCAGCGGGTCCTCATCGACGGGGCGGCGGGGCGCAAGTCCCTGGCGGGGGCTGAGTCCGGCGCCACCGCCGTGCTGTGCGTGGGGGCCTCGGTGGACGGGGGCATCCCCTTCATCGCCGCCGAGACCGCCCACATCTGCCGGCTCTTCGCTGCGCCGGAGGCGGAGGACTCCGCCCTCCACGCCGCCCTGGACGGGGAGGAGGGGCGCTACGCCCTCTTCACGCTCCGGGGAGAGCGGCTGCCCCTGGAGCTGGAGCCCAGCGGCCAGCCGGCGTGGCAGGCCCTGCCCCGGGAGCACTGCGTGCTGTGGATCGGCGGCGGGGTCACGGGGCCGCTGCTGCGGACCCTGGCCCGGCGGGGCGCCCCCCTCACCGTGGCCGTCCCCGACGCCACCCACTTCCTGTGCGACCGGGGCTCCGCCGAGACCTTTGCCCGGTGCGGCGGGTCGCTGATGGCGGCCCGGCGGCTGCGCATCGCCGCCGTCACCGCCAACCCCTGGTCGGCCTACGGCAAGCACCTGGACGGCCCCGCCCTGCTGGAGGCCCTCCGGGAGGCCGTGGACGTGCCCGTGGTGGA
>CALWYC010000054.1 GCA_944385655.1 uncultured Intestinimonas sp. | reverse complement strand
ACGCCCCGCCGGAAAACCGGCGGGGCGTACGGCGTTTTCGGCATGTCTGCCGGTTTTTGCACATAGGATGTGGAAGAAGGTCCCCTATGGAAAGGAGCGGCGAACATGGACACAGCAGAGGTGGAAAAGGCGGACATCGGCCTTCTGAGCCGGGTGGCGGTTCGGGGCAGGACCCCGGTGGGCGGCCGGCCGGTGGTCAGCGCCGAGGGCAGGGTCATCGAACGAGGGGAGAGCGGCCTGTTCCGGGTCCTGCTCCCCGACGGCCGCCGCCGGTGGTACTGGCCGGAGGAACTCAAAATCATGCAGTAAAGGGCGGGCGCTCCCGTAGGAGCGCCCGCCCTTTCAGCTTGTCGAAAAAGCCCTTTTTGGCTTTTTCGACAAGCTGCTGACTTTTTCGATTTCATCGAAAAAGTTCCTGACTGCACGCGAAAGTGGGGGCTCACCGCCCCCCTTTCACACTTTTCCCCCGTGGCTTATTTTGCGTGGTGCCGCTTTTTCGACAGCCTCAAAGGGCGGGCGCTCCCGTAGGAGCGCCCGCCCTTTGTCTATTGTCCCTGCCCCAGAGCGGCCTGGAGCTGCTGCCGGTAGGCCTCCACCGCCCAGTCGGGGGCGGTGAGGGCCACGCCGTCCCCCAGGCCGAAGAGCCAGCCGAAAAACTGGGGGGAGACCACCGCGTCCACGGTGAGGGTAAAGTGGTCGGGCCCGTCGGGGACCAGGATCACGTCCTGGCCGAACCGGTCCAGCATCACCCCCACCATGGCGTTGGCGCACCGGAGCCGGACCCTGCCCTCCCGGCCGCTGAACATGCCGAAGTGCTTGGCGGCGTAGGACGCCATGTCGAAGCTGGAGCGGTCCAGGTCCTCCCCCGCCTCCAGCTTCAGGCAGGTGACGGCCAGCTCGGCCATCTTGTCCACCCGGTAGTGGCGGACCTCCTTCTTGGTCCCGTCCCAGCCCACCAGGTAGTAGTTCTCGCTGTTCCAGATGAGGCCGTGGGGAAAGACCGTGTACCGCCGGTCGTTCCGGCGGAAGACCTTCTCCTTCCTTACGTCGTAGTCAAAGTACCGGAAGGTCACCGCCTTCCCGGCGGCCAGGGCGGTGTGGAGCTTGTCGATGGAGTAGTAGACGCTCTCGTTCATGGTCTTCACCCGCCGCTCCACATAGACCTGCCGCTGGAGCTGCCGGGCCTGGTGGACGCTGGTGAGTCCCTCCAGCTTGCGGATGAGGTCGTCGCTCTTCCGCTTGGTGATGAATTTGCAGGACTGCACCGCGTCCACCAGCAGCTTGAGCTCCGGGAGCTGGAAGGCCCGCTCCCCCACGAACCACCCCGGGTCGCTCCCCTTCCGGCTCTGGACGTCCAGGCCCTGCTGCCGCAGCACCTCCATATCGTCATAGATGCTCTTGCGCTCCGCCGGGATGCCCCGGGCCTCCAGGGCCTCGATGAGGGCCCGGGTGGTCATGGGGTGGTCCTCGTCGGTGCGCTCCAACAGGAGCGCCCGGAGCACCAGCAGCTTCTGCTTTTGTCCCGCGCCTCTGGGCATGGGTTCCGCCTCCCTTCTCTTTCCTCTGTTCCCATTCTACCAGAAGAAAAGTCCGTTAAAAAGGACTTTTTCCCGGCTGCCGCCCGCTGACAGGAAAATTTTTTCCGCCCAACGCCCCGCCAGAATGCAGTCTGACGGGAGGTTGGCTGCAACCATGGCGGCGGTTGCGTCTTTACAAGCCGTTTCATACATGGTAAAATTCATCTAAGTGAAGTCTCCAGGTCTGGAAAAAGATTTCAAATGAAATTCCAAAACTCTAAAAATTCATTTCAGGGGGCATGACCCATGGTGATCCAGGATATCCGCACCGGGCGCTTCTCGCTGCCGCTGCGCCACCCCTTCAAGACGGCCCTGCGCACCGTCACCCATCTGGAGGACGTGGTGGTGATGGTGGTCGCCGACGACGGCCGGGTGGGCTACGGCGAGGCGCCGCCCACCGCCGTCATCACCGGCGACACCATGGGCTCCATCGAGTGCGCCGTCCGGGACTTCATCCGCCCCGCCCTGGTGGGCATGGAGGTGGAGGACCTGGACGGGGTGATGAAGAAGCTGGGCTCCTGTATGGTGAAGAACACCTCCGCCAAGGCGGCGGTGGACATGGCGGTCTACGACCTCTGGGGCAAGCGGTACGGCATCCCGGTGTGGCGGGCCCTGGGCGGCGGCCAGCGGGAGCTGGAGACCGACCTCACCATCTCGGTGAACCCGGTGGAGGAGATGGTCCGGGACAGCCTGGAGGCAGTGGCGCGGGGCTACCGCATCCTGAAGATCAAGGTGGGCAAGGACCCCAGGGCCGACGTGGAGCGGATGTGCGCCATCCGGGAGGCGGTGGGCCCCGGCGTGAAGCTCCGTGTGGACGCCAACCAGGGCTGGAACGCCAAGGAGGCGGTGTCCATCATCTCCGCCCTGGAGGACAAGGGCCTGGACATGGACCTGGTGGAGCAGCCCGTCCCCGCCCACGACCTGGAGGGCATGGTGTATGTCACCAGCCGGGTGCAGACCCCCATCCTGGCCGACGAGTCGGTCTTTTCCCCCGCCGACGCGGTGGAGATCATCCGCCGGGGGGCGGCCGACCTCATCAACATCAAGCTCATGAAGACCGGCGGCATCTGGCAGGCCCTGAAGATCTGCGACGTGGCTGAGATCTACGGCGTGGAGTGCATGATCGGCTGCATGCTGGAGTCCCGGCTCTCGGTGGCCGCCGCCGCCCATCTGGCGGCGGGCCGGAGCGTCATCACCCGCTGCGACCTGGACGGCCCCTCCCTCTGCGCCGAGGACCCCTTCACCGGCGGGCCGGTCTTTGACGAGGCGGTCATCCGCATGAGCGACGACCCCGGCATCGGCGTGGAGGGCATTCCCTGCGCCGACTGGCACTGACCCCCTTTTTCCCGCATCAGCGCCGCGCGAGCGGCTTTTGATGGGCTCCGGGCGGTGGGACCGCCCAAAATCAAGAGGAAAGAAGGAGAACGCATGAAAAGAACCAAGCGATGGCTGGCCCTCCTGCTGGCCGGCGCCATGACCCTGAGCCTGGCCGCCTGCGGCGGCGGCACCGCCCAGAACACCGACGCCCCCTCCGGCGACGGCAGCGCTCCCGCCGTCTACCGCACCCTCTACTCCAGCGAAGTGGAGACCATGAACTACCTGACCACCACCACCCTCAACAACCTGGTCATCCCCGCCAATGTGGTGGACACCCTCATCGAGTACGACTGCTACGGCGTGGTCCAGCCCTCCCTGGCCGAGAGCTGGGAGCACAACGAGGACTACACCCAGTGGACCTTCCACATCCGCCAGGGCGTGAAGTGGGTGGACTCCACCGGCGCCGAGGTGGCCGACGTCACCGCCCACGACTGGGTCTCCGCCGCCCGCTACATCCTGGACGCCCACAACGGCTCCGGCAGCGAGTACAACTGGGACGTGGCCAGGGTGACCAACGCCGCCAACTACTACAACTACACCGCCTATCAGCTGGCCCTGGAGACCGCCACCGACGGCACCGATGAAAACGGCAACCCCGTCAAGCTGGACGAGGAGGGCAACGTCATCGAGGAGGTGGCCGAGGTCACCGTGGACGACATCGGCGTGCAGGCCACCGACGACTACACCCTGGTCTACACCCTGGACGCCCCCTGCTCCTACTTCCTGTCCATGCTGTGCTGGTCCGCCTTCATGCCCGTCAACGGCGAGTTCCTGGAGCAGTGCGGCGACAGCTTCGGCACCAGCGCCGAGACCCTGCTCTACTGCGGTCCCTTCATCCTGTCCTCCTTCAAGCCCCAGGAGGAGCGGGTGATGACCAAGAACGCCTCCTACTGGGACATCGACAACGTCTTCATCGACGAGATCCGTGAGACCTACAACGCCGAGGCCTCCACCCTGTCCACCACCATGTACCTCCAGGGCGAGGTGGACTACGCCGAGATCAGCGCCAACCTGCTGGACTCCCTGCTGAACGACTACAGCGACCAGATCCACCCCTCCCGGCTGAACGTGGACTACTCCTACTGGTACCTCTTCAACTTCGACGCCAACTTCGACGCCCAGTACGAGCCGGAGAACTGGACCATCGCCGTGAACAACGAGAACTTCCGCCAGTCCATCATGCACGGTCTGGACCGGGTCAACGCCCTGCAGGTCTATGACTCCGAGGACCCGGAGGCCCTGGTGAGCAACACCATCACCCCCCTGTCCTTCGCCTCCGCCTCCAAGGACTACGCCTACTACGGCGGCCTGGACAAGTACACCGACGGCGAGCTCTTTGACGCCGACCTGGCCCTGGAGTACAAGGAGAAGGCCGTGGCCGAGCTGACCGCCGAGGGCTGCACCTTCCCCGTGAAGGTCTACATGCGCTATAACCCCACCACCACCAACTGGGCCGAGGAGTGCCAGCTGGTGGAGCAGCAGCTGGAGAACCTGCTGGGCGCCGACTACATCGACGTCATCGTGGAGGCCGGCCCCGAGACCAGCTTCCTGTCCGCCGTCCGCCGCACCGGCGACTACGGCCTCATGAAGTGCAACTGGGGCGCCGACTACGCCGACGCCTCCGCCTTCGTGGTGGACCCCTTCGGCACCGACTCCACCTACAGCTTCATCTTCGCCAGCGAGGACCCGGAGACCCAGGGCTACTACCAGCAGTATCTGGACCTCATCGAGGCCGGTCTGGCCGCCACCGACGAGGAGGAGCGCTACGAGACCATCGCCCAGGCCGAGGCCGTCCTGCTGGACCACGCCTTCGTCATTCCCATCCACACCTCCACCCGCACCTACGCCTTCTCCAAGCTCAATGTCTTTGAGGGCCCCTACGCCGCCTTCGGCTTCGCCACCCAGCGGTACAAGGGCCAGCACCTGCTGGACAAGTCCATGGGCATGGAGGAGTTCGAGGCCGCCTACCAGACCTGGCTGGACGAGCGCGACGCCGCCCTGGCCGCCGCCGCTCAGTGACATAGGTTCCTGTCCCGCGCCCCGTCCGCCCGGCGGCGGACGGAGATCCCGTACGACCGGCAGGATGGCCCCCGCAAGGGGGCCATCCTCAGCCTGTCTGGAAATCCGTAAATGGTTTTCCAGACAGGCTGGGGATTTTTCCGATTTTATCGGAAAAATTCTTGACTGCACGCGAAAGTGGGGGCTCACCGCCCCCCTTTCACACTTTTCCCCCGTGGCTGGCCCCGCGTGGGAACGCCCTTTTGACAGCCTGCCTATCCCTGGCGTCGCGGAACTCATACATCTGCGCCCGCGCCGGGCCCGGATGTATGGGCTCCGCCCAACGAGGAGGTTTTTCTGTGGCAAGATACATCCTGAAGCGCGTTCTGCGGTCCATGATCACCATGCTCATCATCATCATGGTGGTCTTCTCCCTGCTGCGCCTCATGCCCATCGAGGGCTACTTTGAAAACTACGACAAGCTGAGCGAGACCCAGATCCAGGTCGGCCTCACCCAGCTGGGCCTGAAGGACCCGCTGCACGTGCAGCTGTGGAACTTTCTCAAGCAGCTGGCCTCCGGTGACCTGGGCACCTCCAACATCTACCGCAAGGGGGTGTCCATCAACACCATCGTGGCCGAGAAGATCCCCGTCTCCCTGCGGCTGGGCCTCATCTCCCTGGCCATCGCCCTGGCCCTGGGCCTACCCCTGGGCATTCTGATGGCCCGGAGCACCCGGACCCGGTGGAAGCTGTGGGACAAGTTCGGCACCGTCTTCATCGTCATCATCCAGGCGGTGCCCTCGGCGGCCTACCACATCCTCATCCAGTTCGCCGGCTCCCAGGGCCCCCTGAAGCTGCCCATGCTCTTTTCCCAAGGGAACCTGACCAGCTACATCCTGCCCATCTTCTCCCTGTCCATCGGCAACATCGCCTACTACGCCATGTGGCTGCGCCGGTACATGGTGGATGAGTCCAACAAGGACTACATCCGTCTGGCCCGGGCCAAGGGCCTGCCCGGCAGCACCATCTCCCGCCGGCACGTCTTCCGCAACGCCATGGTCCCCCTCATCCAGTACATCCCCAACTCCATCCTCTTTACCCTCATGGGCTCCCTCTATGTGGAGTCCCTCTACTCCATCCCCGGCATGGGCGGACTGCTGGTCACCGTCATCAAGCGGCAGGACAACACCATGGTCCAGGCCCTGGTGCTCATCTACGCCGCCATCTCCATCCTGGGTCTGCTTTTCGGCGACATCCTCATGGCCGTGCTGGACCCCCGGATCAGCTTCACCCGGAAGGAGGGCTCCCGCTGATGAAATCCTACCGCAGCCACAAGACCGAACAGCTGGGCAGTGCCCTGGAGGCGCAGCTCAAAAAGGAGCTGTCCGCCGCCGACATGACCGACGAGGAGCTCTTCTCCTTCGCCGGCTTCGACGCCTCCGCCGCCGAGCGGGGCGGCTACTCCAACTACTCCTACTGGGGGGCCACCGTCCGGGCCTTCTTCCAGAACAAGATCGCCGTCTTCTTCCTGGTCCTCATGGTGGCCACCCTGGCCTTCACCTTCATCCAGCCCTACCTGCCCAACCAGCGGGACCCCATCACCATCTTCTACAACGAGTCCGGCCGCACCCTCTCCAACCTGTCCCCCGGCGAGCAGGGCTTCCTTTTCGGCACCAACAACATCGGCCAGGACATCTGGTCCCGGATCTGGTCGGGCACCCGCACCAGCCTCTTCATCGGCTTCACCGTGGCCTGCGTGGAGGCCGTGCTGGGCATCCTCATGGGGGTGCTGTGGGGCTACGTCCGGCAGCTGGACTTCTTCTTCACCGAGCTCTACAACATCTTTGACAACATCCCCCAGACCCTGCTGCTCATCCTCATCTCCTACATCATGAACCCCGGCGTGGACACCATCATCTTCGCCCTGTGCCTCACCGGCTGGCTGGGCATGGCCCGGTTCATCCGCAACCAGATCATCATCATCCGGGACCGGGACTACAACCTGGCCTCCCGCTGCCTGGGCACCCCCACCCGCCGGATCATCTTCAAGAACCTGCTGCCCTACCTGGTCAGCGTCATCACCATGCGCATGGCCCTGGCCATCCCCTCCGCCATCGGCAACGAGGTCTTCGTCACCTACATCGGCATCGGCCTCCCCCTGGACACCCCCTCCCTGGGCAACCTCATCAACACCGGCCGGGAGCTGATGACCATCCCCTCCCTGCGCTACCAGCTCTACTTCCCCGTGGCGGTGCTGGCCGTCATCACCATCTCCTTCTACATCATCGGCAACGCCTTCGCCGACGCCGCCGATCCCAAGAACCACGTCTGAGAGAGGAGGACCGCTTATGGAAAACAACGTCATCCTCTCCGTCCAGGACCTGGACGTGAAGTTCACCCTCCGGGGCCAGGTGCTCCACGCCATCCGGGGCGTCTCCCTGGACGTCTATAAGGGCGAGTCCCTGGCCATCGTGGGCGAGTCGGGCTCCGGCAAGTCGGTCTTCGTCAAGACCTTCATGGGCCTGCTGGACGGCAACGGCTACCTGGACGGCGGCCACATCTGGTACAACGACCGGGACCTGACCCAGTTCAAGACCGAAAAGGAGTGGCTCACCATCCGGGGCCGGGAGATCGCCATGGTCCTCCAGGACCCCATGACCTCCCTCAACCCCCTCAAGACCATCGGCAAGCAGATCGAGGAGGCGGTGGTCCTCCACCAGGGCCTCCACGGGGAGGCCGCCCACCAGGCGGTGCTCTCCTGCCTCACCGACGTGGGCATCGACCAGCCGGAGAAGCGGGCCAAACAGTACCCCCACGAGTTCTCCGGCGGCATGCGCCAGCGGGTGGTCATCGCCATCGCCATCGCCTGCCGGCCCAAGATCCTCATCTGCGACGAGCCCACCACCGCCCTGGACGTGACCATCCAGGCCCAGATTCTGGAGCTCATCAAGGCCATGCAGAAGAAGTACGACCTGACCACCATCTACATCACCCACGACCTGGGGGTGGTGGCCAACGTGGCCGACCGCATCGCCGTCATGTACGCCGGCGACATCATCGAGGTTGGGACCTGCGACGAGGTCTTCTACGACCCCCGCCACCCCTACACCTGGGCCCTCCTGTCCTCCCTGCCCCAGCTGGGCATCAAGGGACAGCCCCTCTACTCCATCCAGGGCACGCCCCCCAACCTCTTCCACGAGGTCCGGGGCGACGCCTTCGCCCCCCGGAACCCCCAGGCCCTGAAGATCGACTTTGTGGAGCGCCCCCCCTTCTTCCAGGTGTCCCCCACCCACAAGGCCCGGACCTGGCTCCTGGACCCCAGGGCCCCCAAGGTGGAGCCGCCGGAGCACATCAGACAGCTCAGAGAACAGGGGGTGAACCGCCGTGCCTGACAACCGTGAGATCCTGCTGGAGGTCAAGGACCTGTCGGTCACCTTCGGCAAAAAGCGCAATCCCTTCAAGGCGGTGGACCACGTCTCCTTCCACATCTACAAGGGGGAGACCTTCGGCCTGGTGGGGGAGTCCGGCTCCGGCAAGACCACCATCGGCCGGGCCATCATCCGCATCAACCCCACCTCCGGCGGCGACGTCCTCTTCCACGGGGAAAAGATCAACGGCCATATTTCCCGGACAAAGGACCGGGAGATCACCCGGAAGATCCAGATGATCTTCCAGGATCCCATGGCCTCCCTCAACGAGCGGGCCAAGGTGGACTACATCGTCTCTGAGGGGCTCTACTCCAACGGCAGCCGCCTCACCGACCAGCAGCGCCGGGAGAAGGTGGCCCAGGCTCTCAGCGACGTGGGATTGCTGCCCGAGTTCGCCGACCGCTTCCCCCACGAGTTCTCCGGCGGCCAGCGCCAGCGCATCGGCATCGCCCGGGCCCTGGTGATGGAGCCCGAGTTCATCATCGCCGACGAGCCCATCTCCGCCCTGGACGTGTCCATCCGGGCCCAGGTGCTCAACCTCCTCTCCCAGCTCCAGCAGGAGCGGGGGCTCACCTACCTCTTCATCGCCCACGACCTGTCGGTGGTCCGCTTCATCTGTGAGCGCATCGCCGTCATCCACAAGGGCAAGATCGTGGAGCTGGCCGAGAGCGAGCAGCTCTTTGCCCACCCCCTCCACCCCTACACCCGGGCGCTTCTCTCCGCCATCCCCCAGCCCGACCCCATCTCCGAGCGGAAGAAGGTGCTGGAGGTCTACGACCCCGGCTGCCACAACTACTCCGACCAGAACCCTCCCCTGTGGGAGGAGGTGGAGCCCGGCCACTTCGTCCGGGGCAGCCGGGCCGAGCTGGACGCCTACCGGGCCCAGCTGTGAGCATGCTCATCTTTGGAAATTGGATGTGACCAGGAAATGATCGTCCCCAACCACCTCTACCCCGGCGCCCGGGTGGCCCTGGTGAACGCCAGCTCCGCCGTGGAGGCCCAGCGGCTCCCCGCCGCCCTGGACGCCGTGGCGGCCCTGGGCCTGGAGCCGGTGCCCTATCCCTCCTGCTACGCCGCCAGCCGCCACGGCTACTTCGCCGCCGACGACGCCCGGCGGGCCGGGGATATCCAGGACGCCTTCGCCGACGATGCCATCGCCGGGGTCCTCTGCCTCCGGGGCGGCTACGGCGCCCACCGCATCCTCCCCCTGCTGGACCTGGACGCCATTGCCCGGCGACCCAAGCCCTTCGTGGGCTACAGCGACGTCACCGCCCTCCACACCGCCTTCCACCAGGCGTGCGGCTTCGTCACCTACCACGCCCCCATGCCCGCCTCCGACTACTACCGGCCGGTGGACGACCTCACCCTGTCCCAGCTGCGGCGGTGCCTCTTCGGCCCCCTGGCCGGGCCGGTGGAGAATCCCGCCGGACGGCCCCTCACCGCCCTCTCCCCGGGGAGCGCCATGGGCCGGCTGTGCGGCGGCAACCTGTCCCTTCTGGCCGCCTCCCTGGGCACCCCCTGGGAGATCGACACGAGGGGAAAGCTCCTCTTCCTGGAGGACGTAGGGGAGCACATCTACCGCATCGACGCCATGCTCACCCAGCTCCGGAACGCCGGAAAGTTCCGGGACTGCGCCGGGGTGATCCTGGGGGAGTGGACCGACTGCACCCCCGAGGACCCGGAGCGTACCCTCACCCTGGAGGAGGTCTTCCGGGAGCTCATCGTCCCCGCGGGCAGGCCGGTCCTCGCCGGCCTGGCCTGCGGCCACACCCTGCCCACCCTGTCCCTGCCCCTGGGGGCCATGGCCGCCATGGACGCCGACACCGGGCGACTGGAGGTACTTCCGTCATGACAGAGCAAGCATTGGATACCTATCTGAAAGAGGAGATCGCCGCCTTCCCCGGCAAGGCCTCCATCCTGGCCGCCGAGGTGGAGAGCGGCAGGGTCCTCTGGGCCCTGGAGCCGGACACCCAGGTGGTCTCCGCCTCCACCATCAAGGTGCCGGTGCTCCTGGCCGCCCTGGAGGAGGTGCGGCAGGGCCGGCTCTCCCTGGGCCAGACCCTGGACCTGCCCGCCGAGATGCTGCTGGAGGACTCCCAGGTCTTTGAGTACGGCCCAACCAGCCGCTCCCTGTGGGAGCTGCTCTACTGGATGATCGTGGAGAGCGACAACACCGCCACCAACCGGGTGATCTCCACCGTGGGCTACGACGCCATCAACGCCTACGCCCGGGACGTGCTGGGTCTCCGGCACACGGTGTGCCAGCGGCAGATGCTGGACTGGGACGCCATCGCCGCCGGCCGGAACAACTACACCTCCGCCGCCGACCAGTTCGCCCTCTACCGCAAGCTGTGCCGGGGGGAGATTCTCAATCAGTCCCTCACCGCCGTGGCCCTGGACATGCTCCGCCGCCAGCGGTCCATGGACGACATCCTGCGCTACAACCCCTACCCCGTGGACTTCGCCCACAAGACCGGCGGCCTGGACTACCTGTGCCACGACGCCGGCGTCTTCTTCCAGCCCGGCGGCGACTGGTTCCTGGGCATCTTCACCTGGGACGGCCCCAGCGCCGAGGGGGATGACCGCCAGAAGCAGTTCATCGGCCGGCTGGGCAAGGCCATCTACGACACCTACGGCGCTCCGGCGCCGGCATTCTGCACGGGAGGCTGAACGGAATGAAAGCCATCGTCATCGAACCCGTCTGTCCCCTCATGACCCGGCCCCAGCTCCACTGCGAGCGGGCCGACGAGGTCCTCGCCGGCATGGTGGTGGACCTTTTGGAGGAGGTCAGGCCCGGCTGGTATCTGGCCCGGGCGCCCTACCGCTACGAGGGGTATCTCCGGGCGGAGCACGTCCTCACCGGCGACCACCTGGTCCGCCGCTGGAGCGAGCGGCCCAAGCAGGTGGTCCTCAAGGGCATCTGCGACGTCCTCTCCGGCCCCGCCGTGGCCTGCTTCCCCCTGGCCACCCTGACCCGGGGGGCCATCCTCTCCCCGGCGGGCACCCCCAACGCCGACGGCTGGCTCCGGGTGGAGCTGCCCGACGGCCGGGAAGGCTATACGAAATGTAGTTTTCTGGGCGAATATTACGAAAAGCCCCGGTTCGAGGACCCGGACCAGCTGCGGAAGGCGGTGGTGGAGACCGCCCTCACCTACCGGGGCGCCCACTACCGCTGGGGCGGCAAGACCCCCATGGGCATCGACTGCTCCGGCCTGGTGTCCATGAGCTACCTCCTCAACGGGGTGGTCATCTACCGGGACGCCAACATCGTGGAGGGCTTTCCCGTCCACGAGATCCCCCGGGCCGACATGCAGCCCGGCGACCTCCTCTTTTTCCCCGGCCACGTGGCCATGTACCTGGGGGAGGGGAAGTACCTCCACTCCACCGCGAAAAACGGCAGCGACGGCGTGGTTATCAACAGCCTCAATCCGGCTGACCCGGACTACCGGGCCGACCTGGACCAGGGCATGACCGCCGTGGGCACCATTTTCTAACGCTCCACACGACAGCAAAGCCCCCTGTACCGGCATGGTCCGATACAGGGGGCTTTTTGCCGCCGTTCGCGCCGTCCTCTCCCCGCTATAAAAGTCCGTTTTATCGGACTTTCTATCTGGTATCCTTGGAGTACAACAAGACGGAAAGGAGCGCGGAAAGATGGAATACAGCATGCGTTGGGTGAGAGGACACATCGAGGTCTACGACGGGGCCGGGCGGTTCCTCTTTTCGGCGGACAGCCAGTGGGAGGCCGAGCGGGAGCTGGAGGAGTCCGCGGCGTAAGGCGCGGGCGGTTCGATGCCATGGGCGCACCTGAGCGCCGCATCGCTCTCCCGTCATTCTGAGCCGAAGGCGAAGAATCCGTACTCTCGTCCCCTGATGCGACCTGAAAGGACGGGAGAGACCGCCGTTTTATCTCCCCGCCGCCCGGGCTGGCGGGTTTCGGGACGTGGTTTGGCGCGCCGGGGTCGTCGCGCCCCACGAAAAGCGCAGTTCTGTGTTGGCACGGCGGGCGGCCGATCGCCGCCCCTGCCCCATGCTCACAGCCATTTTTCTGGGGGCGGCCTGCGGCCGCCCTCTTTTTTCCGCTCCGGACAGGCACCAAACGCCTCTCTCCCGGATAGAATGGGGGCAGCACAGGGAGAAGGACGGTGACCGGGAGATGGAGGAAGACATCCTGGCGGGGGAGGCGCGGACACTGGACAACTCCCTGGGCTACATACTGGCGGTGATCGGGTCGGTGCTGCTCTCCTACAGGGCCACGGCCCTCCAGCGGGACGGCGTCTGCCTGGCCCTGGCCGGGGACGAAACCGGGGCCCGGGACGCCCGGGAGCAGGTCCGGCAGCTGCGGCTGCTTTCCGGGGCGGTCCTCATCGGCGCCCTGGGGTATTTCCTCTGCCTGGCCCTCCGGGCGGCGGACCAGGCCCGGGGCGACCCCGGGGCGGAGGGCTCCGCCCGGACCAACCTGGCGGCCTCGCTGCTGGTGCTGCTGGCGGCCCTGCTGCGGTTCCTGGACCAGAAGGGGCAGGCCGCCTGACGCCGCATCGGGAGGGATACCATGACAGATCTGGAGCTTTTGGCCCGTATCATCCAGTGCGAGGCCGGGGGCGAGGGGGAGCAGGGCATGAAGGCGGTGGCCTGCGTGGTGATGAACCGGGTCCAGGTGGACTACGGCGAGTACGGCCGGCTGGAGCCCACGGTGCGGGCGGTGATCTACCAGCCGGGGCAGTTCGACTGCGCCCGGGAGTCCATCGGCGGCCGGTACAACGCCCAGAACATCTACAACATGTCGGTGGAGCCCATCCACTATGAGATCGCGGAGTGGGCCATGGCGGGGAACCGGCTCACCAACCTGGGCTTCGCCCTCTGGTACTTCAACCCCTTCAGCCCCACCTGCCGGCAGAACTTTCCCTCCAAGGTGGGGGAGTTCGTGGTGCGCATCGGCAACCACTGCTTCTACAACCCCACCCCCGCCTACGCCGACACCTAGAAGGAGGAGCGCTATGAACCAATTCTATCCCAACGCCGTCCGCAGCATCGCCATGGACCAGGCCCAGGGCTCCGG
>CALWYC010000053.1 GCA_944385655.1 uncultured Intestinimonas sp. | reverse complement strand
CCCACCACGCCGATGATGGTCATGCCCTGGAGGAACTTGGGCACCAGCATGGCGCCGGCCAGGGCCCTGGCCGCCTCCCGCATCTGGGTCTCCAGGTCCACCCAGGGGACCTGGTCCTGGTCCAGCTGCCGGCCCAGCTCGTCGGCCCTGTCGCTGTAGGTCCGCCGGTCGGGCCCGTCGGTGAGGGCGGCGCACAGGACCAGCAGGATGTAGGACCGCTCCCCCTTGGTGTCGTAGGCGAAGCCGTAGCGCACCGCCGTGTGGTAGACCGCCCGGAGCAGGATGGACATGAGGATGGGGATATCCGGCAGGCCCATGCCCAGCAGGCCCAGGGCGCAGCCCTCCGCCGTGGCCGCCGCCGTGGTCAGGGTCCCGCTGAGGACGGCGCTCCGGTGGAAGGCCCCCATGCTCCTGGCGCCCGGCGCCCTTTTGATGGCGTACTCCTTGAGGTACCGCTCCCCCAACAGCTTTCTGGCCGGGATGGTCCGGCCCAGCAGCCGGGTCCCCCGCTGAAAGAGCACCTGGAAGGCGGTATAAAAGGCGGTGTCCATGGTGTGGATCAGTTTGTCCGGCACCCGCTTCTCCGCCCAGGCCAGGACGCGCCCCTTCCGCCGGGCGGCGTCCCGCCGGAACAGCTGCTCCTCCCGGCGCCGGAGCCGCTCCAGCTGCCGGTCATATTCCCGTGTCAGATCCCCCATGTCACCACTTCCATAAAGTCAAAAAAAGCGCCGCGACTGCGGCGCTTTTTTTGCAGAGATCGGGTTACTCCGAGAAGTTGCTGGAGATCAGCTCGATGAGCGCCTCAACGGCTTCCTTCTCGTCGGGACCGTCCGCGATCAGGTTGATGGCGGTGCCCTTCACGATGCCCAGAGAGAGGACACCCAGCAGGCTCTTGGCATTCACCCTGCGCTCGTCCTTCTCCACCCAGATGGAGCTCTTAAACTCGTTGGCCTTCTGGATGAAAAACGTAGCCGGCCTGGCGTGGAGACCCACCTGATTGTTCACAACAGCCTCTTTGATATACAATTGTGTTCCCCCCTCAAACAATGCGATGTTTGCGTATCTAGCATACCAAATTTCGGTCAAACCGTCAATGACATTTTGCACAAATTCACGGAGATTCCCAAGAAAAATTCGCCTTTGTGCTCATGGCCGGGGCAAAAAATCCGGTTTTTCTCTATTTCCGCCGATAAACCCGGTGTTTTCAAAGGAAATTGGTCTATTTTTCGCTGTGCACCCCGGACGGGCCGTTTTTTCAGCGCAGCTCCACCACGGTGACGCCGTCCTCGCCCTCGCCGAAGCGGCCGGGACGGAAGGATTTGACGTACTTGCTCCGCTTCAGGTGCTCCCGGACAGCCTTGCGGACGGCTCCGGTGCCCTTGCCGTGGATGACCGTCACCGTGTCCAGCCGGCCCATGACGGCGCTGTCCAGGAAGCGGTCCAGCACTAGAATGGCCTCGTCGGTCATCATGCCCCGCAGGTCCACCTCCGGGGAGGCCCCCAGGGACCGCAGCTGGTGCTCTGCCCGCTGGGCGATCTGGACGGCCTGCTTCTTGCCGCCGCCTCCGGCGTCCTCTACCACCCGGACCTCCTCCTGCTTGGCGGTGATCTTCAGAATGCCCGCCTGGAGCTGGAGGGAGCCGTCCTTGTTGACGGAGATGACGCTGGCCCGGGTGCCCATCTTCACCAGCTCCACCGTGTCCCCCGCCTTTGCCGGCCGGGTGGGCGGCGGCGGAGGCAGCTCCTCACGGGACCCCAGGGCGTCCTCGGCCTCGTTGAGCTGCCGGCGCAGGTCGGACCGGCGCTGGTTCTGCTCCAGCCAGTCGGCCTCCTTCTCCTGGCGGCGGCGCATCTCGTTGAGCTCGGCAAAGACCTGGTCGGCGGTATCCCGGGCCTCCTGGATGATGGCCCGGGCCTCGGCCTGGGCCTTCTCCACTGCCTTGGCCTTCTCCTTCTCCAGCCTCTCCCGGTACTCCCGGGCGGTCTTGGCCGACTCCTCCATCTCCCGGCGGAGCTTCCGGGCCTCGTCCTTCTCCTTCTCCATCTGCTGGCGCTGCCGGTCCAGCTGGGTGAGGACGTCCTCGAAGCGGACGTTCTCGGCGTTGATGCGCTCGGCGGCCTTGTCGATGATGGCCTGGGGCAGCCCCAGGCGGCGGGAGATGGCAAAGGCGTTGGACTTGCCCGGCACCCCGATGAGGAGCTTATAGGTGGGGGCCAGGGTCTCCACGTTGAACTCGCAGGAGGCGTTCTCCACCCCCTTGGTGGTCATGGCGTACACCTTCAGCTCGGCGTAGTGGGTGGTGGCGCACACCAGGGCCCCCCGCTCCCGGGCCGACTCGATGATGGCGGCGGCCAGGGCGGCGCCCTCCACCGGGTCGGTGCCCGCTCCCAGCTCGTCGAAGAGGATGAGGGAGCCGGGGCCGCACTCGGCCAGAATGCCCACGATATTCACCATATGGGAGGAGAAGGTGGACAGGCTCTGGGCGATGGACTGCTCGTCGCCGATGTCGGAGAGAACGTGGTCGAAGACCACCACGGTGCTGTCGGCGTCGGCGGGGATGTGGAGGCCGCACTGGGCCATGAGGGTCAAGAGGCCGATGGTCTTGAGGGTCACCGTCTTGCCGCCGGTGTTGGGGCCGGTGATGACCAGGGTGTCAAACTGGTCCCCCAGGTAGAGGTCGTTGGGCACCGCCTTCTTGGGGTCCAGCAGGGGGTGGCGTGCCTTCCGCAGGGTGATGCCCTTCTTGGCCAGCCTGGGCTCGGTACAGCGCAGCTTGTCCGAGAGCCGGGCCCGGGCGAAGATGCAGTCGATGAGGACAAGGAGGTCGTAGTCCTGGGCGATGTCCTCCTTGTGGGCAGCGCACTCGGCGGAGAGCTCCCGGAGGATGCGCTCGATCTCCTTCTCCTCCCGGGACTGAAGCTCCCGCAGCTCATTGTTGGTCTTGACCACCGCCATGGGCTCAATGAAGAAGGTGCCGCCGGAGCCGGACACGTCGTGGACCAGGCCGGGGATCTCGTTCTTGCACTCCGACTTCACCGGCACCACGTACCGGCCGGAGCGCATGGTGATGATGGACTCCTGGAGGTACTTGGCCTGGGAGGAGGAGATGAGCTTTTGGAGGATGTCACGGACCTTGGAGGAGGAGGCCCGGATGTGCCGCCGGATGTCGGCCAGCTCGGGGCTGGCGGCATCGGCGATCTCCTCCTCAGAGAGGATGGAGCCGCTGATCCGGTCCTCCAGATACCGGTTGGCCTGGAGGGAGGCGAAGAGGTGGTCGATGCAGGTCTTGGCGTTTCCCTCCCCGGCGGCATACTCCTTGGCGGAGCGGGCGCAGCGCAGGAGGGCGGCGATGTCCAGCAGCTCCCGGGTGTTGAGGGCGCCCCCCATGTCGGCCCGCTGAAGGGAGGCCGCCACCGGCCGGACGCCGGAGAGGGGCGGGGTGCCCCGGAGGACGATCATGGAGCAGGCGGCGGAGGTCTCCTTCTGAAGGCGCTGAACGTCGTCGGGGTCGGTAAAGGGCCGCAGAGCCCGGCACCGGTCCTTGCCCTCCTCGGTGGCCGCCTGGGCGGCCAATAACTCCAGCACTCTGGGCAGCTCCAGGGTCTGGATGGATTTTTCAAACAGATCGGTCATGTATGGTTCTCCTTGCAGGTTTTACGATGGATCAGAGCAGCTGAGCCCGGAGGGCCAGCACTGCCCGGCCCCCCACCTGGACCTTGACCCCGTCCGGCCCTTCGGTGAGGCGGCTCAAAATCTCGGAGGGTTTGCCCATCTTCTCCCCCTGGAGGAAGCGGTTCTCCGCCCCGGCGGCGAGCTTCCCCCGGCGGTAGAGGTAGTAGGTCAGGGCGCCGTTGGAGGTGCCGGTGGCGGCCTCCTCGGGGATGGCGTAGAGGGGGGCGAAGTTCCGGCAGCGGGCAGCGGCCTCTTCACTGAGACAGGGCCAGAACATGTGGACCCCCACCACGCCGTAGCGCTTGGACAGCTCGGTGACGGTCCGCTCGTCCTGCTGGGCCTTTTCAAGGGCCTCCATGCTGCTCACGGGCAGCAGGATGTCCTGAAGGCCGGTGCTCACCACCGTGGGGGCATAGCCCTCCGGGCAGTCCGCCGCGCTCAGGCCGTAGGCGGCGTAGAGCTCCGCCCCCTCCTCAGGGGAGAAGCCCCGGCCCTCCACCGGCGGGGCCATATCCATCCACACCGCCTGGCCGGAGACCTGGATATTTAGCTCCCCCGCCAGGGTGGAGGCCCGGTAGGTACCCGGCGCCAGGCCCTCGGCCTCCCGCAGAGTGGTGAAGGCGGCGATGGTGGCGTGACCGCAAAGGTCCACCTCCCCCTCGGGGGTAAAGTAGCGCAGGCGGAAGGAGTCCGGCCCGGCGGGCCGGACAAAGGCGGTCTCGGAGTGCTTGAGCTCGGCGGCCAGGGCCTGACAGAAGGCGTCGGTGAGCTCCGGCTCCTCGGCCGAGAGCAGGGCCACCCCCGCCTGGTTGCCGGAAAAACGCTGAGTGGTAAAGGCGTCCACGATGTAGAGCTTCACGGCGCAGCACCTCCAGGTTGTGGTTGGGCCGCCGGAGCGGCGTCGGTGAGCTGATGATAGAAGTCCAGGGTGCGGAAACCCCGGTCCAGCTGGGTGCGGAGAAAATCTTCACAGGCGGTGGACATTCTGGCCATGCCGGGGACGTCCATGGGAAAGGAGAAGAGCCGCTTTGGGTCGCCGTACACCACATGGCGCATGGCGGCCAGGCTGGTGGGGTCCAGGGTGCGGCTGGCGCCGTCCCCCAGGCCGCAGGCGGCGCAGTGGAGGACCCCTTCTTCAATGTCCAGACGGGGGTCCGCCGGCTCCTCCTCGCCGCAGACGGCGCAGGCGTCCAGCAGGGGCTCATAGCCCGCCACACAGAGGAGCTTGAGCTCAAAGGCCGCCTTCACCAGGGGGAGGGGCTTTTTCAGCTTGTCCAGGGCGTAGAGGGAGTTGAGCACCAGGGACAGCAGGGCCTGGTCAGGCCGCCCCTCCTCGGCCACCGCCTCGGCTACCTCGGCGAAGTAGGAGCCCAGGGCCAGCTTGTCCACGTCGGAGCGCACCCCCCAGAAGAGCTCCAGGGGCTCCGCCTCATTGAGGGTGAGCCTGTCCCGGTAGTCGAAGAGGGTCATGTCCGACCACACCAGCAGCTGGGCGGAGGCGGCCAGGGGGCTGTTCTTCCGGCGGCAGCCCCGGGCTTTCACCGTCCGCCTGCCCCCCTCCCGGGTGAGCACAGTGAGGATCTTGTCCGCCTCTTTGTAGTTGGTCTCCCGGAGGATGAGCCCCTGGGTCTTGATGTGCATAGCATCACCTGTATGTAAGGGGCGCTCACGCGCCCCTATGCGGTCTTTTCCTCCTCCTCCGTCTCCAGCAGGAGGCGGTAGAGGGCGTAGGCCTCCGGCAGTCCGGTGGCCAGAAAGAGTTCCCAAAGCATCTGACTGTTCACGATCCATCAGGCCCCCTTTGGGTCTAGGTTGCCTGATGCGCGGACGGTTATGAGCGGTAAATTTTTGTTGGCCGCCGCATCCCCTTCGGGAACACATATCGCGGCTCCATTATAGCATCAAGCGCCCCCATCCGCAAGGCGCAATGCGCTCCCGGCCCCGTATTGACATCCGACCGTGCCCATCGTATAACTTAAAGCAGGAAAAAGCAGCGCGCCCCGTGAGATCGCCGCGCCGATGCCGTGTATATAAATAGAAGGGCCCATCCGGGAGGAGGGAGCTTATGGAGGACAGCCGGATCGTACAGCTGTACTGGGACAGAGACCAGGAGGCCATCCCGGCCACATCGGAAAAGTACGGGAGCTACTGCGGCTCCATTGCCCGGAACATCCTGGGCAGCCGGGAGGATGCCGAGGAATGCGTCAACGACACCTGGCTGCGGGCGTGGAACGCCATGCCGCCCCACAGGCCGACCCTCCTCTCCGCCTTTCTGGGCAAGATCACGCGGAACCTGGCCTTTGACCGTTTCTCCTACCTCCGGGCGGAAAAGCGGGGCGGCGGCGAGCTGCCCGCCGTTCTGGAGGAGCTGGGGGAGTGTGTCTCCCACACCGACGATCTGGAACAGGCCGTGGATGAGCGGGAGCTGGTACGGGCCATCGACGACTTCCTGGCCGCACTGCCGGCAGCCAAGCGGGATGTCTTCATCCGCCGGTACTGGTATACGGAGCCCATCTCCACCATCGGCAGGCGCTACGGCATGCGGGATGGCACCGTATCCATGACCCTCAGCCGCCTGCGTCGGAAGCTGCGCGTCCACCTTCAGGAAAGGGGGTTCGAACCGTGAACAGGGAAAGGCTCTATCGGGCCATTGGAGACATCGACATGAGGTGGGCGGCAGAGTCGGAGCGCCCTGGGAAGAAGAAACGCGCCCGGGCCAGGTGGGGCGCTCTGGCCGCCTGTCTCTGCCTCCTGGCCGCGGCGCCCTTCCTCCTGCGGGCGCTGAACACATTCCAGCTTCCTCTCTTCTCTACGGGGGGCGGGAGCGGTCCGCCGAACATCACCATCGACGGCAGGACATTTTATGTCTCCTCCCATGTGTCCGTCTCCTCCGAGCTGCCCGACGGTTTCGCGCTTGCGGGGGAGACCACTGTGGCGGATTCGGGGCTTGGAGATTGTCCGTACTATTTGAACCCGGACGTCCCGGAGTGGGTGTATGTGTACCATGAGGTCAACACCGACGGCACGCTTGACGCCTTGGGACACCTGAACCGGACAGAGCCCCACAAGGCCTATGTGCGCTACGTTGACCGGCAGCTGCGGGGCAAGGACCTGCTCTGCTGCCAGGGGGAGCTCTATATCTCCATGTGGAGTGCGGACTACTATGGGGAAGATCCCGACGTTTCCGAAGCGTATTACGATGAAATGGAGGAACGATTCGGGCTCAGGATTGAAGGCGACGCTCCGGACGGCTTTGTATCCGTCGGGATCGCGACCTTTTCCGGCGATGACACCATCCCCTCCGGGACCCTCTCCAGCAACCAAGGCCAGGCGGAGGTGTATTGTTCCCCCAACGAGCCGGACGTGGCTCTGGTCAGGACCCATTGGTTCACCTCTACAGAGGAGGAGGGCGGAGAGACCAGACACGAGGGATTTGACGTCTATATCCGCTATGACGCCCCTTTTGAATGATGCCCCAAGTCTTTGTTACCCATAAAAGGAAGGAGCCCTGGCGCTGGCACGGCCAAGGCTCCTTCTCTATTTTTCTGCCAGAAAACCAACTTCATGCGGCGTCTGTACCCGCTCAGTCCTCCCGGTATCCCACGTCGTGGATAAAATTCAAATTATCTCTCCAATTTTCTTTAACTTTTACCCAGGTCTCCAGGTAGACCTTGGCGCCCATGAAGGTCTCGATGTCCTTCCGGGCCAGGGAGGAGATCTTCTTGAGCATGGCGCCGTTCTTGCCGATGATGATGCCCTTGTGGCTGGCCTTTTCACAGAAAATGGTGGCGTCGATGTCGATGATGCCGCTGTCGATGCGCTCGGAGAACTTGGTGAGCTCCACTGCCGTGCCGTGGGGGATCTCCTTGTCCAGGCACAGGAGGAGCTTCTCCCGGATGATCTCTGCGCACACCTGCCGCTCGGGCTGGTCGGTGACCATGTCCTCGGGGAAGAGCTGGGGGCCCTCGGGCAGATAGGCCGCCAGAAGGTCCAGCAGCTCCTCCACCCCCTCGCCGGTCTTGGCGGAGATGGGGACGATGGCCTGGAAGTCGTGGGCGGCCTGGTAGGTCTGCATGACGGAGAGGAGCTTCTCCTTCTCCACCGTGTCGATCTTGTTGATCACCAGCACGGCGGGGACGCCCAGGGCCTGGATGCGCTCCATGAGCTCGGCCTCGGGGGCGCCCACGTTGGGGATGGGCTCCACCAGCAGGAGCACGGCGTCCACATCGGCCACGCTCTCCTTCACCACGCCCACCATATACTCGCCCAGCCGGGTCCGGGCCCTGTGGAGGCCGGGGGTGTCCATAAACACATACTGGCACTCTCCCCGGTTGACGATGGCGCAGATGCGGTTCCGGGTGGTCTGGGGCTTGTTGGTGACGATGGCGATCTTCTCCCCCACCAGGGCGTTGGTCAGGGTGGACTTGCCCACATTGGGCCGGCCCACAATAGAGATCATGCCGGATCTTTTGATTTCCATAGGTGATCCTCAACTTTCTTGAGCTGTTTTGTTTGGTAAGGGGCTGTTAGATGTCTGGATAGTTCAGATCGAGCCACTGTGCCCGGGCATCCAGCCAGCCGCCGTCCTCCAACGGGTAGGTCTGGCGGAAGACCTCGGTCAGGACGCCGTCCCGCCGGTCCTCCACGGCCAGGGTCAGGGTGTCCTCCCCGCCTGCCTCTGCCGGTTCCACATCGGTCCACACCCGGCGGATCAGGGTCGGCTGTCCATCGATCCAGCGATAAAAGGTGTGCTCGCCGGCGGCGCCGGCCCAGCCGGCCCGGGCGTAGCCGGAGATGGTCTCCGTCGCCGCGTCGAACTGGGGGTCGGAGATCTCCGACAGGACGGGTTCCTCCACGAACCTCCCCTGTTCCTCGTCCCACAGCCAGAAATCATAGTAGACCGGCTGATTCCCCATGGCATACATGCTGCCGAAGTCGGGACAGCCGTCAAAATTGGCGTCTACCACCTGAACCCTTCCGACGAGGCAGTCATCCGTGGCCTGCTCCATGGTCTGAAGGGGCACGGACAGGTCCGTCGGGTCCCAGACCTTCAGATGCGCCGTCGTAAAGCCCGGCTCCTCTGTCCCGGTCTCCCCGGCCTCCATGGTCACCCAGAGGTCTCCCACCCGGAAGGCCGCGTGGGCCTCATCCGCAAGCCAGCGGACCGCCGCCTGCTCCGGGGTGTCCGGGGTGTGGGCGGCGGCGGATGGCTCCGGCACCGCCGCAGCGCAGCCGCACAGCAACAGCATCCCCAGGACGCCCCACAGTACGTTCTTACCCATGGTCCTCCTCCCGGGTGATCCCCAGGCGGTTCAGAATGGCCTCCTCCCGCTCCCGCATCTGGCGTTTCTGCGGGCCCTCGTCCATGTGGTCGTAGCCCAGCAGGTGGAGCACCGAGTGGACGGCCAGATAGGCCACCTCCCGCTCGGTGCCGTGGCCGTACTCCTCCCCCTGGGCCCTGGCCCGCTCCAGGGAGATCACCATGTCTCCCAGAGGGGTGAGGCCGGTCTCCGGGTCGGCGTCGGCGTCGTCAACGGGCGGCTCGCCGGGGACAAACTCAAACATGGGGAAGCTGAGCACGTCGGTGGGGCGGTCCACCTCCCGCTGCTCCAGATTGATCTGGTGAATGCCCGCGTCGTCGGTGAGGAGCACGTCCACCTCGCAGGGGACGGTCACCCCCTCGGCCTCCAGGGCCGCCGGGATGACCCGGCTGAGCAGCGCCTCCCAGACGCCGGTGTCCTCCTCCAGCTCCGATTCGATGATGATGCTGTGCTCCGTGCTCACGGGTCCTCTCTCCTCTCCGACGGTCACTTTCGCTTGCCCTCCTCGGACTTGCGGCGGTGCTCGTCCTCCTCGTAGGCCTTGATGATGCGCTGGACGATGACGTGGCGGACCACGTCGGCGCCGCTGAGCTTGCAGATGGCGATGTCCTCCACGCCACTCAGCACCCGCATGGCCTCCTTCAGGCCGGAGACGGTGTCCTTGGGCAGGTCGATCTGGGTGACGTCGCCGGTGATGACGATCTTGGAGCCGAAGCCCATGCGGGTGAGGAACATCTTCATCTGCTCCCGGGAGGTGTTCTGGGCCTCGTCCAGGATGATGAAGGAGTCGTCCAGGGTCCGGCCCCGCATGTAGGCCAGAGGGGCCACCTCGATGTTGCCCCGCTCCAGGTACTTGTTGTAGGTCTCCGCCCCCAGCATGTCGAAGAGGGCGTCGTAGAGGGGCCGCAGGTAGGGGTCCACCTTGCTCTGGAGGTCGCCGGGCAGGAAGCCCAGCCGCTCCCCCGCCTCCACGGCGGGCCGGGTGAGGATGATGCGGTTGACCTGTCCCCCCCGGAAGGCGGCCACGGCGGCGGCCACCGCCAGATAGGTCTTGCCGGTGCCCGCCGGGCCGATGCCCAGGGTGACGGTGTTCTGCTTGATGGCGTCCACATACCGCTTCTGGCCCAGGGTCTTGGGCTTGATGGGCTTGCCCTTGGCGGTGATGCACAGCACGTCCCGGGCCATCTGGCCGATCTTGTCCTCCTGGCCGGCCTTCACCAGCTGGAGGACGTAGCGCACGTTCTGCTCGTTGATGGGCTCCCCCCGGCCGGAGAGCTCCAGCAGGCCCTGGATGGCCTTGACGGCGTACATCACCGCCTCGGCCTCGCCGGACACCTTCAGGCTGCCGTCCCGGTTCACCACCGAGACCTCCAGCTCCCGCTCGATGATGCGGATATTCTCGTCAAAGGAGCCGAAGAGGGCCGCGGCCTCCTCCAGACGCTCCACGTTGATGGTCTGTTCGATCAAATTCCTTCGCTCCTTGCACGTCCCCGGGCCTTACCCCGTCTGGGTCCCCGGGATGATCTCCCCCACCTGGCCGGCAAAGGTCACCTCACGGCCGATCTGCTCCCGGCACCGGGCCTTCAGGGTCACCGTGAGCAGGCCGTCCCCCTCCCGGACAGAGAAGGCGGTGGACAGCACGCTGCCGTCCTCCCCGATGAGCTCCTCCAGCCGCTCCAGCAGCCGCTCCTCCAGGAGGGCCTGGGCGGCGGCGGTCTCAATGGCGGCGCTCTGGGTCTCATAGGCCCGGTATTCCGTCTCCGTCAGGGCCAGGGGCATCTCCCGGCCGCCGGGGAGGGTGAGGATGTGGGTCGTAGTCATTTTATCATAACCGGCTGTGGAAATACTACCCTTTCCAAAAAAATTAAAGGTGTGCCCCAGGACGGTGAGGCCCCACACCGTCTCCTCCTCCCCGGTGTAGGCCTTGGCGTCGGCCTCCAGGGGGATGCAGGCTGACAGGGTGCGGTAGGTGGAGGCCCAGACGTTCCCCCGGGCGTGGACCAGCCGCTGCCCGGCGTCCACGGTGGCGTACTGGGGCTCCTTCAGGTCCACCACTCCGCTGATGACCACCTCCCCCGCCAGTACCGCCTGGCCCTCCCGGAAGAGGGCCTGCCCCTCCAGCACCTCTACGTCCTCCAGGATGCCGTCGGCGGCGGCCACGATGTGGGCGGGGGTGGTCTCGTCCCGAAGCTCCGGCGCCGGGCTCCGCTCCCGGACCAGCACCTCCGCCCGGGTGCCGTGGAGGTTCACCGACATCCAGGAGAGACCGTCGATGCGGCGGAGGGCCTCCTGGCTGATCCGCCTCAGGTCCAGCCCCGGGCCGTAGGCCCCGGGGCGCACCCCCTGCCGGGAGAGCTCCGCCAGGATGACGGCGGAGGGGACGGTCTCGTTGCCCGAGACCTCCACGGTGAGGATGAATCGGGAGAGAAAGCCCGCCGCCGCCAGGGAGAGGACCAGGCCGATGACCAGGGCGTACCGGTGCCGGAAGCCGGCCAGGAAGAAGGGCACCCCCTTCCGCCCCTTGGCGCTGGCCTCGCACCCGACCTTCTCCGCCAGGGTCCGGACCCGCCGGGCGTCCCGCCGGGCCACCTTCAGCTCCAGGGTCTGTCCGTCCAGCCAGACCAGGCCCCAGAAGCCCACCCCGTTCTGGGCGCAGAGGTTCAAAAACCGCTCGGGAAAGGGGCCGCAGACGGTGAAGCACACGCTGCCCCGGAGAAAATTCACGATGAACTGCATGCTCGCCCTCCCCTCTCAGGTCAGGTCCACTCCGGCGATCTCCCCGGTGATGAGGAGCTCCGAGGCGTTCATGGCCCGCAGGGTCAGTCCCCTCCCCCGGACCTTTACGATGAGCTTCCCGCCGCTGATGTGGATCTCCTCGGTGCCGTAGGCCAGGATGCCCCGGTGGTTCTCCATCCGCAGCTGGTGGTCCCCCAGCAGCTCCACCCGCGGCAGTCCCGCCACCACGTCCCCCGGCAGGTCGAAGACCTCCGCCGTCTTTTCCAGCAGGCTCTCCCTGCGCTTCTTCTCCATGGCGCCTCCCCCTTTTGGGCTATGTGTATGAAAAAAGACCGCCCGCCTTGCCTGTCCCAGGCAAGACGGACGGACCTTTTCTTCATTTGGGCGGCCGTTCCAGGGCGTAGCGCCGCAGGGCCCTCCGCCGGGTCTGCCAATCGGGCATGAGGGCGTCCATGACGGCATAGAACCCCGGGCCGTGGTCGGGGTGGAGGAGGTGGACCAGCTCGTGGAGGGCCACATAGTCCCGGAGCCCCTCCTCCACCGCCGCCAGGGCGGTGTTGAGGGTGACGATCCCCTTGGCCCAGTGGCAGCTCCCCCACCGGCTGGTCATGAACCGGACCTTCAGGGCCGGTTTCTTCGCCCCCAGGGGCGCCACCAGGGGATACATCCGCTCCAGGGCGGCGGTCAGCACCGGCAGGGCCTCCCCCTTTTCCGGCGGGACCAGGGGCGTCCCCAGTTCCGTCCGGCGGCGCTGGTGCTCCAGCACCCAGTCTGCCCGGCTGCGGACGAAGTCGTCGGCCCTGGCCTTAGACACCCGCCGGGGCACCGACACCGCCGCCGTGCCGTCGGCCCGGATGCGGAGATTAATGTTTTTGATGGATTTTACCGTCAGGAAGTATTGGATGGGCCCCAGGGGGGTGTCCACCCGGCGCAGTTCCTCCGCCATGGCGTTTTTCTCCTTTTCCCCGCATGGGACAGCCCGGTCGGGACATAGGCTCTCTTCTGCGGAGGTGATGTTCATGTCCAGGCTGCTCTCCCGCCAGGGGGTGCGGGATCTCTTTCTGGGGCTGGGGCTGCTGTGCGCCACCCTGGCCCTCATGTTCTGGCCCCAGGAGGCCATGGAGGCGGCCCGGGAGGGGTTAAAGCTGTGCTACAACGTGATCCTGCCCTCCCTCTTCCCCTTCTTTGTCCTCTCCGCCCTGGTGGTGGACCTGGGGCTGGCGGGCTACCTGGGCCGGGCTCTGGAGGGGCTCATGCGCCCCCTCTTCCACGTGCCGGGCGCCTGCGCCTCCGCCTTTGTGCTGGGCTTCGTGGGAGGCTATCCCGTGGGCGCCCGCACCGCCCTCTCCCTCTACCAGAAGGGCATGTGCACCAGGACTGAGGCAGAGCGGCTCCTGGCCTTCTGCAACAACTCCGGCCCCGCCTTCATCCTGGGCGTGGTGGGAGCCGGGGTCTTCGCCAGCAGCAAGGTGGGCCTTCTCCTCTATCTGGCCCACGCCGCCGCCTCGGTGTGCGTGGGGCTCCTCTTCCGCTTCTATGGGCGGGAGCGGGGAGGCCGGGAGCGGCGGGCCTCCCCCACCTTCGGGGCGGAGCGGATCACGGCGGCCTTCACCGGCGCCGTCAAAAATGCCTTCCTCTCCACCCTGAATATCTGCGCCTTTGTGGTCTTCTTCACGGTGGTCATCAAGCTGCTGTTCCTCTCCGGGCTGCTGCCCGGCCTGGCCGGGGCGCTGGGCGCACTCCTCTCCCCCCTGGGCTTTTCTACTCAGTGGGCGGAGCGGCTCCTCACCGGCCTCATCGAGCTCACCAGCGGGGTGTGGACCCTCACCGGCGCCGGGACCATGTCGGGGAAGCTGTCCATGGCCGCCTTCCTCCTGGGCTGGGCGGGCCT
>CALWYC010000052.1 GCA_944385655.1 uncultured Intestinimonas sp. | reverse complement strand
GCAAGGAGGCGGGAAAGAAATGATCAGCGAGAAGGGACTGTGCAGGATCCTGAAGTCTGCATACAAACAAGGAGGGTGCTCTACGCTGCGGGACGCTCCGGAGGAAACCCTGATCCACGAGGTGCAGCACGCAATTCAAAGAGCGGAGGGATTTGCGAGCGGTGCAAACCCGAGATACTGGGAGAGGCAGCTGCAAAGCGGGTATGACGGAAGGACCGCCGGAAAACGCCGGGAGGCGGCGGAGCTGTGGGAACAGTATTACAGCATCCGGGACAATGAGCCGGAGTTCTTCCAGGCCATGGTGGATCTGGACGCTATGGCGCCGGACGTGCCCAGGGGAGAGATCAACTGGGACACCCTGGAGCAGGTCCAGGAGGATCCGCCGGAGTGGCAGCGGTATGACGCGGCCAGAGAGGCGGCGGAAGAAAAGTACGGAGACACAAAGGTATGGGACTTTATCGACCTGCGGTACAGGCTCAAACAGGCGGAGCTGACCAGCGACCGGAGCGCCTATGATCTGTACCGGGATACCGCCGGAGAAATCGAGGCCAGGGACGCCGCGGCGCGGCGAACCATGACGGAGGAGCAGCGCCGGAGGATCAGGCCGAACACCGGGAACGAGGATACGGTGTTTGCGGAGATCGAGGACTGGATGGGAGACCTGGACCAGGAGTATGGGCCCCAGATGCAGGAAGATCTTACCGCGGCGCCGGTGGACACGCAGGAGAACATCCAGCGCGTGGCCTCCATGGAGCCGGTGGCCTCCATCACCGGGGAGGAGTTCAGGAAGGGAGACACAGACCTGATCACCCAGGTGGAGAACTTCTTTTCTGAACAGGGAAACCGGGCGCATAACCCCCAACTGGGAGAGGTTGTGCTGGACCGGAGAGGAGTAAAAAGCGACATTGGGCATGGAATTGGCAGAAAAAAAGCCGCTGCCTTTGCAGCGGTTCCTGAAGTTATTGCCCAGGGGCAGGTGGTAGACTACCAGAGCAACTGGAAGGACAGAGGGTACGATACAGCCGTGATCGCAGCTCCTATCCAGATCGGTGGGCAGCCGTATCTCGCCGGCGTGGTAGTAATCCGGAGCCGGCTGACCAATCGCTTCTACCTCCATGAGGTGCTGGCAGAAAACGACGGAGCAGCGCCGTTCAAGACCGGGGCCCAGGATCTGGGGAAGCCCGGCGGCGATACTCCGTCTGTCGTCAGTATACTTGGGAAAATCCGGGATGTCAAGCACGGCACGGGGCAGACCGGACCGGCAAGCCAGGCTGAAGGGACCAGGTACTCTGTTGACGAGGACAACCAGGGCAGGCAGCTGACGGAGGAGCAGCAGCGATACTTCGAGGACAGCCAGATCAGAGACAGCCGAGGCCGGCTGCTGACGCTGTACCATCAAACGGACGGCGCTTTTACGGTGTTCGAGACGCAGCGTGAGGGCGCAGGAGCGAGAGACAACGGAACCCCGTACGGGATCTTCCTGAAAACGACGCCGAATGACATCGGTCTCCGGGGGAAGCGGCAGATGGAGCTGTATGCGAACATCACCTCCCCCCTGCGCGCGGCGAACAGAGAGGATCTGGCGCGGCAGCTGGAGCGCATGTCTCCGGAGTACGCCTCTATCATGGAGGAGCAGCGGAGACTGGACGATACCTACCATGGGCGCTTTGAGCAAGCGAAGGCGGAGCTGCGAGACTTCATGGCGAAGTGGAGGGAAGAAAACCCGGACGCGGGCCGGAGGGATCTATACGATGTGCCGGAGTTCAACCGCCTGTATGAAGCGGAGGACGCCGTGATCGACGAGTGGACCGAGATGGCCAATGAGCTGTCCAGGAGAGCGAAGGAGACGATTACCGCCACGCTCTCGGAGAACGGGTATGACGGCGTGATCCTTGCGCGGGACGCCGGCAGCTTCGGAAGGAGCACGGACGCCTATATCGCCCTTCGCCCGGAGCAGGTGAAGAACACGGACAATACGGCGCCAACCAGCAGCACGGACATCCGCTTCTCTGTTGACGAGGAGCAGGACGCGGATCTGAAGGAGCGGCAGTTCTGGGTGATCCAGGAGAGCAACCCGGCGGCGGACGAATACCACACCTGGATCAGGAGCGCGGAGGAGATCAAAACCTTCCAGGAGGCTCTGGAGGACCCGGAGTGGGCAGAGTATGACAGCTTCGATCCGGACTATACCAGGGGGATGGCGGACGCCGCCCTGGAAGCCGGAGAGATCCGGGTGTTCAGCAGCTATCCCATTGAGCGCGGAGTGTTTGTAAGCCCGTCCAGAATGGAGGCGGAAAGCTACTCCGGCGACGGGAGCGTTTACCAAAGGACGGTGCCCCTGACAGACGTGGCGTGGATCGACCCAACGCAGGGGCAGTACGCGCCGACGGAGAACCAGAGGTATTCCGTTGATGAAGAAGGAGACGCACAGACCGAGCAGCAGACCGAAGAGCAGGAGAAGAAAACCAGAAGGCAGCGGACCACGCGGCCGGTGGCAGAGAGCCGCCCTATCCTGGCAAAGAAGGGGCTGCGGCAGAACCTCCTGGGGCTGTTCTCCATCCCGGACGGGATGCGGGCCGAGCTGGGAAGCGTCATTGACCAGTATGCGGACCGCATGCTGAAGGCGGGGTCTCTGACAGAGCAGGACCGGGCGGCGCTGTTTGACAGGATGTACTCCTCCGGCGTCGTTACCCTTCCGGCGGACGACTATTTCCAGACCGGACGAGAGGCTGTGAAGGGCGGCAGAGTGTATGTCGCCCCGCGGGATCAACACGAGTTTGGGGATGATTGGAACGACTTTAGGAAGCGGGCGTTTGCCGCCGGCATCTACATGACCAGCGATCCGAGGGACCAGGGTATCGACCAATGGAACGCCGAGCTGGCGGACATGCTGCCCGGCCTCTTTGACGCTGACGAGCTGGACAACAGAGCCATACTGGAGCGGATCGTCCAGGTGGCAGAGGAGGGAAAGGACGAGAAGGTTAGCCTTGCGGAGTATACCGCGCAGCTGGCCGAAGAAGAGTATGTGAGCGAGGACCAGGTGCTGGACGATATGGAGAGGAAGATGGACTGGGCGCTGCGCACCTTTGCGGAGAAGGCAAGCCTGGAAATCCACCTCCGGGATCGTACCGGCGTGAAGATCGCCCAGGAGCGGGAACGTTTTGCGGAGTATTCCCAGAAGCAGCGCGAGCGGGAGGCGATCCGAAGGGCGGAGGAAAGAGACCAGAGGAAGGCGCAGCTCCAGAGGCAGCGCGAGAACCGGGAGCTTCGTGAACTCCAGCAGAGAACCCTGAAGCAGCTTCAGTGGCTGTCCAAAAACCGCTTCCGGGCGCCGGAGGTGCTGAAGGAAGCGTGGGACGAGGTGCTGGGAGACATCGACATCTATGCCGCAGGCGCCGCAAATGAGATGAACTGGAGCAAGCGGTACGGGGCAACCTGGCGGGATCTGGCGCAGATGTATAAAGAGGCCCAGAAGAGTGATCCGAACTTCCTGCCGTCCAAGGAGCTGGAACGGATCGTGATGCGGCTGGACGGTGAGAAGATCGCGGACATGGACATCTCTGCCCTTCAGGACCTTTACCGGGCTGCGGTTGGCATCAGGACAGAGTTCTACAACCGGAACAACGTGATCAATGACGAGATGGGGAGAATGTTTGCAGAGGTCTACGCCGATGCAAAGAGAGAGATCGAGACGGCCCCGGGAGGATATACAGGCGCCGCGGTTAACCGGCTGTTCAATCTGGAGCAGCTGACCCCCATGAACGTCCTGGAGAGAATGGGCGGATGGAACCCGGACGGCGCCTTCTACTCCATGGCAAAGCAGCTGGAAAAGGGCGAGCGGGACATGAGGGCCTATACGGTGGAGGCGAACCGGTACCTGGAGGACTTCCTGACGGAGCATGCGGACTGGGTGAAGCGTGCTGACGGACAAGGAAAGGACGCCATCTGGTACGAGCTGGAGGTACCGGAGCTGCTGGAGCTGGGCATGGGCGACAAGCCTATCTTCGGGGCCACCAAAAAGGTCTATATGACCCCCTCCCAGAAGGTGCACCTCTACCTGGAGAGTAAGAACACGGACAACCTGCGGCACATGACCGGCGGGCGCACCTTTGTCAACCGGGAGTTGTATAGCCAAGGGAAGCGGCAGGAGGCCCTGGCCCAGGGCACCACCATCAAGCTGGCGCCGGAGACGGTGAAGAAAATCGTATCTGACCTCACCGAGGAAGAAATGGAGCTGGCAAGGCTCCTGGAAAACTACTACAACGACTTCGCGGCCAGGAGGATCAATGCGGTGTCCAATGCCCTGTATGGGTACGACAAGGCTATGAGCCGGAACTACGCCCCCATCTACACCAACAAGAACTACACCAAGAGCGAGATCGGCGTGTTCGATGTCACGGCGGAGGGCGTGGGAAACCTGAAGGCGCGGCAGTATGCCGTGAACCCCAGCTACAACATCGGAGCATTTGACGCCTTCGAGCGGCACGTGGAGCAGACGGCCAGGTTTGTGGGGATGTCCGTACCGGCCCGGAACTGGCAGACCCTGCTGAACTGGCGAGAGAAGAACAACAGCACCGGGGACGTGATCACCCACAAGTGGGGCGAAGAGGGCAAGCGGTACATTACGGATCTGATCGAGCGCCTGCAAGGCGGCGGAAGCATCGAGAGAGACACGGTGAGCACGGCTGCGGACAGGCTGCTTAGTCGGTACATCTCTGCCATTTTTGGAGCGAACCCCAGTATCGTCACAAAACAGTTCGGAAGCATCTTCATGGCAATGCCGGAGCTGGGAGTGAGAAACATTCCGACGCCGGCACAGCTGCGCAGCATCGACAAGGACCTGATCGCAAAGTACACGTCCGAGCTGGCATGGCGCGGCATGGGGTATGCAACGCCGGAAACCAAGCAGCTGAAGGAAAATCCGAACTGGACACAGACCAATAAGTTTACCCGCTTTACCTTTGGCGGCGGGTCCATCATTGCAGCGGACCAGGCGGCGGCAAGCGTTCTCTGGCCGTGGGCAGAAAACAAGGTGCGCCGGGAGTTCCCGGACCTGGAGGTGGGAACACAGGAGCAGATCTACGCCGGGCAGAGCCCCTTCTACCAGAAGGTGGCGGAAGAGTTCAACAACGCCGTGAACAGGAGCCAGTCCGTATCCGATGAAGTGCACCAGGGAAAGCTGCGAAAGAGCAGAAACCCGATTACGCGGGCCCTGACGATGTTCAAAAGCGATTCCGCCCAGGGATACAACCAGCTGCGGCAGCGGATCGGAGAGGCAAGGTATTATGAGAGATCCGGCGCCGACGCGGAGACCGTGCGGAAGGCAAAGCGGGCTGTCGGTGTGACGGTCATGGGTATCCTGGCCAACAACCTTTGGGCAACTGCAATTACATTCCTGATCGCCCTGTGGAAGAACAAGGGGAAATACTACCGGGACGACGAAGAGGAGCTGACCGTGGAGAGCGTGGGCATTGAAATGGCCTCCACCCTCTTCAGCAGCCTTGCAGGCCTGGTAGCCGGCGGAGAAGAACTGGCCGATGTGATCGGCAATATCATTACCGGGGACACTTGGTATGGGATCGACGCACCCGGCATGGAGCAGGTGGCAGACCTCATTGAGCTGGTTGACCAGCAAGGAAAAAACGGGGCGAAGCTGCTGCGCGGCGCCGTGGATGTTCTGAACAACGGCGGAGACCTGGGAGAATACCTGCGGAACAACGGCGGAGACATCGCGGGCGGAGTGAAAGAGCTGGCCCAAGCGGTGGCCACATACTTCGGAGGAATACCGGTCAACAATGTGGAGGCATACCTTTTGGGCCTGGTCAAGTGGGCAGCTCCGGAGGTGGCAGCCGCTTACGAGAGCGCATTTTCCTCTGCGCAGAAGAGTGATCTGACGGGACTGACCGGGGATGTCCTGGCGGTACAGACAGGGAGCCTGCTGGATCTCCGGGTAGGAGACACGGAGGAAGGAACCGCGGCGGCCCTGGCGGAACTTTACGAGCAGGGATACAAGAAGGCTGTGCCGTCGGATGTGCCGTCCAGCGTGTCCATCAATGGGACGGACCAGGAGCTGACACCATACCAGCAGCAGGTCTATCGTGATGCCTGGAGAGGAGTTGTGGCCGGAACCCTGGACGAGCTGGTTGCGTCGGATCTATTCCAGGAGGCGGATGCGGAAACAAGGCAGAGCATGTTGGAGCGGCTGTATGAATACGGCGCCTCCAGGGCGAAAGCTACGTTGTTTGAGAATTACGAAACGGAAAGCTGGGTGGAAGGAGCCGGAGAGGCGCAGCAGGCAGGCATTTCCGCTGCGGAGTGGGCCGCTTACTACGCCATGGTGTCCGAGATCAAGAACGACAAAAGCATGACCTCCTATCAGAGGGGGGAAGCTGGAAGAGATCTGATCCGGGCGGCGGATCTGACCGACCAGCAGAAGCTGACGCTGTACGGAGCGGTATACGGAAGCGACGCAGACAGCCGCATGGAAAAATTCCGAGCCATGATGGACGCCGGGCTCACCTTTGCCAAAACCATGGATGTGTACGGGAAGTATGCGGAGTTGGAGGCGGACGAGGAGGCGAGTGCTGCGGACCAGGCAACTGACTTCCACCTGTGGCTGGAAGATCAGGGATTTTCCACGGAGCAAATGGGGGTGATCGAGGAAGAGCTGAAGTTCTGGAGCATGATGCCCGGGCAGGCCAACAGCAAGGTGGTGATGGCCAATGATTATGGGATTGAGCCGGAAACCTACGATTCGCTGAAGGCGGCTATTGCGGAAATCGACACCAACGGATCGACAACCCAGGACGAGGCCACCGCGGCCATCAATACCCTGCCGGGACTGACGACAAGAGAGCGGGCAATCCTCTGGCAGCTGCAAAATAAGGGATGGAGCGCGGAGAAGAACCCGTTTGACGTTGCCACCGGGCAGGAGATCTACAACGCCATGCACGCGGAGGACAATGAAGAGGAGGAGCAGCAGCTGCCGAGCCTAAACCTCCAGGAGACGCCGGATCTTCTGACACTCTCTCTTCCGTCGCTGGACTGAAGAAACAGAAAAGGCCGGGGGCTTACGCCTCCGGCCTTTATCGTCTATTGATATATGGTCCGCCATATTGACTGATGATGAAGGAGGCTAGCTTGGGGTTTGGCGTCTTGATCCGCACAGGGTATTGCAGCTTCTTCTCATAGATAAACATATCAGCCTCTCCCTCCGTTGGTCTCATTCCACGGCCAGGGCTCCTTGGGCCAGGTATAGGTTTTGCAGGCCGCGGCATCGCTGCGCATCATGGGGCCGTTGGCGGCGGCGTAAGCCGTCCGGGCCTCCTGCTCCATGGCGGTATACTTCTGAAAGAGGGCGAAGGCCTCGCCGTCAGAGGGATGGGTATCCAGGTAAAGGGCCAGCTCCTGGATCACGAATTCCAGAGCCTGGAGCTGGGTGAGAGGGCTCTCCGCCACGCCGGCGGCAGTGGGCTTGGCCCGGAAGGGCAGGTCCAGACCGGGGTAGAGGGTGCCGCTGCTCAGGGCCTCCATCTGCTCATAGCGCTTGGCACCGGTCTGCTGGTAGGGGACATAGGGCACCGCCAGGGGGGCGCAGGACGGCAGTACGCCGCAGGCGTCCCCGCAGGGGATGGGTTCGGTTCCATGTTCAGGGTACACAGGGTTTCCTCCTCGCTGGATTTTGGCGGGCCGCCCTTCCGGGCGGTCCCGTCACTCCATCCTATGCGTCGGACGTGCCGGCGGCCCCTGTTTACTTTTTCGGATCGCCTATGGTATAATATCAACAGCTGTTGTTATGGTATCATGGGGTCCACCGAATCGGGCGACAGAGAAACCCATTTAGGAGAGAGAGCTTTGAAGCGTGAAAATGACCTGGGCAGAGATCCCGTCCGTTCCCTGGTGCTGCGGGTGGCCCTGCCCTCCATGCTGGCCCAGTTCGTCAGCGTCTTTTACAGCATCGTGGACCGCATGTACATCGGCAACATCCCGGAGATCGGCGACACCGCCCTGGCCGGCGTGGGCATCTGCGGTCCCATCGTCACACTGATAGGGGCCTTTGCCTTTCTGGTGGGAGTGGGCGGCGCGCCGCTCATGAGCATCAGGCTGGGAGAGGGGGACCGGGAGGCCGCAGAGCGCATCCTGGCCAACTGCTTTCTCATGCTGCTCCTCCTCTCCGCAGTGCTGACCGCCGCCTCTCTGCTCCTCCGGGAAAAGCTCCTCATGTGGTTCGGCGCCAGCCCCGTCACCTTCCCCTACGCCAACGCCTACATCACCATCTACCTCATGGGCACGGTCTTCGCCCTTTTGTCCTCCGGCCTCAACCAGTTCATTGTCTGCCAGGGCTTCGCCAATGCCGCCATGCGCTCCGTCCTGCTGGGGGCGGTGCTCAACATCGCCCTGGACCCGGTCTTTATCTTCCTGCTGGATATGGGGGTCCGGGGCGCCGCCCTGGCCACGGTGCTCTCCCAGATGGCCTCCTGTGCCTATGTGCTCCTCTTCCTCTTCGGGCGGCGTCCGCCGGTGCGCATCACCTTCGGCGGCTACCGGTTCAAGACCGTCCGCTCCGTCCTCACCGTCGGCCTCACCTCCTTCCTCATCATCGCCATGGACAATGTGATGATCATCGCCATGAACGCCCTCCTTCAGCGCTACGGCGGAGCAGGGGAGGGGGACATGCTGGTCACCTGCGCCACCATCATGCAGAGCTTCATGCTCATGGTCACCATGCCCCTGGGCGGCATCACCGGCGGTACCCAGAGCATCCTGGGCTTCAACTACGGCGCCCGGCGACCGGACCGGGTGCTGGAGGCCCAAAAGTACATCGTCCTGCTGTGTCTGCTCTTTACCACGGTTTTCTTCCTGGTGGCCCAGCTGATCCCTCAAGTCTTCGTCCTCATTTTCACCCGGGACCCGGCGTATGTGGCTATGGCCTCCCGGGCCATCCGCATCTTCACCCTGGGCATCATCCCCCTGGGCGTCCAGTACACCATCGTGGATGGCTTTACCGGCATGGGCGTGGTCCGTGCCTCGCTGCCCCTGTCCTTCTGGCGGAAGGGCCTCTATTTCGTCAGCCTGTTCGTGCTGCCCGCCCTCTTCGGCGCCCAGGCCGTCTTTTTTACCGGACCCATTGCCGATTTCGGCGGTACTGCCGTATCGGTGGCGGTCTATCTGCTCACCATCAAACGCATCCTGGGCAGGCGAACGGCGTCCGCCGTCCAGCCCGCCTGAGCATATCGCCTCTTCTTTCGGCATAGATTGCCGGGAGGGGGGATGTGGGTATGAGGACCAGAAAGGACGGTTCCTGGCAGGGGATAGGCACCTTTGTCCTGGCCGCAACTCTGCTGCTGACGGCTTTGACCGTCCGGCTCGGCAGGGGAGGAGGGGAGGCCGTCACCGCGCTGGCCGGTCCGCCCCGGCTCCGGGGCACCACCGTGGTCATCGACGCCGGGCACGGCGGGGAGGACGGCGGCGCGGTATCGTCCGCCGGGACGGTGGAAAGCGGCCTCAACCTGGCCATTGCGCTTCGGCTGGACACCGTTCTGGCCCTCTATGGGGTGGACACGGTGCTGCTGCGCACCGAGGATGTCTCCCTCCACGACCCGGACGCCCAGACCCTGCGGGAGAAGAAGGCCTCCGACCTGCGCAACCGGGCGGAAATGGTGGAGGCCATCCCCAACGCCCTGCTGGTGAGCATCCACCAGAACACCTATGCCGGCAGCAGCCGTTACCACGGTGCCCAGGTCTTTTACGCCGACGCGGAAAGCAGCGGGGCCCTGGCCCGGCACGCCCAGGAGATCCTGCGGCAGGCCCTGGACCCGGAAAATACCCGTCAGGCGGCCAAGCTGCCCGGGGCGGTCTATCTGATGGACCACATCACCTGCCCCGCCATCCTGGTGGAGTGCGGGTTCCTGTCCAACCCGGAGGAGGACGCCCTGCTGCGCACCGCCGGGTACCAGACCAAGCTGGCCGCCGCCCTGGCCAGCGCGCTTTTGACGCCCATCCCCCAGGAGGGGACCTAGAAAGGGAAGTGGACCAATTTTGAAGTCGAAAACGGTATTTTACTGTACGGAATGCGGAAATGAGACCCCCAAATGGGTGGGGAAGTGCCCCGCCTGCGGCAGCTGGAACACGGTGGTGGAGCAGCCGGCGGAGCCCAAAAAGCGCGCGGCCTCCGCCCCGGCCAGGAGCGCCGTCCGGGGTATGCCCTTGAACCGCCCCAAGCCCATCGGAGAGGTGGAGACCAGCGACGAGCTCCGGTTTCAGACCGGTCTGAGCGAGCTGGACCGGGTGCTGGGCGGGGGAGCGGTCCAGGGCTCCCTGGTGCTGGTGGGCGGCGCTCCCGGCATCGGCAAGTCTACCCTGATGCTCCAGATCTGCCAGAGCCTGTGCCAGAGCTCCAAGGTGCTCTACGTCTCCGGTGAGGAGTCGGAGCGGCAGATCAAGCTCCGGGCCGACCGGCTGGGCGTGGGGAGCGATGCACTCTACCTGCTGGCCGAGACTGACTTGGAGGACATTATGGAATCGGTGGCCGAGCTGCGGCCCGACGTGCTCATCGTGGACTCCATCCAGACCACGTACCACGGGGAGAACACCAGCGCCCCGGGCAGCGTGGCCCAGGTGAAGGAGTGCACCATGGCCCTCATGCAGTTGGCGAAAGGGCAGGGGGTCACCGTGTTCGTCATCGGACATGTGAACAAGGAGGGCTCTATCGCCGGCCCCAAGGTGCTGGAGCACATGGTGGACTGCGTACTCTACTTTGAAGGGGAGCCCCACATGTCCTACCGCATCCTGCGAGCGGCGAAAAACCGTTTTGGTGCTACCAATGAGATCGGCGTCTTTGAGATGGCCGACAGCGGTCTCACTCAGGTGCCCAACCCGTCGGAGACCCTGCTGGCCGGCCGGCCGCTGGACACCCCGGGGACCTGCGTCACCTGTGTCATGGAGGGCGTGCGGCCCATTCTGGCCGAGGTCCAGGCTCTGCTGGCGCCCAGCGGCTACGGCAACGCCCGGCGGACCAGCAACGGCTTTGACTACAACCGGGCCATGCTGCTCCTGGCGGTGCTGGAAAAGCGGGGCGGGCTCATGGTCAGTGGCTGTGACGCCTATATCAACGTCATCGGCGGCCTGAGCCTGGACGAGCCCGCCGCCGATCTGGCGGCCATCATCGCCATGGCGTCCAGCTTCCGGGACAAGAGCGTGCCGGGCAGCCTGGCGGCCATCGGCGAAGTGGGCCTGACCGGTGAGCTGCGGTCCGTGAGCGCGCTGGGACAGCGGCTCAGCGAGGTGCGCCGGCTGGGCTTTACGCAGTGCCTGATCCCGGCCCGGAACAGCGCCCGGTTCCAGGAGCCGGAAGGCCTCCAGCTCATCCGGGTGAAAAATATCCGGGAGGCCCTGGCCGCCGTTCTGACCTAACACCGCATCGACGTTCCTTGTTCATTGATTTATATATGTATGATTCCAAACACAGCATCGGGCCCAGGAGGCCGAAATGGCTCCTGGGCCGTCTGGCGAAAGGGGGGGCTATCCTTTACTCAACAAAATAAAAATTTTGTTGAGTTGGAGGGAGGCTATGGACCGAAACGACTATAAATGGGACGCGCCCAAGCTGCTGCGGGACTTCCTGGTCTACCATGAGACCATTCAGGGCCATTCCAAAAAAACCGCGGACGAATACTATCTGGACCTGCGCAACTTCTTCCGCTACATCAAGCTGGAGCGCGGTCTGGCGCCCCGGACCGCCGAGCTGGACCAGATCTCCATTGACGACCTGGATCTGGATCTGGCCCGCTCCGTTACCCTCAGCGACGTCTACAGCTACATGAACTACCTCAGCCGGGATCGGATCAAGCACGCCAACAGCCCCTCCTCCGGCTTTGGTCTGGAGCCCTCCGCCCGTGCCCGGAAGATCGCCGCCATCCGCTCCTTTTATAAGTACCTCTCCAGCAAGGCCAAGCTGATGAGCGAGAATCCCATGCAGGATCTGGACGCCCCGCGGCTGAAGAAATCCCTGCCCCGGTACCTGACCCTGGACGAGAGCATCCAGCTTCTGGAAGCTGTAGACGAGCCCAACCGGGCCAGGGACTACTGTATCCTGACCCTGTTCCTCAACTGCGGCCTGCGGATCTCGGAGCTGGTGGGCCTCAATCTCACCGACGTCCGGGAGGAGCAGCTGCGGGTGCTGGGCAAGGGCAACAAGGAGCGGATGATCTTCCTCAACGGCGCCTGCCGGGCGGCCCTGGACGACTGGCTGGCCGAGCGCAGCCAGAGCGCCGCGGTGGACCGGAACGCCCTGTTCCTGACCCGCCGGCACACCCGGATGACCACCGACGCCGTCCACTATATGGTCAAGCAGCGCCTGAAAAAGGCCGGCCTGGACGCCTCGCTGTACTCCAGCCACAAGCTGCGGCACACAGCGGCCACCCTGATGCTCCAGAACGGCGTGGACGTGCGCACCCTCCAGGAGGTACTGGGCCACGAGAACCTGAACACCACCCAGATCTACACCCACGTGGACAACGCCGAGCTGCGCATGGCGGCCAGCGCCACGCCCCTCTCCAAGGTCCGCCGGAAGAAGGCGGCCAAACCCGGCGGTCAGGGCCCGGACGGCGGCGAGAGCTCCGGCGGATAGGCCCCCAAAACATGGAGAAAGCGGATCTCCTCAAAGAAATAGGTGCTCAGCGGCCGCCAGTCGGCGTCGTAGCTGTGGGCGGCCACCAGGATGTTCTCCAGGGTGGCCGGCTCCCCCACCGACACCACCACCGGCGTGTGGCCGAAGGTGGCGCCCCGGAACCGGAGCTGGACGAAATCCGCCGGTTCGATGCCCTCCATGTCGGTCTCCACGCCGAAGGGACCTCTGCTCTCCTCCCGCCGGGTGAGGAAGTTGTAAAAATAGGGGACGCCAGTCCAGGAGGGGGATTTTTGGTTGGCGTCCAGGTAGTACCACCCAAATGTGGGGGTAAAATTCATGACGCCGGTACCGGCGTACAGGCACTGGGAGGCGAAGTTCGTACAGTCTCCCCCCAGATTTTCATAGTCGTAGTAGGCCGGATTCCGGCTGTATGCCCAGCGGTGGGCGTACCGGAGGGCGGCCTTCCGGTCGTAAGGAAGCACAGGCAGAGGCATGGCGGTTCCCCCTTTCTCATCGTTGTACCATGCTATGCGCCGGTGTCCGCCCGGGCCACAACAAAGGAGAAATGCAAACATGATGCGCTGTGACGCGGTGATCTTCGATCTGGACGGTACCCTTCTCAACACGTTGGACGACCTGGCCGCCAGTACCAACCGGGCCCTGGACCACTTCTGCCTGCCGGAGCGGACCTTGGATGAGGTCCGGCAGTTCGTTGGAAACGGAGTGGAAAAGCTCATCCGCCGGGCGGTGCCCGCCGGGACCGACGAGGCCTTGGTCCTGGACTGCCTGGCCTGGTTCAAGCAGGATTATATGCTGCATATGCAGGATCAGACCGGCCCTTATCCTGGCATCATTGACCTGCTCAAAGCACTGCGGGACAACGGTTGTAAAGCGGCAGTGGTATCCAATAAATTTGACGGCGCGGTCAAGGCGCTCTGCCGGGAGCACTTTGGAGACCTCCTCCCTGTGGCCATCGGCGAGCGCCCCGGCACCCTGAAAAAGCCCGCCCGGGATCTGGTGGACCTGTGCGTCGCCGAGCTGGGTGTCCCGGCGGAGCGGTGTGTCTATGTGGGAGACTCCGACGTGGATATTCAGACGGCGGCCAACGCCGGTCTCCCCTGTCTGTCGGTGACCTGGGGCTTCCGGAGCCGGGACTTTTTGACGGCCCACGGCGCCTCCGTCCTCGTCGACACCCCGGAGGACCTGCTCTT
>CALWYC010000051.1 GCA_944385655.1 uncultured Intestinimonas sp. | reverse complement strand
GGCGCGACGACCTCGGCGCGCCAAACCACGCCGTAAGCTTCCCCTCATCCGGCGGCTGACGCCGCCGCCTTCCCCCCGGAAGGGGGAAGGTTTTGCGGGCGGATGATATCCGCCCCTACGAAAAGCGCTGTGGTCGTGGGGGAGGGGCGGCTATCAGCCGCCCGACGTGCCAACACAGAACTGCGCTGTTCGTAGGGCGCGTCTGGAAAGCCGCACCCCACAGCGCCCGCCCTATTTTGCCCGCAGCTTTCTGCACAGCCAGCCCAGGAGCCTTCCCAGCAGCAGGCCGGCTCCCGAGAGGAGGACGACGGCGAGAAACTCCGGAAGCTCCGGAACGGATGCCACGCCGGCCAGGAGATATTGGGACAGGGACAGGGTGAGCAGGGTGCAGAGCATGTGGGCCAGGGAGAAGCACACCGGTACCAGGCAGAGATACCGGACCGGAAGGGGCTCTCTTCCGATGAGGATGGAGAGGAGGAAGGTCACCGCCGGAAAGGCAATGTACTGGATGAGGATGATGTGGAACAGGGCCATCTGGCTGTTTTGGTAGAAGGGCCAGAAGGAGGCCGTCGTCAGGACCCAGAGGACGCCGTACAGCTTGGCCAGTCTGGTCAGTCTCTGTTTCATGTCCGGTCCTCCTTTCGGTTCCGCCGTCCCAGTAGCCACCCGGCCAGCAGCCCCAGCAGGATGGCAGCGCCGATGCCGACCCACAGGAGGACGCCCAATTCCCAGAAGAAGCTTTGGGCGGCCCAGGCGTCCCAGATGCCGTAGGCGGGCAGGACCATGGCGCACACGGGGAGGAGCCGCAGGACCTGTCCCCGCCGCCGGGTGAGGCGACAGAGGAGAACTTCTGTCCCAAAGGCGGCCAGGAGTGGGCCCCAGAAAAGGAGCAGCAGTTCCCACATATTATCACCCCCCTCTGCGCCGTCGGGCGAGCCAGCCGGCCAGCTCCCCCAGCAGCGCGGCGCAGAGGGCCACGGCGCAGAAGGGAAGGGCGCTGGCGTTGTAGACCAGGCCGACGGCGGCCAGGAAGCAGAGGGCGCACAGCGGGGGATAGAGGGGGCAGAAGCCCTGCCGCCGGGCCAGGGAGAGGCCGGAGCAGAAGCTGCCCACGGGGAGGAGCAGGTAGAGGTAGACGAGGCCGGTGAGCACCGGCACGTCTGGGGCGTCGAAGAAAGAGAGGCCGGCGGGGAGCAGGAGGCAGAGGAGGAGGGCGAAGGGGACATAGGGCAGGGTCTCCTTCCACTTCAGGGGGGAGGGGCCCGGGGAGAGGCCCAGCTTTTCCCGGATGGCGGCCACCTCGGCGTACCAGCCCACCCAGCGCCCCAGCCAGATCAGGGCGTAGAATACCGCCAGCAGGGCCAGGAGCAGTGCCGTCCCCTCTGCACCGGCGTTGAGGCCCGCCCAAAGGGCCACGGTAGCCGCCATGGTCAGGAAGTGGACCAGAGTGCGCTTCACCAGCGCCCGTCCGGTCCCGGCAAAGGGCAGGGTGGCGATCCCAAGCTCTGCCCCGAACAGGGCAAAGAGCGCGAAGGACACAAGCACCCCCAGCCATTCCGGTTGAAAGCGGAAATTGCAGTTGGGGAAGACAAAGCCCCTAAAACGGGCGGGCCCGAACAGGGAAATGGAGCCCAGCAGATAGCCCAGCAGCAGGTGGGCGGCCACGCCCGCCAGCCCTCCCGCGAGGGCACGGCGCAGGGCCTGTGTTCTGTTGTCGAACAGCATGGTGATCCCTCCTTTCAGAGGCCCAGAGCCTCTTTGATCTTCTTGACGTACCGCCGGGAGACATAGCACACCGTGCCCCCGGCCAGGGTCATGCGGATGGTGCCGGTGAGGGAGAGGTCCAGGGCGGTGACCTTTTTCAGGTTGACGATCTCCGAGTGGGAGATGCGGACGAAGGCGTGCCGGTCCAGCTTCCCCTCCAGCTCGTAGAGCCGCTCCCGCAGGTCGTAGACGCCCCGGACGGTCTGGACCCTCACCCCCTTGTCCTCCCCGTAGCAGCGGAGGATGTCCTCCCCCCGGAGGGGGACGGCGGTCTCCCCGTCCCAGGCCAGGAGGAGGGCCTCCCGGTGGGAGAGCCGGGCGGCCAGGGCCCGGACCTCATCGGTCATGGCCGGGGCGGTGATGGTCACCGAGAGGCCCGGGGCGGCGGGGTCGATACGCACCTTCACGTCCATGGCTGTCCCCTCCTTTCGCCCTCAGTATACAAAAAAGAGGACCGCCTGTCCACAAAATGGGGACAGACGGTCCGAACGGACAGACAGGCGGTCAGCGCCGGGGGGCGGCGGCGCTCTGGAGCTGGGAGAGCTCCCGCTCGGCCAGGGCCAGCCGCTCCCGGAGCCGCTCCTTCACCAGCTGGTTGCCCAGCAGGCTGGCCACCAGGGAGAGGGCCCGGGCCTGGCCGTCCGTCCACACCCGGTTGACCCGGCACTCGTCGAAGCCGATGAAGCCGATCATCTTCCCCTCGTCCCGGATGGCGCACTGGAGCATGGAGACGATGCCCTGCCGGGCCAGGTCCCGGTAGTTCTCCGGAGGCAGGTCCCGGATGTCCCGGCAGCAGAAGATGCCGTTTTCGTCAAAGTTCCGGTGGTAGTCCCCCATCTCCTCGTAGACGCAGTGCTGGAGGGTGCTGATCTGGGGCTCCACCCCCTCGGCGCACCACTCGAAGGTGTTGCGGCAGATGCGGCCGTCGGGGCTGTTCTCAAAGATGTAGGCCCGGCTGACGTCGCAGGCCCGGCCGGCGATCTCCAGCATCTTCCACAGGGAGGTGTGGATGTCGGAGGAGGTGTAGAGCATGCGCATGGCGTACCGGGAGAGGACCTGGTCCAGGTCGCCCACCTCGGAGTCGATGGTGCGGTTGACGGCGGAGGCCGCCGGGGCCTGGGACTGGGGGACGGCGCCGGCCTGGGCGAAGGCGTAGCTCCCCTTCCCTGTCTTCTTCACCTGGTAGAGGGCCTGGTCGGCCAGCTGGTAGAGCTGGTCGTAGTCGGTGGCGTCGGCGGGGGCCATGGCCACCCCTACGCTGCAGGAGAGGCGGGCGGCGTCGCCCACCGAGATGCCGGCGATGGCGGAGAGGAGCTCGGCGGCCTTCCGGCCGGCGGTCTCCCGGCTGCCCACGTCGGGGAGGAAGATGAGGAACTCGTCCCCGCCGATGCGGCCCAGCACGTCGCCCCGGCGGAAGACCCGGCGCAGGGCGGCGGCGGCGTCGGAGAGGACGGCGTCCCCGCACATGTGGCCGAAGCAGTCGTTGATGGACTTGAAGCCGTCCAGGTCCATGATCATGAGGGCGTGGGGGCCGATGCTGTCCATCAGGTGGGCCTCCACCCGGGACTGGAGGGTGGAGCGGTTCAGAAGGCCGGTGAGGGCGTCCTTGGAGGCCTGGTCCAGGAGCTGCTGCTGGTGGCGCTTGTCGGCGTCGATGTCGGCGATGACCCCCACCACCTTGATGGGGACGCCGGCGGCGTCGGTCTGCACCGTGGCCCGGATGCGGCACCACAGGTAGTTGCCCAGCTTGTTCCGCAGCCGCAGCTCCAGCTCGGCGTAGGCGGTGCCGGCGGTGAGGTTGTTCATGGCGGCCAGCATGGCCTCCCGGTCGTCGGGGTGGATGTTGCCGGTGCTGCGGATGTGCTGGGCCAGATGGCCCCTGAGGGGGACATAGCCGAACTTCTTCTCCCAGTTGGGGGAGCAGTGGAGCCGGTCGCCCCGGATGTCCCACTCGAAGATGACGTCGCTGGTCTGGTCCATGATGATCTGGTGCCGCTCCAGGGAGAGGCGCAGGTCCTCCTCCATGTGCTTGCGCCGGGTCACGTCCAGCACCACGCTGTAGATGGTGTCCCGGCCGTCGGCGCCGGGGTGGACGGTGCCCCGGGAGAGGAGCCACACCGTCCGGCCGTCCCCACGCTGGATGCGGTACTCCAGCTCCAGGTCGGCCCCCTTCTCCCGCTCGGCCAGCTGCCGGAGCACGTGGGGCCGGTCCTGGGGGGAGATGAGCTCCATGAGCTGCCCCCGGAACCGGGTGCGCAGCTCCTCCCGGCTGTAGCCGCACAGCTTGAGGAAGCTGGGACTGATGCCCAGGAAGGTGAGGCCGGCGTCGGCCCGGCACTGGTGCATGCCGCCGGGGATGTGGTCCATCAGGTCCTCCAGCTCCCGGCTGCGCTCCTCCAGGCTCCGCTCCGCCCGGTCCACCCGCTGCCGCAGCCGCTCCTGCTCCCGCAGGGTGCGCGCCCGGACGTAGTGCTCTCCCCAGGCCTGGTCCCGGTCCGGGGCGGACAGGTGCAGATGGGTCAGGCGCATGCCCTGTCCGCTCCGGGCGCACACCATGGTCACCCGCCAGCGCAGGCCGGCCACGTCGGCCCCCTCCACCGGCCGGGCGGAGAGCCGCCCGGTGACCAGACACACGTCCTCCGAGAGGGGGATGGGGTCCAGGCTGGACTCGGTGATGAGGAAGAGACCGGGGTACTCCCGCAGCTCCGCCCGGAGGGTGGCCTCCGCCGACGCCCGGCCCCGGCTGGGCGCCACGCCGCCGCTGCCCATCCAGGTCACCTCCGGGTCCATCACGGCCAGCAGGCCGGGGATGTCCCGCTTTTCCAGATACATATCCTGAAGCGCCCGGGCAAAGGCCAGGGCTTCCCGCTTCAATGCCTCCATGGAGGACCTCCTCCGGGCCGGCGGGGACCGGCCCTGGTTTTTGATCTGTTGGGAACATTATAAACGATGTCGGAGGGAGATGGAAGACTCAATTTGTCGAAAAGTCCCAAAGCCTGGACGGCGAAGACCGGGAAATTACAAGGAGCTGCGGCAAAAAATGAACGCGCTCACCAAAAAAAGACAGAAACATCCCATGCTTTTTGTGAAAAATGGAAACTTTAACAATCTGACGCTGTAAAGTGTTGCAAAAAAGAGGGCAGAGGCTTATCATTAAGGGGATTCTTGCCGACGGTTGACCGCCAGTGGCGGACCGTGGGCGCTCATCTCTCGGGAGGCGTCGACATGCGAAGATACGTCATCAAGCGGATCCTGCTGATGTTCCTGCTGCTGCTGGGCATGAGCTTCATCGTCTTTGCCAGCCTATACATCGCCCCGGGCGACCCGGCGGCCATGGTGGCCGGACCCAGCGCCACCGACGCCGACATCGAGGTGGTCCGGGCCAGTCTGGGGCTGGACAAGCCCTTCCTGGTGCAGTACCTCATCTATCTGCGGAACCTGCTCACCCTGAACCTGGGCACCTCCTACACCACCCGGCAGCCCATTCTGGAGGAGATCCTGGTCCGCCTGCCCAACACCCTGAACCTGGCCACGGCCAGCATCATCATCGCGGTGCTGGTGGGCATCCCCTGCGGCATCGTCACCGCCCTGAAGAAGGACAAGCTGGCCGACAACATCCTCACCACCGGCTCCCTCATCGGCATCTCCATCCCCAACTTCCTGCTGGGCACCCTGCTGATGTACGTCTTTGCCGTGAAGCTGGGCTGGCTGCCCACCGGCGGCATGACCCACTTCTTCTGGACCCCCACCGGCTTCAAGGAGGCCATCCTCCCCGCCATCGCCCTGAGCACCGCCACCGTGGCCAGCTTCACCCGCATCGGCCGCTCCGCCATGCTGGACGTGCTCCAGTCCGACTACATCCGCACCGCCAAGAGCAAGGGCCTGAAGAAAAAGACCATCATCTTCGGCCACGCCCTCCGCAACGCCCTCATCCCCCTGGTGACCCAGTTCGGCACCAGCTTCGGCGGCCTGCTGGGCGGCGCCATCATCACCGAGCAGGTCTTCGTCATCAACGGCGTGGGCACCTACCTCATCACCGCCATCAACAACCGCAACTACCCCGTGGTCCAGAGCACGGTGCTGGTCATCGCCACCATCTTCATCGTCATCAACCTGATCGTGGACCTCCTCTACTGTGTCATCGATCCGCGCATCAGCTACGAATAAGGAGGGACACACGATGGACAACAAGCACGGCAACCCCTTCGTGGTGGCCTTCCGGAAGCTCTTCCAGAACAAGCTGGCCACCCTCTGCTTCGTCATTCTGATCATAGAGATCGTGGCGGTGGTCCTGGCCCCGAAGATCGCCCCCTTCGGCTACGAGGAGCAGAACCCGGCCATCAAGCTGCGCCCCGGCTTCTGGGCCCAGTGGACGGTGGTCACCGACCCCAACGACCCCGACTATGACGAGAGCCAGCAGTATGTGCCCGGCCACTACCTGGGCACCGACGAGTACGGCCGGGACGTGTTCTCCCGCCTCCTCTACGGCGGCCGGGTCTCCCTGATGGTGGGCTTCTTCTCCACCCTCATGGGCCTGGTGGTGGGCGTGGTGTGCGGGCTGCTGGCCGGCTATTACAAGCGGCTGGACAACCCCATCATGCGCGTCATGGACCTCCTCTTCACCTTCCCCGGCATCCTGCTGGCCATGCTCATCATCGCCATGCTGGGCGTCAACACCTTCAACGCCATGCTGGCCATCAGCATCTGGTCCATCCCCTCCTTTGCCCGGATGGTCCGGGGCAAGGTCCTCCAGGTCAAGGAGGAGGACTATATCATGGCCACCCGCAGCCTGGGCGCCAAGGACTCCCGCATCATCTTCGTCCACATCCTCAAGAACTGCCTGCCCGTCATCATCGTCATCGCCACCATGCGCATGGCCACCTCCATCATCTCCATCTCCACCCTGAGCTATCTGGGCATGGGCGTCACCCCGCCCCAGCCCGAGTGGGGCGGCATGATCGCCGCGGGCAAGAAGTTCCTCTGGGATGCCCCCAGCCTCATCTTCGTCCCCGGCATTGCCGTCATGGTGACGGTGATCTGCTTCAACATCCTAGGGGATAAGCTCCGGGATATTCTGGACCCCAGCCTGAAGGATTGATATGACCGCCCGGAAGGACGACATATAACGAGAAATGAAAAGAAGGAGAGAAGCACTATGAAGTCCTGGAAGAAGCTGCTCAGCCTGGCTGCGGCCTGTGCTCTGGCCGTTTCCCTGCTGGCCGGCTGCGACGGCAGTACCACCCCCTCCACGCCCGCCGCCACCGGCAGCGGCGACACCGCCGCCGCCGAGGGCAAGATGTTCAACATCGCCCTCACCGCCCCCTTTACCGGCTTCGACCCCCTGCGCACCAACGACTCCGCCTCCACCTATGTGAACGCCCAGATCTACGAGACCCTCTACCGCATCAGCACCGAGACCGACGAGTATGAGCCCCTGCTGGCCGCCGACATGCCCGAGTACTCCGAGGACGGCCTCACCGTCACCGTGAAGCTGCGGGAGGGCGTCACCTTCCACGACGGCACCCCCTTCAACGCCGAGGCCGTGAAGTACACCTTCGACCTCATCAAGGACCCGGACTTCGGCTCCGCCCGGGCCTCCATCGCCAACTCCATCGACACCATGGAGTGCCCCGACGAGTACACCATCGTCTTCCACCTCCTCTATGAGGACGGCGTGTTCACCGCCAAGCTGGCCCACACCAACTCCGCCATCGTCTCCCCCACCGCCCAGCAGAACCAGGACCTGATGGTGGACCCCTGCGGCACCGGCCCCTACAAGTTCGTGAGCAGCGTGTCCGGCTCCAACGTGGTCCTCACCCGGAACGACGAGTACTGGGGCGAGAAGCCCGCCATCAAGGACGTGACCATGACCATCATCTCCGATGAGTCCACCGCCGTGTCCCGGATGGAGACCGGCGAGGCCGACTTCATGCCCAAGATCAGCGTGGAGCAGCTCTCCCGGGTGGAGAACAACTCCGCCCTCACCGTCGCCACCTCCGAGGCCGCTCAGATCTACTACCTGGCCCTCCGCTCCGACTCCTCCATCAACCCCATCATGGCCGAGAAGGACTTCCGCACCGCCATTGCCAAGGCCATCGACAAGGAGGGCTATGTGGAGTACATGATGCAGGGCTATGCCGAGGTGGCCAACTCCGTCATCGGCCCCAAGATCTTCGGCTATGATCCCTCCGCCGAGGAGCACAACATCGCCTACGACCCCGAGGGGGCCAAGGCCATCCTGGACGCCCACCCCGGCTGGGCCGACGAGGAGATCTGCTTCCTGGTGCCCTCCACCCCCGTCTACGCCCAGATGGGTGAGTACTTCCAGTCCAACCTGACCAGCGCCGGCTTCAACAACGTGCACATCGAGAACATGGACTGGTCTGCCTGGCTCACCGAGAGCAAGGTGGATGACCGCTTCGACATCACCCTGGCCGCCTGGTCCAACGTGACCCGGGACGGCTCCGAGCTCATGGAGCCTAACTTCCACTCCGTGAACGGCCAGCGCCGGGTGCGCCTGGACGCCGACGACTGGGCCCTGGTGGACGGCTACATCGACGCCAGCAAGACCACCTCTGACACCGCCGTCCGCACCGAGAACCTGCTCAGCTGCAACGCGGTGCTCCAGGACGAGGCCTATGTCCAGCCCATCTACAACTCCACCAACCTCTTCTGCTACAGCAACCAGTACACCAACATCACCCTGGACGCCGGCGGCACCTTCTATGTGAAGGATTTCCAGATCGCCGGCTGAAGGCTCTGCGTACATCACCGGCCCCCCGGCGGGCGCTCCGCCCGCCGGGCCGGCCGCTCAGGACACAAGAGATTGTGTCCTGAGGTCTGCCCTCCGCCCCGGCGGAGGCCGGACCTCAGGATACAGCTGAAGGAGGCAACATTCCGTATGGGAAAAGTGCTTGAGGTGAAGGATCTGGTCACCACCTTCCGGATCGGCAAAAAGGAATATGAGGTCCTCCGGGGCATCTCCTTCGATATCAACGAGAACGAGACGGTGTGCATGGTGGGCGAGTCGGGCTGCGGCAAGAGCGTCACCACCCTGTCCGTCATGGACCTGCTGCCCAACAACGGCCGGGTGGTGTCGGGCAGCATCAAATTGAACGGCCAGGAGCTCACCGAGCTCTCCCCCAAGGAGCGCAACGCCCTCCGGGGCAAGCAGATGGGCATGATCTTCCAGGAGCCCATGACCGCCCTCAACCCCCTCCTCACCATCGGCCGGCAGCTCACCGAGGGCCTGCGCCTCCACAAGGGCCTCAGCAAGGAGGAGGCCTGGAAGGTGGCCGTCACCTACCTGGAGAAGGTGGGCATCGCCAACCCGGAGACCCGGATGAAGCAGTACCCCTTCCAGCTCTCCGGCGGCCTGCGCCAGCGCATCATGATCGCCATGGTCATGGCGGTGGAGCCCAGCCTCCTCATCGCCGACGAGCCAACCACCGCCCTGGACGTGACCATCCAGAAGCAGGTGCTGGTCCTCCTCAACAAGCTCAAGAAGGACGTGAGCACCGGCATCCTGTTCATCACCCACGACCTGGGCGTGGTGGCCGAGATCGCCGACCGGGTCATCATCCTCTACTCCGGCCGGAAGGTGGAGGAGGGCAGCATCGAGGCCATCTTCGCCAAGCCCCTCCACCCCTACACCGTGGGCCTCATGAAGGCGGTGCCCAACGTGGACGAGGACGACTTCGACATCCAGCCCATCCCCGGCACCTTCCCCAACATCACCGAAGAGATCGGCGGCTGCCGGTTCCACCCCCGCTGCCCCTACGCCACCGAGCGGTGCCGGACGGAGGTCCCCGCCGAGCTGGAGATCGAGCCCGGCCATACGGTCAGCTGCCATAAAGTGGAGGAGGAGCGCGGGAAATGAGTGACGAGAGAAAGGTGCTTCTGGAGCTCAAGAAGCTGAAAAAATACTTCCCCGTCCGCCGGGGCGTGAGCATCAAGGCCCTGGAGGACGTGTCCTTCTCCATCTACGAGGGGGAGAAGTTCGGCGTGGTGGGCGAGTCGGGCTGCGGCAAGTCCACCCTGGGCCGGGTCATCCTCCAGCTCTACCCCCAGACCAGCGGCGCCTGCATCTACCACGGCCGCACCCGGGACGAGATGTGCCCCAAGTACCTGGCCAAGGAGATCGCCAAGCTGCCCGAATACCAGAAGAAGGCCGGGGAGTTCTACCAGAAGTCCCTGGAGGTGGACCAGAAGGCGGAGGCCCTCAAAAAAGAGATCGACGCCCTCTCCGCCCTGGGCACCAACCAGGAGGTCAAAAAGGAGGCCGCCCTCCAGAAGAAGCTCAGCGCCCTGGAGTTCAAGTCCAAGGAGCTCCGGAAGGACGCCTCCCGGCAGCTCCGGGAGGGCTCCCGGACCGTGGGCTCCCTCATCCTGTGCAAGGACCTCCCCGAGGTCCAGGCCCTCTTCGACAAGGCCCAGAAGGAGACCGCCGCCGCCTCCGCCGCCATCAAAAGGTTCCGGGACCTGGAGAAGCAGTACGAGGAGGCCCGGGTGGCCGGCAAGGCCGACCAGGCCCTGGAGGAGAAGATGGAGGCCGCCCGGGCGGAGGCCCACGGCCATGTGGAGGCCGCCAAGGGCTTCCGGGTGAAGGCCTGGCAGGACTACCACGGCAGGGACATCCTCCCCATCACCGAGCGCACCCTGGACCCGGCCTACCAGGCCAAGCTGGACGGCAACTATGAGACCGGCATCAACCTGGGCAAGCTCACCAGGGAAGAGATGCGGGACATGCGCCGGGAGATGCAGATGATCTTCCAGGACCCCGCCGCCAGTCTGGACCCCCGGCAGTCCATCGGCAAGTCCATCGAAGAGGTCTTCGTCATCAACACCGACTACCCCGCCCATGTGCGGAAGGAAAAGACCATGGAGCTGCTGGAGAAGGTGGGGCTCAAGCGGGAGCACTACTACTCCTACCCCCACGCCCTCTCCGGCGGCCAGAAGCAGCGGGTGGGCATCGCCCGGGCCATCGCCCTGGACACCAAGTTCGTGGTGCTGGACGAGTCCGTCTCCGCCCTGGACGTGTCCGTCCAGGCCCAGATCCTCCAGCTCCTGGGCGAGCTCAGCGAGGAAAAGCACCTCACCTACTTCTTCATCACCCATGACCTGGGCGTGGTCAAGCACTTCTGCGACCGCATCGTGGTCATGTACCTGGGCAATGTCTGCGAGCTGGCCGAGAGCAAGGAGCTCTTCCACCACCCCCTCCACCCCTATACCGACTCCCTGCTGGCCGCCGTGCCCCGGCTGAAGATCGGCCAGGAGCACTCCACCGAGTCGGTGCTGGAGGGCGACGTGCCCAGCGCCATGAATCCCCCCAAGGGCTGCCCCTTCCACACCCGCTGCTCCAAGTGTATGGAGATCTGCACCCAGGAGAAGCCCCCCATCGTGGAGCAGGAGCCCGGGCACTTCGTGGCCTGCCACCTCTACGACAAGAAATAAGGACCTTTTTCATTTCCTGGGGCGCTTTGCGCCCCAGGAAATTGAGTCTGTCGACAAAGTCGACAGACTCTCTCGCACGTGCAAGCACGTGCTCGAAGGGGATGCAGGCCGCTGCATCGCACTCGCTGCGCTCGCACGTTTGCGGCCTGAGCAGTGTTTTTCCCGACGCACATGTCGCCGGGAAAAACAGACTGCACTTCCTTCCGTCGTCTGCGGACGACGGAACTCTGCGAGGCTTTTCTATAAAAAACAACGCTGATTGTTCTTTGATACATTCCATTTCCTGGGGCGCTTTGCGCCCCAGGAAATGGTGCGTTATTCAGAAAAAATAAGGAGGCCGACCTATGTATACGCCCTTCGATCCCGTCTACCAGCCCTATCCCTCCCAGCGCTACCCCATCTATGCCCGGGGCGGCATGGTGAACTGTTCCAGCCCCCAGGCCGCCGCCGCCGGTCTGGAGGCCCTTCAGAAGGGGGGCAACGCCATGGACGCCGCTGTGGCCGCCGCCGCCGCCCTCACCGTGGTGGAGCCCTCCGCCAACGGCATCGGCTCCGACGCCTTCGCCCTGGTGTGGTCGGCCAAGGACCGGAAGCTCTATGGCCTCAACTCCAGCGGTCCCGCCCCCATGGAGGCCTCCATTGAAAAGCTGCTGGCCGACGGCAGCGATGAAAACGGCAAGATGCCCACCTACGGCTGGACCCCCGTGACGGTGCCCGGCGCCCCCAAGGCCTGGGCCGAGCTGACGAAGCGCTTCGGCCGCCGGACCCTGGCGGAGAACGTGGCCCCCGCCGTCCGCTACGCCCGGGAGGGCTACCCCTGTTCTCCCAACCTGGCCGTCATGTGGAAGCGGGCCTTTGAGAAGTACCAGAAGACCTGCACCGGCCCCGTCTTTGACGAGTGGTACAAGACCTTCACCCCCGAGGGAAAGCCCTACGAGGCGGGGGATCTGATCCGCCTGCCCAACCACGCCGACACCCTGGAGGCCATCGGCGAGACCGATGCCGCCGCCTTCTACACCGGGGAGATCGCCAAGAGGATCGACGCCGACAGCAAGAAGTTCGGCGGCTACCTGCGGTATGAGGACCTGGCCGCCTATGAGCCCAAGTGGGTGGAGCCCATCACCGTGGACTACCGCGGCTACCAGGTCTGTGAGATCCCCCCCAACGGCCAGGGCATCGTGGCCCTCATGGCCCTCAACATCCTCAAGGAGTTCGACTTCCCCGAGAAGGAGAGCGCCCTCACCTACCACCGCCAGCTGGAGGCCATGAAGATGGCCTTCGCCGATGCCTTCCGCTATGTCACCGACCCCGACCACATGGAGCTGGACTACCACCGGCTCTTAGACCCCGCCTACGGCGCCCAGCGGGCCGCTGAGATCGGGGCCACCGCCCAGGTCTACACCCACTCCATTCCCCCAAAAAGCGGCACCGTCTACCTCTGCTGTGCCGACGGGGAGGGCAACATGGTCTCCTTCATTCAGTCCAACTACATGGGCTTCGGCTCCGGCGTGGTGGTGAGCGGTACCGGCGTCTCCCTCCAGAACCGTGGCCACGACTTCTCCCTGGATGAGAAGGACGCCAACGCCCTCAAGCCCGGCAAGCGCAGCTACCACACCATCATTCCCGGCTTCCTGATGAAGGACGGCAAGGCCGTGGGTCCCTTCGGCGTCATGGGCGGCTACATGCAGCCCCAGGGCCACGTCCAGGTGGTCATGAACTACGTGGACTTCCACCTGGACCCCCAGCAGGCCCTGGACGCCCCCCGCTGGCAGTGGATGCGGGACAATACCGTCACCGTGGAGACCCGGTTCTGCATGGAGATGGCCCGCAAGCTCCAGCGCCTGGGCCACGACATCCGGGCCGACCTCTCCACCCCCAGCTTCGGCCGGGGCCAGATGATCGTCCGGCTGGACAACGGCGTGCTGGTGGGCGGCACCGAGTCCCGTACCGACAGCAACATCGCCTGCTACTAATACTCTCGTGCGTGCAAGCACGCACTCGAAGAGGATGCAGGCCGCCGCATCGCACTCGCTGCGCTCGCACGTTTGCGGCCTGAGCAGAGTTTTTCCCGACGCACATGTCATCGGGAAAAACAGACTGAAAAATTTTTCCGCCGTCTGCGGACGGCGGAACTCTGCGAGGCTTGGACGGCTTAAAAGCCATACATAGTAAAAAAAGTCCTGCACCCGGGGTGCAGGACTTTTTTATGTCTTTTCGTCAAAAGATACGCCGCAGTTGCGGCAGGTGATGGTGACCTTGCCCTTGCCCCGGGGGACCCGGAGCTGCTGACCGCAGTTGGGGCACTTGAAATACCGGTGCTCCTTGTCCCGGTGGATGGTGCGCTGGAGCTTGAACCAGCGGATGGCCGGACCGGCCACCGTGAGGAATTTGGTGTTTTCCGCCCGGCGGCGGGCGTAGTTCCGGGAGAGCATCCGGTAGAGGGCCGCCACGATGCACAGGAGATAGAGCACGTAGAGGACGGAGAGGTCCAGGGCCAGGTCCAGCAGATAGAGGACCAGCGCCGTTCCGGTGAGGCAGAAGTTGAGCTGATCCCAGCCATAGCGGCCATAGAGCAGCCGCTGTATGAAGTTCATGGCCGTCGCCTCCTTCCGTAAGGATACATATTTATCATAGCCGCAGGATGTGTACTCGTCAAGAAAGCAAACGTAAACAAAATGTGAATTGTACCGTGGACACCCTGAAACGGCGGCATTTTTGGCCTTGCGCCGCCGGGGGAAAGCC
>CALWYC010000050.1 GCA_944385655.1 uncultured Intestinimonas sp. | reverse complement strand
CTAATACCTTGCTAATACGACATTTGAAAAGCCGTTGTAAGGCAGCATATTTCAGGGGAATTTGTGCAAATTGACCTACCTCCAGGCAGCACAATTTGCGAAGAAACAACACGGGAAGATATGATATGAACAACTTACGAAATGGTACGCCGTACTCCTAAGCGGAATGTAGTGCGTTCGAGTCGCGCCGGGGGTGCCAAAAATCGGCAAGCACCGTGGAGTGCCTGCCGATTTTTCCTATATTTGGGTCTTATGCGACCTGACAGAGAGAGGGGGAGCATCCGTGGGCGGAGAGACTCGGGTGTGTATCTGCGCCGACTGCGGCGGGCAGTTTCTGTTCCGGCGCTGTGAGCAGGAGCGGTACCGGGCCATGGGCTGGGCCGACCCCAAGCGCTGTCCGGACTGCCGGGCGGCGGTGAAGGCGCGCCGCCGGAGGGCGGCGGAGGAGCGGGAAAACGCGGCCTGGCAGAAAAAGAAGGCGGAGGAGCAGGCCCGGTTCGAGGAAAAGCTGGGAGCCTGGCGGACGGTGCCCGTGGAGGAGGTCCGGCCCAAGCGCGACCGGACCCTCTATGTTCTGGGCAACGGCTTCGATCTCATGCACGGGGTGCGGTCCAGCTACTACGCCTTCCGGGATTCCATGGGGAAACGGAACCCGCTGCGCTGGGACCTGGAGACCTTCCTCACCCCGGAGGACATCTGGGCGGACTTCGAGGAGGCCCTGGGCCATTTTGACGGACAGGCCCTGGGGAGCGGCTTTCTGGTGGATCAGTGGCTGGACGACTTCGGGGCCTACGACAAAGACGCCGCCGCCGCCGACTTCTTCCTGGCGGTGGAGGCGGCGGGCGGCCCGCTGCGGACCATCGCCGAGGCGCTGCCCGGGCGGTTCCGGCGGTGGGTGGAGGGCCTGGCCCCCGGCACCGGAGACCGGCCCCTGCGGGCCATGTTCCGGGGCGGGAAGGTGCTGTGCTTCAACTACACCGAGTTCGTGGAGACCCTCTACGGGGTGCCCCGGGAGGCGGTGTGCTACCTCCATGGCTGCCGCCGGAGGGAGCGGGGCAGGCCTCCGGAGCCCCTCATCCTGGGCCACAGGCCGGGGGCCAGCGACGACGCCTACCCCATGCCCGAATGGTCCACCCGGAAGAGCCGGCGGCGGCGGGAGCTCTTCGAGGCGGCCCAGGATCAGGTGCTCTGGCACCTGGCCGAGAGCGACCGGGCCCTCACCAAGGACTCCGCCGGGGTCCTGGAGGCCCACCGGGACTTCTTCCGGAGCCTGGGAGACATGGAGACCGTCATTACCGTGGGCCACTCCCTCTCCCCGGTGGACTGGGACTACTTCCGGGCGGCGGCGGAGGTCCTGCCCCGGGAGGCGGCCTGGTACTTCGGCTGCCACGGCCTGGGGGACCTGGAGCGGCTGGAGGAGCTGCTGCCCGTTCTGGGCCTGACGCCGGAAGAGGTGACCGTCTTCCGCACCGACACCATCCGGGTGACCATAGACCGGCCCGACGCCCCGGCCCGGCCCGCCGGCGGCTGGCCGGTGGAGCGGCCCCGGTGCCGCTCCGCCGACGGGCGGTGGTCGGTGCGCACCGAGGACAACCGCCTGCGGATCGTGGACGAGGCTGCCGGCAGGACGGACCGGGAGCTCCAGGCAGCGCCCAATCCCGCCCGGGCCTTCTTCACCCCCGACGAGGCCCATCTGGTGGTCCTCCTCCGGGGGGTGGACGCCGGGGTCCTCCTCTTCCGGCGTGAGGGGGAGCACTGGGCCTTTGCCGGAGAGCTGGAGGGCATCCCCAACCAGGGGGTGGTCACCCCCCGGCTGCGCCGGGTGCTCTGGACGCCGGAGACCCTCACCTTCGTCTACCAGAGCCGGGTGCGGACCTATGCTCTCTCCGACGGCCGCCTGACGCAGAACCGGGCGGTCCGGCGGGCGCCGGAGGCCAGCTACCCGGGGGTGGAGCTGGGCGAAAAGTTTTTGTCCCGGTGAACGGCAAATAAAAGGTGGAGACCGGCCATCAGCCGGTCTCCCCTTTCCTTATATCATGATGAACGGCTCAGCCCTCGATCTCCCGGATGAGGTTGACCATCTCGATGGCGCTCAGGGCGCAGTCGTAGCCCTTGTTGCCCGCCTTGGTGCCGGCGCGCTCGATGGCCTGCTCGATGTTCTCGGTGGTGAGGACGCCGAAGAGGACGGGGATGCCGCTGTCCAGTCCCACGGCGGCGATGCCCTTGGAGACCTCATTGCACACGTAGTCGTAGTGACTGGTGGAGCCCCGGATGACGGCGCCCAGGCAGATGACGGCGTCGTACTTGCCGCTCCCCGCCATCTTGGAGGCGATGAGGGGGATCTCGAAGGCGCCGGGCACCCAGGCCACGTGGATGTCCTCCTCCCGCACGTCGTGGCGGACCAGGCCGTCCAGGGCGCCGCTGAGGAGCTTGGAGGTGATGAACTCATTGAACCGGGCGGCCACGATGCCCACCCGCATGCCTTTGGCGACCAGTTTTCCTTCCAGTGTCTTCATGTCGTGTATCCTCCTTTTAATAGTGCAGGATGTGGCCCATGCGTTCCTGCTTGGTCTTGAGATAGAAGCGGTCGTAGTCGGTGGCCTCGATCTGGATGGGCACCCGCTCGGTGATCTCCATGCCGAACTCAGAGAGCTGATAGACCTTGTCCGGGTTGTTGGTCAGAAGGCGCAGGCTCTTCACCCCCAGAGTGCGGAGGATCTGGGCGCCGATGTAGTACTCCCGCTGGTCCCCGGCGAAGCCCAGGGCCAGGTTGGCGTCCAGGGTGTCCATGCCCTGCTCCTGGAGCTCGTAGGCCCGGAGCTTGTTGATGAGGCCGATGCCCCGGCCCTCCTGGCGCATGTAGAGGAGCACGCCCCGCCCCTCCCGCTGGATCTGCCCCATGGCGGCGGCCAGCTGCTCGCCGCAGTCGCAGCGCAGGGAGCCGAAGGTGTCGCCGGTGAGGCACTCGGAGTGGACCCGGCAGAGCACGTTCTCCCCGTCCCCGATGTCCCCCTTCACCAGGGCTACGTGGTGCTCGCCGTTGAGGCGGTTCACAAAGCCGTGGGCCACGAAATTGCCGTACTTGGTGGGCATCCTGGTCACCGCCACCTCGTCCACCAGCTGGTCGTGGCACTTGCGGTAGTTTTGCAGGTCCTTGATGGTGATGAAGGTGAGACCGTAGCGCTCCGAGAGCTCCATAAGCTCGGGGGTGCGCATCATGGTGCCGTCCTCCCGCATGACCTCGCAGCACAGGCCGCAGGCCTTCAGCCCCGCCAGGCGGCACAGGTCCACGGTGGCCTCGGTGTGGCCCTCCCGCTCCAGGACGCCGTTCTTCTTGGCCAGCAGGGGGAACATGTGCCCCGGCCGCCGGAAGTCCTCCGGCCTGGCCCCCTCCTCCACGCACTTGAGGGCGGTCACCGACCGCTCCGCCGCCGAGATGCCGGTGGTGGTGGACACATGGTCGATGGAGACGGTGAAGGCCGTCTCGTGGTTGTCGGTGTTGTACTGGACCATCTGGGGGAAGCGGAGCTTCCGCACGTACTCCTCCGACATGGGCATGCAGATGAGGCCCTTGCCGTGGGTGGCCATGAAGTTGACGTTCTCGGTGGTGGCGAACTCCGCCGCGCAGATGAGGTCGCCCTCGTTCTCCCGGTCGGGGTCGTCGGTGACCAGGATGAGCTTGCCCTGCCGCAGGTCGCGGAGGGCCTGCTCGATGGTGTGGAACTGAGCCATACTGTTTCCTCCTCCTAAAAGCCGTACTGGGCCAGAAATTCCTTGGTGATACCCCCCTCCGCCCTGGTCTCCGGGGCGGGGGTCAGGAGCTTTTCCACGTACTTGCCCAAAATGTCGTTTTCCAGGTTGACCAGGTCCCCCGGCCTTCGGTTCCGGAGGACGGTCTGGGCCACCGTGTGGGGGATGGCCGAGATGGCAAAGCCGCTCCCGTCCACCCGGGCCACCGTCAGGCTGATGCCGTCCACGGTGATGGAACCCTTTTCCACGATGTAGCGCAGCAGGTGGGGCGGGGCCGAGACGGTGTACCACACGGCGTTGTCGTCCCGGCGGACCGACTGCACCCGGCCCACCCCGTCCACGTGGCCGGAGACGATGTGGCCGCCGAAGCGCCCCCCCGCCGCCATGGCCCGCTCCAGGTTGACCTCGGTGCCCGGCTTGAGCCCGGCCAGGGCCGAGCGGTCCAACGTCTCGTGCATCACGTCGGCGGTGAAGCTCTCCGCCGTCCGGCCGGTGACGGTGAGACAGATGCCGTTGACGGCAATGCTGTCCCCCACCCTGGCGTCCTCCAGCACCCTTTCGGCCCGGATGGTGAGGACGGCGGAGCAGCGCCCCCGGTCCACCGCCGTCACGGTGCCAACCTCCTCAACGATCCCCGTGAACACGGTCATCCACCTCGCTCTCCAGCAAAAAGTCCTCGCCTAAGGTCTGTATCCTGGTGTTTTTGAGAAAAAAGGCCGCCTGGGGGCTGGGGACCCCCGTCCCCTCCACCGGGGACTTGGCCGTGGCGCCGCCCAGCAGCTTGGGGGCGATGTAGGCGTATACCCTCTGGACCAGCCCCTGCTCCAGGAAGGACCAGTTCAGGGTGCCGCCCCCCTCCAGCAGGAGGCTGTCCATCTCCAGCTCCCCCAGGGCGTCCAGCAGGGCGGCCAGGTCCACCCTCCCCGCCTGCTCCGGCAGGGGGAGCACCCGGCAGCCGGCGGCCTCATAGGGGGCGTGCCTGGCCGGATCTGCTTCGCAGGTGGCCAGAATGGTGGTAATCTCCTTCGCCGTGGTCACCACTCGGGCGGTGAGGGGGGTGCGCAGGTGGCTGTCGCAGATGACCCGTACCGGGTCCCGTCCCCCGGGCAGGCGGCAGTTGAGCATGGGATCGTCGGCAAGCACCGTGCCCACGCCCACCAGAATGCCCCGGCACCGGTGGCGCAGCCGGTGGACGTGTTCCCGGGCCGCCTCCCCGGTGATCCACTTGGCGTCCCCGGTGCAAGCGGCGATCTTGCCGTCCATGGTCATGGCGTATTTCATCACCACATAGGGCCGCCGGGTGCGGATGTAGTGGAAGAAAAACCGGTTGAGGGCGCGACACTCGGCCTCCAGCACCCCCACGGCCACCTCCACCCCACGCTCCCGCAGCCGGGCGATGCCCTTCCCTCCCACCAGGGGGTTGGGGTCGGTGGTGCCCACCACCACCCGGCGGATGCCGGCGTCCAGCACGGCGTCCACGCAGGGGGGCTGCCGCCCCTGGTGGCAGCAGGGCTCCAGGGTCACGTACAGGGTGGACCCGGCGGAGTCCTCCGTGCAGGCGGCCAGGGCCTCCCGTTCGGCGTGGAGCGCTCCGCAGCGGTGGTGCCAGCCCCGGCCGATGATCCGGCCGTCCTTCACGAGCACCGCCCCCACCATGGGGTTGGGGCAGGTCCACCCCGCCCCCCGCTCCGCCAGCTCCAGCGCCAGGGCCATATAGTCGCGGTCTTCCATCTCGCATCCCTCCGTGGTGCAAAACAAAAGCTGCCCCGGACAGACGGTCCAGGGCAGCAAAAAATGGCGAGAAACCGGCGCCCCATGGGGGCGCGGGCAACAAAAAGCTCTGGAATGTCAAAACATACCAGAGCAGCCGTATGACGTGGGGGGACCTGCGGACAGGTCCTGCGTCCTGCGATCTTCTTCCATCCCGACTGTACGGTCGGCTTCGGAGTTTCACCGAATCATGCCTTGCGGCTCGTGGGCTATACCACCGGTAGGGGATCTCACCCTGCCCTGAAGATCTATCCAGTTTTTACGAGGCACAGTATACGCTCCATGGGGGGCCTTGTCAAGCATAAAACTTAATTTGTGGGGCGCGACGACCCCGGCGCGCCCCACAAAATCAGGTGGTACCATATCGGCGCAGCTCCCCCCCTCCTTCACTCTTCACTGTTACCTTTTCCTTTGCCTGTGGGGCGCGGCTTCCCCGGCGCACCTTATAAAACCTTCCCCCTTCCAGGGGGAAGGTGGCGGCGTGAGCCGCCGGATGAGGGTGGGCTAGAAGGATGAATTTCGTTTTTGTTCTACGCAACGCCCTCTCATCCGCCCCTCCGGGGCACCTTCTCCCCTGAGGGAAGAAGGTACTGTTTCTATGGGGACCCCGCGGGAGCCCAGCGTAAGCGGGTCCACTGGGGAGGGTGGCGCCTGAGCATGCTCAGCCGCCGGCTGCTTCCCCCTCCACCACGGAGCGGATGTAGTCGGGGACGGACTCCAGGGGGATGCCGAGCACGGCGGCGATCTCCCCGTGGAGGAGCTCCTGGGCGCTCTTGAGGTAGCGCTGGTCCACCGCGCCGGGGCGCTTGCCCTGGCGGGCCGCCCGCCGGCCCTTCTCCCAGGCCCCCTTGATGAGCCCCAGCAGGGCCCGGCAGTCGTGGCTTTTGAGCACCGCCGCATAGTGGTCCTTGAGGGCGTTGAGGCTGCGCTCGGAGAGGGGCTCGGCGGGGATCTCCGGAAACTGGGCCAGCAGGCTCTGGAGCTCCTCCCGGGTCATGAGGGGCCGGGTGAAGACCGGCCCGTCCACCGGGGCGTAGATGACCCCGGAGCCGCAGAGGGGCGTGAGGGTGTAGTAGAGCCGGTCCCCGCTCCCCTCCAGGGGCCCCACCGCCTTCACCTCGCACACGCCGCTGCCGCCGTAGAGGATGCGCTCCCCCGCCTCAAACATGTCCATGCCGCCTCCTTTTTTGCATCAAAACCGGTCAAAAGAGCCATAGAACGCTCTCTTCTCTATTTTATCACCAATTTTTCCGCCATGTAAGGAAAATTTCAGGACCGGGCCGGCGGGAAGGTCCTTGCATCGCCCCGGCCTCTGTTGTAGAATGGGAACAAGACTGGCCCGGAGGGGCGGAGAGGACGGGTGACGGCACATGCTGGAGGAACTGGAGAAGGGGACGCCGGAGGGGCAGGAGAACGTGGTATTCGTGAACACGGCCCTCATCTGGCGGGCCATGGAGCAGGTCCAGCGGTCCCAGGCCGACTTCCGCGCCCTGCTGGAGCAGGCCCAGGTGGACCCGGCGGTGGCCTACGACGTGGGGCTGCGCTACGCCCAGGGGGACGGGGTGGACGCCGACCTGAAGGAGGCCGCCCACTGGTTTGACCTGGGGACGGAGAGCGGCGACCTGCGGGCCATGGAGGCCCTGGGCCGGTGCCTCCAGGCGGGAGACGGGGTGGAGCCCGACCCGGTCCGGGGGGCGGAGCTCTTCCGCCAGGCGGCGGAGGAGGGCTATCCCCCCGCCGTGTGCGATCTGGGGCTGTGCTACGAGTCCGGGGACGGGGTGGAGCCCGACCCGGTCCGGGCCGCCGAGCTCTACCATCAGGCCGCCGAGGAGGGCTACGCCCCGGCCCAGTGCAATTTGGGTGTGTGCTGCCTCAACGGCATCGGGGTGGAGACCGACCCCGCCCAGGGGGTGGAGTGGCTGAGCCGGGCCGCTGAGCAGGGCTTCCCCCGTGCTCAGAGCATCCTGGGGGTGTGCCGGGAGAACGGCACCGGCGTGGCCGCCGACCCGGCGGAGGCCGCCCGGCTCTACCGCCAGGCGGCGGAGCAGGGCTACGCCCCGGCCCAGTGCAACCTGGCGGTGTGCTAGCTCAACGGCATCGGCGTGGAGGAGGACGAGGCCCAGGCGGTGGAGTGGCTGGAGCGCTCGGCGGCCCAGGACTTCCCCCGGGCCCAGAGCATCCTGGCCGACTGCCTCCAGAACGGCGCCGGCGCCCCCGCCGACCCGGTCCGGGCCGTGGCGCTCTACCGGGCGGCGGCGGAGCAGGGCTACCTGCCCGCCGTGTGCGACCTGGGGCTGTGCTACGAGAGCGGCACCGGCGTGGAGGCCGACCCGGCGGAGGCCGCCCGGCTCTACCGTCAGGCCGCCGAGGGGGACTACGCCCCGGCCCAGTGCAATCTGGCGGTGTGTTTCCTCAGCGCCATCGGGGTGGACCGGGACGAAAAGGAGGCCGTAGCCTGGCTGGAGCGGGCGGCGGAGCAGGAGTTCCCCCGTGCTCAGAGCATCCTGGCCGACTGCCTCCAGGCGGGCCGGGGCACGGCGCGGGACCTGGAGCGGGCGGCGGAGCTCTATGGAAAGGCGGCGGAGCAGGGGTACCTGCCCGCCATCTGCGACCTGGGCCTCTGCTGCGAGGTGGGCGAGGGCGTGCCCGAGGACAAGGCAAAGGGGGCGGCCCTCTACCTCCGGGCCGCCGAGGGGGGCTATCCCAGGGCCCAGTGCAACCTGGGCTTCTGCTTCCTCCACGGCATCGGCGTGGAACAGGACGGCGCCCAGGCGGTCCGCTGGCTGGAGCGGGCGGCGGAGCAGGACTTCCCCCGGGCCTTCGACCTGCTGGGGGACTGCGCCGCCGACGGCGTCGGCATGGAGGCCGACCCGGCCAAGGCGGCGGACTACTACCGCCGGGGGGCGGAGCTGGACTATCCGCCGGCCATGGTGAGCCTGGGCCTGTGCTATGAGAACGGCCGGGGGGTGGAGGCCGACCCGGCCCGGGCCCTGGAGCTCTACTGCGAGGCGGGGGAGCGGGGGGAGCCGGCGGGGGCCTGCAACGCGGGCTACTGCTATCTCACCGGTATCGGCACCGATCCCGACCCGGCCAGGGCCATCCCCTGGCTGGAGAAGTCGGCGGAGCGGGACTATCCCCGGGCCCTGGACCTCCTGGGGGACTGCTGCTGGAACGGCGACGGCGTGGCCCAGAGCGATGAGCGGGCGGCGGCGTACTACCGCCGGGGGGCCGACCAGGGCTACGCCCCCTCTCTGGCCAGCCTGGGCCTGTGCTGCGAGCTGGGCCGGGGGGTGGCCGAGGACAAGGAGGAGGCGGCGGCGCTCTACCGGCGCGCGGCGGAGCAGGGCTATGCCTACGCCCAGTGCAACCTGGGCTTCTGCTACCTCCATGGCATCGGCGTGGAGCCCGACGCCGCCCAGGCGGTCACATGGCTGGAGCGGGCGGCGGAGCAGGGCCATCCCCGGGCCCTGTACCTGCTGGGGAACTGCTTCCTGGACGGCGAGGGGACGGAGCAGAGCGACCAGCGGGCGGCGGAGTACTACCGCGACGGCGCCAATCGGGACTATCCCCCCGCCGTGGCCAGCCTGGGCTACTGCTATGAGACGGGCCGGGGCGTATCCAAGGACGAGTACCGGGCGGTGACCTTCTACCGGCGGGCGGCGGAGCGGGGCTACGCCTACGCCCAGTGCCAGCTGGGCCGCTGCCTCCTCTACGGCACCGGCCTGCCCCGGGACCCGGACGAAGGGGCGGCCTGGCTGAGGAAGGCCGCCGACCAGGGCCACAACGAGGCCCGGTACCAGCTGGGCCGGTGCCTGCTGCTGGGGGAGCGGCTCAGAAAGGACCCGAAGGAGGGGGAGGCCCTTCTGCGGGCGGCGGCGGAGAACGGCCATACCCAGGCCCAGTTCCTTTTGGGCAGCGAGTATCTGGAGGGAGACCGGCTCCGGCGGGATGAGCGGCGGGCGGCGGAGCTTCTGGGCCGGGCCGCCGAGAAGGACCACGCCGGCGGGCTCTATCTGCTGGGCCGTTGCCATGCCGAGGGCCGGGGGGTGGCTAAGGACCTCCGGCGGGCGGAGGAGCTCTACTGCCGCTCCGCCGAGCTGGGCGACCGGGACGCCGCCCGGGCCCTGAAGGAGCTCCGGGCCGCCGCCGCCCGGAAGCCCCAGGAGCCGCCCCAAAAGGGCGGTCTCCTGGGCCTGCTGAAGAAATTCAAGGGGAAATAAACCCACGAGGAGGGGGACGCCGTCAGGCGTCCCCTTCATTTGAGCCCGCCGTACCGGCACGGCGGGCGGATGGTATCCGCCCCTACCCCCGCGTCGTCCTGCACACCCCCGCGTCATCCTGAGCGCCAGCGAAGGATCCGTCTCCCCCGTCTCTAAGGGGACGAGAGAACGGATTCTTTGGCTTCGCCTCAGAATGACGGGATCGAAGTGCGGTACCGTGGCGCGCCGAGTCGTCGCGCCCCACAACCAGCGCAGCACCAGGGGCGCGTCTGGGAAGCCGCGCCCCACACTTTCCACCCCCCCGCGTCATCCTGAGCGCCAGCGAAGGATCCGTCTCTCCCGTCCTTTCATGTATGGTGATCGGCATTTGCTTTACAAACATGACCTTCCCCCCTCAGGGGGGAAGGTGCCCCGCAGGGGCGGATGAGGGGGCGTTGGATAGGACGAAAAAGGAAATCCATTTTACCGACCCACCCTCATCCGTCATTTGCTTCGCAAATGCCACCTTCCCCCTGAAAGGGGGAAGGTGAGACTGTCGAAAAAGTGGTGCCACGCAAAATAAGCCACGGGGGAAAAGTGTGAAAGGGGGGCGGCGAGCCCCCACTTTCGCGTGCAGTCAGGAACTTTTTCGATGAAATCGAAAAAGTCAGCAGCTTGTCGAAAAAGCCAAAACGGCTTTTTCGACAAGCTGGGTTTATTGGGTGCACCGTGTCGCTGCGGGCAAAAAATTTTTTTCCCCTGTCACAAAAGGGCCCTCCCGGACGTTATATCTTACAGAAGGACCTCCGCCGGGGCGGAGGAGACGGGAGGGTGCGCCATGACGGGACGCGGAAAGAGAGCTCCCCTGATCGGGGTGGGCCTGGTGGCCATTGCGGCGGCGGCGCTGCTGTTCTGGGGGGCCTGGACCCAGGCGGACCGGGCCCAGAGCCGGACCGGAGCCCCCGCGCAGATGCCGGACAGCGCCTGCCAGGTCCTGTTCGGCCCGCTCTGGCCCGATTTTGCTTGACAGGGGAAAAAGTTCATGCTACCATACTTTTCAAGCATAAGGGAGTAGTCGGCGCGTGTGCCGCGTAACGGAGCCAACATGCTGGAGCGGTGCGCTCCTGGCTTTGTTTTCAATGACGAGACTTATCTGCTTTGGGCAGATGGGTCTCTTTTTTTGCGCCCCGGCGCATACCCTGTCCCGGGACCCCTCTGCCGGAACTGCATCAGGGAGGAATGTCATCATGAGCTTGTGGGAACTCTTCATCATCGCTGTGGGCCTGAGCATGGACGCCTTTGCCGTGTCCATCTGCAAGGGGCTGTCGGTGGGCCGGGTGGCTCCCCGCCACGCCCTCATCTGCGGGGTGTGGTTCGGGGGCTTCCAGGCCCTCATGCCCGCCATCGGCTGGCTCCTGGGCACCCGGTTCCAGACCCTCATCACCACCGTGGACCACTGGATCGCCTTCGTACTGCTGTGCATCATCGGCGGCAACATGGTCCGGGAGTCCTTCGGGGACGAGGAGGAGGAGGTCTCCGCCTCCTTCTCCCCCGCCGCCATGCTCCCCCTGGCGGTGGCCACCAGCATCGACGCCCTGGCCATCGGCGTCACCTTCGCCTTCCTCAGCGTGGACATCGCTCCCGCCGTGGGCTTCATCGGCTGCACCACCCTGGTCCTCTCCGCCGTCGGCGTGTGGGTGGGGGGCCTCTTCGGCGACCGGTGGAAGGCCCCCGCCGAGCGCTTCGGCGGCGTCGTGCTCATCCTCATGGGCTGCAAGATCCTGCTGGAACACCTGGGTATCCTGGTGTTATAATAGGAAAAACAGTTGTTTTACACACAGATAAGGAGGTCCCCTATGGACGAGAGACGGCTTTTGACGGTGGAGGAGGAGACCACCCTCCTCCCCTTCCTGCTCCTCCGGGTGAAGGACAAGTCCCGGAACACGGTGAAGGGTCTGCTGTCCCGGCGGCAGGTGCTGGTGGACGGCAAGGTGGTCACCCGGTTCGACGCCCCCCTGACCCCCGGCCAGAGGGTGGAGCTGCTGCCCGAGAGCGCCGCCGGCGCCGCCGAGCTCCCCTTCCCCATCCTCTATGAGGACGCCGGCCTCATCGCCGTGGACAAGCCCGCGGGGCTCCTCTCCATGGGCAACGAGAAGGAGCGCCGCCGCACCGCCTACCGGGCGGTCTCCGAGTATGTAAAGGCCCGGGAGCCGGGCAAACGCATCTTCATCGTCCACCGGCTGGACCGTGACACCTCCGGGGTGCTGGTCTTTGCCAAGGACGAGAAGCTCAAGCACGCCCTCCAGGACAACTGGGAAAAGTTAGTAAAAAAGCGGGGCTATGCGGCGGCGGTGGAGGGGCACCTCCCCCAGGCGGAGGGGACGGTGCGCTCCTGGCTCCGGGAGACGGCCACCCACCTGGTCTACTCCGGCCCCAGGGGCCGGGAGGCCAAGGAGGCGGTGACCCGCTACCGGGCGGTGACGGAAAACCGGGGCTACACCCTGGCGGCGGTGGAGATCGACACCGGCCGGAAAAACCAGATCCGGGTCCACATGCAGGACCTGGGCTGCCCCATCGCCGGCGACCGGCAGTACGGCGCCCGGACCGACCCCATGGGGCGGCTGGCCCTCCACGCCGACGTGCTGGTCCTCACCGACCCCCGGAGCAAAAAGGACCTTGTTCTGAAGGCCCCCCTGCCCGTCCCCTTCCGGAGGCTCTTCCCCGGCGTGGAGGGGTGACTGTTCCCGCTGCCCGGCGCCCCCTCATCCGTCATTTGCTCCGCAAATGCCACCTTCCCCCCTGTGGGGGGAAGGTCAGGCTGTCGAAAAAGTGGCACCACGCAAAATAAGCCACGGGGGAAAAGTGTGAAAGGGGGTCGGGGCTGCCGGTGGCAGGCCCGATGCTTTCGGGCGAAGCCACACTGAAACAGGTGAGCCCCCACTTTCGCGTGCAGTCAGGAACTTTTTCGATGAAATCGAAAAAGTCAGCAGCTTGTTGAAAAAGCCAAAGCGGCTTTTTCGACAAGCTGGAAGGTTTTGGGTAGCCGCTGTGAAAAACCACCTTCCCCCCGGAAGGGGGGAAGGTGGCGGCGCAGCCGCCGGATGAGGGGGTGCCGGAGGGTGGGAACGCCCGCCGAAAACCGGATATCGCCGGCCATGGGATGACCCCCCATGGCCGGTTTTTCATTGCCTTTTCCCGGGAAAGCGGGTATGATAGGGGGGATGAAAACACAAACAGGAAGGAAGGAACCTTATGGACTTCAACGGCTGCAAGGATTTTCTCATGGAGACGGCAAAGACCCTCCTGACCACCGACTCCCCCAGCGGCTTCACCCGCCGGGCGGTGGAGGCGGCGGAGGGCATCGTCCAGGGCCTGGGCTACGCCACCCGCCGCACCAACAAGGGCGGGCTGGTCATCGAGGTGCCCGGCCGGGAGCACACCAGGAAGGTGGGCCTCGCCGCCCACATCGACACCCTGGGCCTCATGTGCCGGTCCATCGGCCCCAAGGGCGAGCTGATGGTGACCAAGATCGGCGGGCCCATCCTGCCCACCCTGGACGGCGAGTACTGCAAGATCTACACCCGGGAGGGCAAGGTGTATACCGGCACCGTCCTCTCCCTCTCCCCCGCCGCCCACGTCTTTGACGACGCCGCCACCCGTCCCCGGGACGAGCAGAACATGTACGTCCGCCTGGACGAGGTGGTCAAGACCGCCGAGGACGTCCGGGCCCTGGGCATCGAGGTGGGGGACTATATCTGCTACGACCCCAAGACCACCGTCACCGAGAGCGGCTTTTTGAAGTCCCGCTTCATCGACGACAAGGGGAGCGCCGCCTGCCTGCTGACCCTGCTGAAGCTGATGGCCGACGCCGGCGTGAAGCCCCGGTATGACGCCGAGATCCACCTCACCGTCTATGAGGAGGTGGGCCACGGCGGGGCCACCATCCCCTGGGACCTCAGCGAGCTGCTGGCGGTGGACATGGGCTGCGTGGGCCTGGACCTCACCTGTACTGAGGAGCAGGTGTCCATCTGCGCCAAGGACTCCGCCGGGCCCTACGACTACGACATGGTGAGCCGCCTGGTGGCCCTGGCCAAGGAAGGCGGCGTGGACTACGCCGTGGACGTCTACCCCCACTACTCCTCCGACGTGGCGGTGGCCTGGAAGGCGGGCAGCGACGCCAAGGCAGCCCTCATCGGCCCCGGCGTCCAGGCCTCCCACGGCATGGAGCGCACCCACTTCCACGGCATGCGGGAGACCATCAAGCTCATCGCCCTCTATCTGGAGTGCGCGTAAGGGCCCCGGACGCGCCCACGGTACCACCCTTCGATCCCGTCATTTTGAGGCCGCAGGCCATGACGGATGAGGGGGAGCCTTGCGGCGTGGTTTGGCGCGCCGGGGTCGTCGCGCCCCGCAGATCA
>CALWYC010000049.1 GCA_944385655.1 uncultured Intestinimonas sp. | reverse complement strand
CAGGGCCTGACCATGCCCCAGATCGCCCGGCAGCTGGGGGTGAACAAGTCCACCGTCTCCCGGACCATCCACCGCGGAGAGGCCCGGCTCCGCCGGTGCCTGCGCTACGGCGCCGACAGCCTGCTGGAGGAGGAGCCCCGCCCGGAGACCGCGAAAAGGGACGGGAAATCGGGGGAATAGCCGGATAGATAGGATATGATTGGAAGAAAGAGGCGGGAACAGGAAATAAAACAGGATTTCTGTCCTTTTCTACGTGGGCTGAGATTGTCTTTTCTCCCCGAATTTGCTATACTGATACGGTATGTATGGTTGGTATGCGATAGGGGGCAGAAGCGTGGAACTGAATATGTCGATGAAGCAGACCCAGACGCTGTCACCACAGATGATGCAGTCGATGGAGATCCTGCAGATGGGCTCCCAGGAACTTCTGGAGTACATTGAAAACCAGGTCCAGGAAAATCCGGTGCTGGAGATGGAGGAGAAGTACGGCAGCCAGGACGAGGCCGCGGTGCTCCAGCGGAAGCTGGAATGGCTGGAGTCCACCGACGCCCAGAACCGGGTCTATCACCAGCAGGACACCGAGGACGACGGCAAGGACCCCATCTCCAATTACGGCAACGCCGACGAGACCGAGGAGAACCTCTATTTATATGTGCTCTCCCAGCTCCAGGTCATGGAGCTCCCCCCGGAAGTGCTTGCGGCAGGGCGCTTCCTGGTGGAGTCCCTCAACCAGAACGGCTGGCTGGACGAGCCTTTGGAGGACCTGGCCGTCCAGATGGAGCGGCCCATGGAGGTGGTGGAGCAGGCCCTGGCGGTGGTCCAGAGCCTGGAGCCCGCCGGCGTGGGCGCCCGGAACCTGTCCGAGTGCCTGGTGCTCCAGCTCCAGCGGCGGCACGAGGACAGCGGCCTGGCCATCGCCATCGCCCGGGACCACCTGGAGGCCCTGAGCAAGAACCGCTACGGCCTCATCGCCAAGGCCCTGGGGGTCACCCAGGAGGAGGTCTACGCCGCCTGTGAGGTCATCCGCAGCCTGAACCCCCGGCCGGGCAGCGGCTTTGCCGCCCGGGAGAACCTCACCTACATCAACCCGGACATCTTCGTGGTCAATTTCCCCGACCACTTTGAGATCCTCACCAACGACTATTTCTTCCCCTCCCTGAACGTGAGCAGCTACTACTGCCGCATGCTCAAGGACAGCGAGGACAGCGAGGTGAAGGAGTACCTCATGGGGAAGGTGCGGCAGGCCAAGTGGGTGGTGCGCTCCATCGAGCAGCGCCGCTCCACCCTCCTCCAGTGCGCCGAGCACATCCTGGAGCTCCAGGAGGACTTCTTCCGCCACGGGCCCGGCCACCTCAGGCCCATGTCCCTGGCCGACATCGCCCAGCGGGTGGGGGTCCACGAGTCCACCGTCTCCCGGACGGTGAAGGACAAGTACATCCAGTGCGCCAGCGGGGTCTATCCTCTGAGCTATTTCTTCTCCCGGAGCCTGGGGGGGAGCGCCGACGCCGCCTCCCCCGACGCCGCCAAGGCCCTCCTCAAAAAGCTCATCGCCGGGGAGGACAAGAAGAAGCCCCTCTCCGACCAGAAGCTCTGCGAGCTCATGAGCCGGGAGGGCTGCGAGCTCTCCCGCCGCACCGTGGCCAAATACCGGGACGAGCTGGGCATCCCCAGCACCACCGGCCGGAAGCAGTACGAGTGAGGCCGGAGAGAACACACACAAGGAGTTTGACACATGGACTACAAGGCCGTGATCTTCGATTTTGACTACACCCTGGGGGACGCCACCGACGCCATCTATGCCGGCTTCCAGGCGGGCATGACCGCCCTGGGTCAGCCGGTGCCCGACCGGGAGACCGTCCGGCGCACCGTGGGCATGGTGCTGGAGGACGCCTACACCCTCCTCACCGGGGACGAGAGCCGGGAGGGCAGGACCACCTTCCGGGCGGAGTTCTCCAAGGTGGCCCGGCCCATGCAGGCGGCGGGCACCCCCCTGTGCGCCGGGGCCAGGGAGCTGCTGCTGGCCCTGGAGGCCGCCGGCGTCCCCACCGCCGTGGTGAGCACCAAGCACACCGGCACCCTCCGGGACATCTTCGCCGGCCACGGCCTGGCGGACCACTTCGCCCTCATCCTGGGGGGCGACCTGGTGAGCCGCAACAAGCCCGACCCCGAGGGCCTCAACGCCGCCCTGGACCGGCTGGGCGTGGCGCCGGCGGAGGCCCTCTACTGCGGGGACACCGTCATCGACGCCCAGACCGCCGCCGCCGCGGGGACCCGCTTCTGCGCCGTCCTCAACGGCACCACCCCGGCGGAGGCCTTCCGGGACCTGCCCCACGTCCGCATCGCCCCGGATCTCATCGACCTGCGGACCTTCCTGGGCGTGTAAAGCGCCGCCCGGGCTTTGAAAAGAACATGTAAAGCCGCCGCGGACCAGACCCGTACACCGGGTCCGGTCCGCGGCTTTTTTTGCCCTCCGGACCGGTGAGAGGGGCAGAAAACGGAAGAATCCTCCAGGCTTTGTCCCGATAGACCGGGGGAAGATGGGACAAAATAGCCGAAAAGCCCCTTTGTAAAATCGGGCGGGGCGCAGAGATTTTACAAAAAAACGGGGCGGTGCGGGGCGTTACAGAGACTTTACAAGACGCCGGAGGCGGACTTTACAAAAGGCCGGTATACTGAAAACCGTTCCAAGGCAAACTAAGAGATCAAACCAAAACATCATATGGATTGGAGAATGAAACGCCATGAAAAAGAAGACCCTTGCTATGCTGCTCAGCGCCGCCTTGTGCGTGAGCCTGTTCGCCGGCTGCTCCGGCGGCACCGCTTCCACCCCCGCCCCTGAGACCGCCCCCGCCGCCGCGGAGACCACCCCCGCCGAGGAGGAGCCCGCTGAGCTCACCGGCACCGTGAACACCGACGGCTCCACCTCCATGGCCGACGTGATGGCCGCCTTCCAGGAGACCTTCGACGACATCCAGCCCGGCGTGACCGTGAACTACTCCGGCACCGGCTCCGGCTCCGGCATCACCAACGTGCTGGCCGGCACCGTGGACATCGGCCTGTCCTCCCGCGCTCTGACCGACGAGGAGAAGGCTGAGGGCGCCGTGGAGAACATCGTGGCCCTGGACGGCGTGGCCGTCGTGGTCAACCCTGAGAACACCGTCACCGACCTGACCATCGAGGACATCGCCAAGATCTACACCGGCGAGATCACCAACTGGTCCGAGCTGGGCGGCGCCGACGCCCCCATCGCCGTCATTGGCCGTGATGCCGCCTCCGGTACCCGCGGCGCCTTCGAGGAGATCGTGGGTGTTGAGGATGCCTGCGTGTACACCAACGAGTACGAGTCCACCGGCGAGGTCATCGGCTCCGTGGCCGGCAACCCCAACGCCATCGGCTACGCCTCCCTGTCCGCTGTGGACGACACCGTGGTGGCCGTGCAGGTCAACGGTGTGGCTCCCTCCGAGGCCACTGTGGCTGACGGTACTTACGAGATCCAGCGCCCCTTTGTCATGGTCACCGTGGAGGGCACCGAGCTCTCCGAGGCCGCCCAGGCCTTCCTGGAGTGGGCCATGAGCGCCGACGCCGCCGATGAGGTCGAGGCCGCCGGCTGCGTGTCCCCCAACGCCTAAGCTGAATTCCACAACCGCCGTGAACCAGAACAAGCCCCGCCCTTATGTGGGGCTTGTTCTGGTCTGGCATGTCATGCCTCTGCTGGGAAGAACCGCGAAGCCTGATTCGCGCTCCCTCTCAGCAGAGGCGTCCAAGAAAGGGAAAGTTGGTATTCTATGAACGAGCAATCTCTGTACAGCTCCTCTGCGGTGCCCAAGCAGAAGAGTGCCCGGCGGATGGGAAAGGCCGGAGGACGGCGCCCGCTGGAGTCGGTGATGCAGATGATCTTTTTCATCTGCGGCTTCATCGCCATCGCCTTCGTGCTGGTCATCACCATCTACCTGATCATCTCCGGCCTCCCCGCCATCCGGGAGATCGGCCTGGTAAACTTCCTCTTTGGAGAGGAGTGGGCCTCCACGGCGGAGGAGCCCAAGTTCGGCATCCTGCCCATGATCCTCACCTCCGTCTACGGTACTGCCGGGGCCATTGTCATCGGTGTGCCCATCGGCTTCCTCATGGCCGTGTTTCTCTCCAAGGTGGCCCCCCGGAGGGTGGCCAATGTGGTCCGCCCTGTGGTGGACCTGTTGGCCGGCATCCCCTCCATCGTCTACGGCCTGGTGGGCCTGATGGTGCTGGTCCCCTTTATCCGGGAGACCTTTAACACCCCCGCCGGCGAGAGCCTGCTGGCCGCCATCGTGGTGCTGGCTGTCATGATTCTGCCCTCCATCATCTCCGTGTCCGAGACCGCCCTCAACGCGGTGCCCCGGGAGTATGAGGAGGCGTCCCTGGCCCTGGGGGCTACTGATATCGAGACCTATTTTCGCATCTCCGCCCCGGCGGCAAAGAGCGGCATCGCCGCGGCGGTGGTGCTGGGCGTGGGCCGGGCCATCGGCGAGGCCATGGCCATCATGATGGTGGCCGGCAACGTGGCCAACATGCCCAACCTTCTCTCCAGCGTCCGCTTCCTCACCACCGGCATCGCGGTGGAGCTGGCCTATTCCAGCGGCCTTCAGCGCCAGGCCCTGTTCTCCATCGGCCTTGTGCTGTTCCTGTTCATCATGTGTATCAACGTGATCCTCAACGTGTTCCTGAAGCGGGATAAGGAGGGCTGAACGCAGTGAGCAGTATCAAAGAGAGCCCCCAGGCTCGGACAGGCGCCTCCCAGGGCCTGTCCGCCAGCCGCCGGGCCTATAACACGGGCATGCGCGCCCTTATCTACATCGCCGCCGCCATCGTGGTGGTCCTGCTGGTCTTTCTGCTGGGCTATATCCTGTACCGGGGACTGCCCAACCTCACATGGGAGTTTCTGACCTCGGAGGAGAGTGTGGTCAGGGATGTCCAGGGCATCGGCCCCGCCATTCTGAATACCCTCTATGTTATCCTCGCCACCCTTGTCGTGGTGCTCCCCCTGGGGGTGGGAGCCGCCATCTACCTCACCGAGTACGCCAAGAACCGAAAGCTGGTGGCCGCCATCGAGTTCGCCACCGAGACCCTGGCCGGCATCCCCTCCATCATCTACGCCCTGGTGGGCGTGCTGGTCTTTGCCGAGTCCCTGGCGCTGGGCAAGACCCTCATCGCCGGCGCCTTCACCCTGGTGATCATGACCCTGCCCACCGTCATCCGCACCACCCAGGAGAGCCTCAAGACCGTGCCGGCGTCCTACCGGGAGGGGTCCCTGGGCCTTGGCAGCGGCAAGTGGCACATGATCCGCACCGTGGTGCTGCCCTCCTCCATCGACGGCATCGTCACCGGCTGCATCCTGGCCATCGGCCGCATCGTGGGCGAGTCCGCCGTCCTCCTCTACACCGTTGGCATGAGCATGTCGATGCAGAACTTCTTCCGGAATGGCCTGGAGAGCTTCTTCTCCGCCTCCGGCTCCACTCTGAGCGTGGCCCTCTACGTCTACGCCAAGGTGCGGGCCGACTTCGACCTGGCCTTCTCCGTGGCCGTGGTCCTCATCGTCATCACTCTGGTTATCAACCTGGCCGCCAATCTGGTGGGCAAGAAATTAAAGAAAAAGTAAGGAGCCCTCACCATGGACGAGAATATTATTCTGTCGACCAAGGGCCTGGACCTGTGGTACGGCACCACCCAGGCGCTGAAGGACGTGAGCATGGACATCCCCGAGAAGCGGGTCACCGCCCTCATCGGCCCCTCCGGCTGCGGCAAGTCCACCTTCCTCAGGACCATCGACCGCATGAACGACTTGGTGCAGGGCGTCAAGATCACCGGTTCCATCCAGTACCGGGGCGTCGAGATCTACGACCCCTCCATGGACGTGACCTGGCTGCGCAAGCAGATCGGCATGGTCTTCCAGAAGCCCAACCCGTTCCCCATGTCCATCTACGACAACATCGCCTACGGCCCCCGGACCCACGGCATCAAGAGCAAGGCCAAGCTGGATGAGATCGTGGAAAGATCCCTCCGGGGGGCCGCCATCTGGGACGAGGTGAAGGACCGGCTCAAAAAGTCGGCCCTGGGCCTCTCCGGCGGCCAGCAGCAGCGCATCTGCATCGCCCGGGCTCTGGCCGTGGAGCCGGACATCCTCCTCATGGACGAGGCCACCTCCGCCCTGGACCCCATCTCCACCTCCAAGATCGAGGACCTCATCGCCGATTTGAAAAATGAGTATACCATCGTCATCGTCACCCACAACATGCAGCAGGCCACCCGTGTCTCCGACAAGTGCGCCTTCTTCCTGTTGGGGGAGCTCATCGAGTACGGCGACACCGACCAGATGTTCTCCGTCCCCAAGGACCAGCGCACCGAAGACTATATCACCGGGAGGTTTGGCTGATATGAGAAAGACCTTTGACGCGGAGCTCCTGGAGCTCAACGAATCCCTCACCGTCATGGCCCGGGTGGCCCAGGACGCCATCGACGTGGTCACCGAGAGCCTCTCCAGCGAGGACGAGTCCACCGCCAAGGCTGCCATCGACATGACGGCCTCCATGGACCAGATGGAGCGGGACATCGAAAACCGCTGCCTCCAGCTCCTGCTGCGGCAGCAGCCGGTGGCCCGGGACCTGCGGGCCATCTCGGCGGCCATGAAGATGGTCACCGATCTCCAGCGCATCGGAGACCAGTGCGCCAACATCGCCGAGATCTCCCTCCTCCTCTCCCGCCAGGGCGGCACCAAGGTCCCCCAGGACATCGGCACCATGTCCTGCAAGGCGGGGCTCATGGTCCGCCAGGCCATCGGCGCCTACACCGGCCGTGACGTGGAGACCGCCCACGCCGTCATCAATCTGGACGACGAGGTGGACGAGCTCTTCCTCCAGATCAAGCGGGAGCTCATCGAGGAGGTGGCGGAGAACAAGGACGAGGCCGACAGCTCCATCGACTTTATCATCATCGCCAAGTACCTGGAGCGGGTGGCCGACCACGCCGTGAACATCGCCCAGTGGGCCATCTTCTGTGTCACCGGCGAGCTGTGAGACGGCTGGAAGTGCTTGCAAGACCGGCGTCCAGGTGATATGCTGGAGCTAGACGCCGCCGGTCCCGCCGGCTGACGTCTCACCAAAGTACGACAGGAGGCTGTCCCCATATGGAGACCATCGTGATCATCGAGGATGACGAGAGCATCCGGGAGATGCTGCGCTACTATTTCCGCTCCGTGGGCTACGAGGTGGCCTGCTTCGAGTCCGGAGAGGACTATTTTGAAAAGGCGGGGGAGGTCAAGCCCTCCCTCTATATCCTGGACATCATGCTGCCCGGGATGGACGGGCTGGAGATCCTCCGCCGCATCCGCGCCGACGCCCGGCTGGAGGAGACCCCCGTGCTCATGCTCACCGCCCGGACCTCCGAGATGGACAAGGTGAAGGGCCTGGAGACCGGGGCGGACGACTACGTGGTCAAGCCCTTCGGCATCATGGAGCTTCAGGCCCGGGTGAAGGCCCTCCTCCGCCGCGCCGGCCGGCCCAGGACGGAGAGCGTGCTCACCTGCGGCGACCTGGAGATCGACCCCGCCGCCCGGGAGGTGCGGAAGAACGGCGTGCCGGTGGAGCTCACCTACAAGGAGTTTGAGCTGCTGCGGCTGCTGTGCGCCCACCGGGGCATGGTGCTCACCCGGGACGACATCCTCCAGGCGGTGTGGGACTACGACTTCGCCGGAGAGACCCGGACGGTGGATATGCACGTCAAGACCCTCCGCCAGAAGCTGGGAGAGGGCTACATTCAGACGGTGCGGGGCGTGGGCTACAAGATGGCCTGACCCACCCCGCCCATTCGGAGGAAGACTCATATGAAAAGACGTCTGACTACTTACTTTTTCCTCATCGCCGCCCTGGGCATCGCCCTCTCCAGCATCTTCGGGGTGTGGGCCTACCGGGACCGGGAGATCTCGGCGGCCCGGCAGACCCTGGTGGAGCTGCTGGACCTGATGGACGCCCAGAACTACTACACCGACCCCGACGCCTGGGCGGCCCAGCTCCAGGAGGCCGCCCCTGACAAGCGCCTCACCATCATCGCCCCCGACGGCACCGTCCTCTCCGACACCTACGGCCAGGTCACCGAGAACCACGCCGACCGGCCGGAGGTCATCTCCGCCCTGGCCACCGGCTGGGGGGAGGCCGAGCGGAAGAGCGAGACCACCGGCGAGACCCTCCTCTACGAGGCCAAGCAGTTCACCGACGGCAACATCGGGCGCATCTCCATGCCCATCTCCTCGGTGAACGCCCTCTTCTTCCAGGGCCTGGTGGGCTTCCTGGTGGCCGCCGCCGTGGCCCTGGTCCTCACCCTCCTCCTGGCCCGGAAGCTGGCCCAGAAGACGGCCCAGCCCCTGGAGGAGAAGGAGGAGGAGCTGGAGCAGGAGGGGGAGAAGCTCCAGATCGTCCGCAGCGAGTTCGCCGCCAACGTCTCCCACGAGCTCAAGACCCCCCTCACCAGCATCAAGGGCTTCACCGACATGATGAACTCCGGCATGGTGAAGGACCCGGAGGACCAGAAGCGCTTCATCTCCATGATCGGCGTGGAGGTGGACCGGCTCATCGAGCTCATCAACGACGTTTTGAAGATCTCCGAGCTGGAGTCGGTGGTCATGCCCCAGCCCGACGACCGCTCCGACGTGCTGGCCGTGGCCCAGGAGTGTAAAACCGCCCTGGAGCCGATGGCCCGGGACGGCAGGATCACCGTGAGCATCTCCGGCGACGACGCCCAGGTGGCCATGGCCCCCGGCCGGCTCCGGGAGCTCCTCACCAACCTGATGGAGAACGGCATCAAGTACAACGAGCCCGGCGGCCGGGTGGACGTGGCCGTGCAGCGGAAGGGGGACAGGGTGGCCATCACCGTGAAGGACACCGGCATCGGCATCCCCAGGGAGAGCCAGGAGCGGGTCTACGAGCGGTTCTACCGGGTGGACAAGGGCCGCGCCCGCAAGACCGGCGGCACCGGCCTGGGCCTGGCCATCGTCAAGCACATCGTTCTCCTCTACGGCGGCACCATCGCCCTGGAGAGCGCCCCCGGCAAGGGGACCACCTTTACCATGACCTTCCGCCCCGCCGAGGCGGGCGGCAGGGCCGACCAGTGACACGAAACAAAGTCCCCCTGCGGAGACAGCCGTCTCCGCAGGGGGACTTTGCATTCAGGCCGGACCGGTCACCGGGATGCTGATCTCGGTGACGAATTTCTCCGTGTCGCTGGTGAGGCCGTAGTCCACCATGGTGATCTCCCGGGAGAAGCCGGCCACCTCCAGGTCGTTTTCCCGGATGTAGGAGAGCAGCCTCTCGTAGAACGTCCGGGCCTCGGTGTGGCCGCCCCGGAACCGGATGGAGACGCAGGGGGTCTCCGGCAGGGTGACGGTCTCCCCGTCGAAGCGGTCCTCCTGGTCCAGCACCAGAAAGACCCGGTCGTACTCGTCGAAGCGGCCCGCGCGCAGGTCCTCCGCCGAGATCCCCACCCCCACCTTGCCCAGAAAGACCACCGCCTCGGAGCGGTCCCCCTCCAGCTCCCGGATGGGGGCCTCCATGTCCAGGGCGTTGCGGATCTTCAGGGGGCGCTTGACCCAGGCGATGCGGCAGGGCCGGAGCCGGTCCCGCCTGACCTGGCCGCAGACCGAGCGCTGGGCGTCGCTGAGCTGCTGGAGGCGGTTGTCGATCTTCCGCTCGATCCGCCGGAGCTCCCGGGCCTTCTCGGCCACGATGGCCTTCTGCTGCCGCAGCTTCTCCTCCATCACCGGGATGTCCCGGTTTTTGAGGAAGGCGGCGATCTCGGCCAGGGGCATGTCCAGGGCCCGGAGGTAGCGGATGGTGTTGAGCACCTCGAACTGGCGGACGCTGTAGTAGCGGTAATTGCTGGACGGATCCACGTACTCGGGGGTGAGCAGCTCGGCGGCCTCGTAGTGGCGCAGGGAGCTGACGCTCAGGTGAAAGAGCCGGGCCACCTCACCGATCTGAAAGAGCTTTTGTTCCTCCATGTCCACCCCTCCGGCACACCAGCTGATAGGCGGCGACGCACACCAGCACCGACACCAGGGAGCCGGTCGCTGTGGCCAGCCCCATGGGCAACAGTGTATCCGGAAAGAGGGCGGATGTCAAATAGGCCCCCGGCACCCGGACCAGCACGATGGCGATGACGTTGTGGAGGAAGGAGAGGGAGGACCTTCCGCAGGCGCAGAAGTAGCCGCTGAAGCTGAAGTGGACGCCGGCAAAGACGCAGTCCCACACATAGCCCCGCAGGTACTGCCCGCCCAGCCGGATGACCGCCGCCCCGTCCCGGGGGTCGGTGAAGAGGCCCACCACCGGCTCGGCAAAGACCTGCATCACCGCCGCGGCGCACAGGCCGAAGCCCACGGCGATGCAGATGGCGCAGCGGAGGATCTGACGGGCCCGGTCGGCCTTCCCCGCCCCCACGCTCTGGGCGCCCAGGGCGGAGACGGCGGAGAGCATGGAGGAGGGCATCAGGAAGAGAAAGCTGATGATCTTCTCCACGATGCCCACCGCCGCCGCGTCGCTGAGACCCCGGCCGTTGGCGATGACGGTGATGAGGAGGAAGGAGATCTGGATGAAGCCGTCCTGAAGGGCCACCGGGACGCCCACGCTGAGGATCTGCTTCATCACCGGACGGGCGGGCTTGAAGTCCGACTGCCGGACGGAGATGCCGCGCTTCCGCCGGGCGATCACCGCCAGGGCGGTGACCACGCTGACGGTCTGGGAGAGGGTGGTGCCCAGGGCGGCGCCGGAGGGCCCCAGGCCCAGGCCGCCCATGAAGAGGTAGTCCAGGCCGATGTTGGCGGCGCAGGCCACGGCGATGAAATACATGGGGCTCCTGGAGTCCCCCAGGCCCCGGAAGATGGAGCTGATGATGTTGTAGGCGGTGATGAAGGGGATGCCCAGGAAGCAGATGGTGAGGTAGTCCGCCGTCCCCTCCGCCGCCGCCTCCGGGGTGGACATGAGGGCCACGATGGGGTCCACCAGTAGGAGAAGGAGGGCGGTGAGGACCAGGGAGAGCCCCAGAAACAGGGTGGCGGTGTTGCCGATGCTCCGGCCCGCCCGGCGGGCGTCTCCGGCCCCCACCGCCTGGCCGATGGAGACGGTGGAGCCCATGGCCAGGCCCACGATCATCACGGTGAGCATGTGCATCACCTGGGAGCCAACCGACACGGCGGTGGTGCTGGCCACCCCCTCGAACTGGCCGATGATGAAGAGGTCGGCCATGCCGTAGAGGGTCTGTAAAAAGTAGGAGAGCAGATAGGGCAGGGAGAAACGGACCACCGTCTTCCACACGCTGCCCGTTGTCAGGTTCTGCTGCAAGGGAGAGGACCTCTTTTCTCTTTGGATCGTATCTGATTATAAACTCTACAATAGTGATAGAGTCAAGAGCCACTTTCCCGCCTGTGGAGAAACGCGGCAACAGGGCCCCGGATTTTTTGTCCGGGGCCTATATTTTTGCTTTCTTTTGCCATACTAACCCCATCAAGGCAAGAAAAGAGGACGGGTATGGAACGATTTGCGATCAGGCCGGAGATCTGGTTCGGCCCGGGGGCTCTGGCCGCCCTGGAACGGCTGGCGGGGAAGCGGGTGCTGTTGGTCACCGACGGCTTTCTCTCCTCCTCCGGCCTGGCCAAACGGGCCCTGGAGCGGCTCACCGGGCCGGTGGAGGTCTTTGACAAGGTGGAGCCCGACCCCTCCCTGAAGCTGGTGGCGGAGGGGGTGGCCGCCCTGGAGGGCTTCGGGCCCGACGCGGTGGTGGCCTTCGGCGGAGGCTCCCCCATGGACTGCGCCAAGGCCATGTGCTGGTTCTCCAAGGGCCGCCCGCCCCTGTGGTGCATCCCCACCACGGCGGGCACGGGCAGTGAGGTGACGGCCTTCGCCGTCCTCACCGACACCGAGCGGGGGGTCAAATACCCCCTGGTGGAGGAGGGGCTTTTGCCGGAGACGGCCATCCTGGACCCCACCCTCCTGGAGGGGGTGCCCCCCAAGGTCACCGCCGACACCGGCATGGACGTCCTCACCCACGCTGCGGAAGGCTTTGTGGCAAAGGGGAGCAGCCCCTTCTCCGACGCCCTGGCCGAAAAGGCCTTTGCCCTGGCCTATGCCCGGCTGCCCGCCGCCTTCGCCGGGGATCTGGGGGCCAAGGGGGACATGCTCCTCGCCTCCTGCATGGCGGGCATGGCCTTCAACGCCGCCGGGCTGGGGGTCTGCCACGCCATGGCCCACGCCCTGGGGGGACGGTTCCACCTGCCCCACGGTCGGCTCAACGCTGTGCTGCTGCCCTCTGTGGTCCTCCGCAACGCCGGGGACCGCCGTGCGGCGGCCCGGTACGCCGCCCTGGCCAAGGCCTGCGGCCTGGCGGGCACTCCCAGGGCCCTCTCCGCTGCCCTGGCCCGGCTACGGACGGCCCTGGACCTCCCCGACCGGCTGCCGGTGGAGCCGGAGGAACTGAAGGGCGCCCTGGACGACCTGTCCGCCGCCGCCCTGGCCGACGGCTGCATGGCGGCCAATCCCATCCCCCTGACGGCGGACGAGGTCAAGGACCTGCTCTCCCGGGCCGGAGGACTGGGGGGACGGCCGTGAGAGAGACCCTGAAATCGGTGGGCATTGACATTGGCACAAGTACGACCCAGCTTGTCGTTTCCACCCTGACCCTGGAGAACCGGGCCAGCCCCTTCACGGTGCCAAGGGTGGCCATCACCGATCGGGAGATCGTCTACCGCAGCGCCATCCACTTCACCCCCCTTCTCTCGGATACCGTCATCGACGCCGACGGCGTTCGGGCCATCGTGGAGGCGGAATATCAACAGGCGGGGCTCCGCCGGGAAGAAGTGGAGACGGGGGCGGTCATCATCACCGGGGAGACCGCCCGGAAGGAGAATGCCCGGGCCGTCCTCTCCGCCCTCTCGGAATTTGCCGGGGACTTCGTGGTGGCCACCGCCGGACCCGACCTGGAGTCCATCCTGGCCGCCCGGGGAGCGGGGGCGGACGAATACTCCAGGGAGCATCGGTGCAAGGTATTACACTTTGATATCGGCGGCGGTACCTCCAACCTGGCCCTCTACGACAACGGCGCACTGCTGGACACTGACTGCCTGGACATCGGCGGGCGGCTTCTCAAGTTGGACGACGAGGGCCGGGTGGTCTACCGCTCCCCGGTTCTGGAGCCCTGGGCGCGGCTGGTACCGGCCCTGGGGCAGCGGGTGGAGGCCGCCGGCCTGGCTCCCCTCATGGACGCTATGACGGAGGTTTTGGAGAAAGCTGTTCCCAAAGATGTAAAGGTCCTCTCCTTTTCGGGCGGCGTGGCCGACTGCATGTGGGAAGGGCCGTCGGATTGGCGGGCCTTTGGGGACATTGGGCCGCTGCTGGGCCCCGCCCTCCGGCGGCGGCTGGAGAGGGCGGGCTATGAGCTGGTCCGGGGCGCCGAGACCATCCGGGCCACGGTGGTGGGAGCGGGGGCCCACTCGGTGGAGGTCTCCGGCTCCACCATCCACTGCCGGGAGGTGGCCTTCCCCCTGAAAAATCTCCCCGTCCTCCGGCTCACCCAAGGGGAGGAGGCGGGGGACGCCGAGACCCTGGCGGCGGCGGTGGAGAAAAAACTCTCACGGTACGCCGACCAGGAGGGGTTATGCCAGGTGGCCCTGGCCCTCACCGGCGAGGTATCGCCCCCCTACCGGCGGGTGGCCGAGCTGGCCCGGGGCCTGCGGGCAGGGCTGGAGCCGCTCTGTGCGGCGGGGTACTTCCCCGTGGTGGTGGTGGAGCGGGACATGGCCAAGGTCCTGGGCCAGGCCATGGGGGGCAGCCCCCTGCTGTGTCTGGACGGCGTGAGCGTCCGGGAGGGGGACTACCTGGACATCGGTGCCCCTGTGGCCGGGGGCAGCGTGCTGCCGGTGGTGGTCAAGACCCTGGCCTTTTCAAACAGTGTGCCCGGCGGGGAACGCCGGGAGAGGAGGGACTTATGATCTTAAAAACCAAGCTGCTGGGTCATGTCTATGACTTCCATACCATCCGGGAGGTCATGGCCAAGGCCAACGAGGAGAAGTCGGGTGACCGGCTGGCGGGCATCGCCGCCGAAAACGCCGAGGAGCGGGTGGCGTCCAAGGTGGTGCTCTCCAACCTCACCATGGCCGACCTGCGGAATGAGCCCGCCGTCCCCTATGAACAGGACGAGGTCACCCGCATCATCCAGGACGGCATCAACGAGAAGATCTTTGCAAAGATCCGGAACTGGACGGTGGGGGAGCTGCGGGAGTGGCTGCTGGACGAAAAGAACGACGGGGCGGCCATCCGGCGGCTCTCCCACGGTCTCACCAGCGAGATGGTGGCGGCGGTAGCCAAGCTCATGAGTAACCTGGATCTCATCTACGCCGCCAAGAAGCTGCGGGTCACCGCCACCTGCAACACCACCATCGGGGAGCCGGGGAC
>CALWYC010000048.1 GCA_944385655.1 uncultured Intestinimonas sp. | reverse complement strand
CCACGCCGAAGCAGCTCCAGGTGGAGCCGGGGCACAGGGACTCCATGGTCTCCTTCATGAACACCAGGTTCTTCATGTTGCCGGGGATGCCGTTGGCGCAGCCCATGCAGAACTGGAAGTGGAGGGGAGCCTTCAGCACGCCCTTCTTGAGGTAGTAAGCGGCGTTGGCGATCATGCCGGGGTCAAAGGCCTCGATCTCGGGCTTTACGCCCCACTCCTGCATGTGCATGCCCAGCTCCTCCAGGAACTTGGGGTGGTTGATGAACAGGCTGGAGTTGAGCCAGTTCATGGAGCCGCAGTCGTAGGAGCCCATTTCGGGACACAGCTCCTGCAGGTGGGCCTGACGGGTCTCGTCGGTGGCGTTCAGGTCGCCGGAGGTGGTCATGTTGAGGATGATGTCGCAGTCGGGGTGGTTCTTGCGGAGCAGCTCCACGGTCTCGCGGAACTTGTTCTTGTCCATGGTGCCGTTGCCGGCATCGTCCCGCATGTGGAGGTGAGCCACGGCAGCGCCGGCCTTCCAGCAGGCGTACACGTCCTCGGCGATCTCGGCGGGGGTCATGGGCACGTTGGGGTTGTTCTCCTTCTTGGGCCACGCACCGGTGGTGGCCACGGTGATGATGGTCTTTTTCATTTCTCCATACACCTCATTTTTAAGAGCCTGAGCTCTGTTTTTTACGCCCATACTTAAAAGCAAGGTGTGTGCCAAAAATAAAAATACAGGAAGAAAAATCCGGAAAGCATTGGGGGCCAATGGTTTTAAGAATTTGCGCCGCCCGCGCGGAAAAAAGAAAGAAAAAGCATGCGGTGAAAAAATTCACCACATGCTTTGGAGATAAATAAAAAAGCTGTTGCGCTAAAATGTAAAAATATAGGATACATAAAGGGAAAACTGAGAGGAAATGGGAGAAAAAGTCCTGATTTTGTGAGCCGGTGAAAAAAATCACCTGCACGGTGAAAAATATCACCACTCCTGGGCCGGATCCACCTGGCCGTACTGCCGGCACTTTTTCACCAGGGTGGAGTGGTCCACCCCCAGGACTTTGGCGGCCTTCCGCATGGAGCCGGTGCGCTCCAGGGTGTGGAGGATGATCTCCCGCTCGTAGGCGGCCACCTGCTGCCGGAGGGGCAGGTCCACCTCCGGACGGGCGGCCGGGGAGCGGCCGGTGGGGTTGAGGGCGTTGAAGACGCTGCCCCGGGTGACCAGACTGCCGGAGCTGGTGACCACGATGCGCTCCACCAGATTTTCCAGTTCACGGATGTTGCCCGGCCAGTTGTAGGCCAGGATGAGTTCCATGCCCTCGGAGCTGATCTGGGCGTTCTTGCCGTATTTTTTGTTGAAGCTGCGGCAGAAATGCTCGGTGAGATAGGGAATGTCCTCCCGGCGCTCCCGAAGGGGCTTGAGTTCGATGGGGACCACGTTGAGGCGGTAATAGAGATCCTCCCGGAACCGGCCCTGGCGGACCTCCTCCCGCAGGTCCTTGTTGGTGGAGGCGATGACCCGGATGTCCAGAGGGATGGATTTGCTGCCGCCGATGCGCATGAGCTCCCGCTGCTGGAGGACACGGAGGAGCTTGGTCTGAAGGGGGAGGGGCATGTCGCCGATCTCGTCCAGGAGGATGACGCCGGTGTTGGCCAGCTCGAACATACCGGCCTTGCCGGCCCGCTTGGCGCCGGTGAAGGCGCCTTCCTCATAGCCGAAGAGCTCCGATTCCAGCAGCTCGGCGGGGATGGCGGCGCAGTTGACCTTGATGAAGGGCTTGCCCATGCGGTCGCTGCACTGGTAGATCTCGTTGGCAGCCAGCTCCTTACCGGTGCCCGACTCGCCGGTGATGAGGACGGTGACGTCGGTGGGGGCGATGGTACGGATGAGGGCCATGACGGAGGCCATGGCCTGGCTGCGGTAGAGGATGGTCTTGTCGCCGGCCTGCTGCCGGCGGAGGTAGGCCAGCTCCTCGTTGGCCTTCTTGCTCTCCTCGGTGAGGGTGAGCAGCTGCTGTTCCAGGCGTTTGAGTTCGGGGAAGTCCCGGGTGTTGGTCACCACCAGCTTGATGTTCCCCGCCTCGTCAAAGACGGGGGTGCCGGTGACCAGCACCTCCTTGTTGAGCTTGTGGATGGTGGCCACGGAGTTGACCCGCTCCCGGCGCTCCGGCACCTTTGCGGTGACGGAGCCCCGGTACAGCTTCCCCTCGGCTTCGATGTCGGAGACCTTGCGGCCCAGGATCTCGGCGGGGAGAATGCCGGTGGTGCGTGTATAGGCCTGGTTGATGAAGAGGACGGTGCCCTCCCCGTCGGTGATGTGGATGCCGTCGTAGAGGTTCTCGCACACCTCCCGGAAATCCACCAGCTGGGGATAGTGGGCGATCATCTGGCGGAAGAGGAGACTGGCGTCGTTGGGGCTGACGCCGGTGGAAAACAGGGCGTCCATACCCGCCTGCAGGGCGTCCAGGGCGGTTTGACGGTCGGCCATTTGGGGGGCCTCCTCTCTTACGGAAAATGGGTCAGGTCAGCTCGGCCAGCAGGGCCTGGCAGCCCTCCAGCACGTCCTGCCAGGTGGCCTCGAAGTCGCCGGTGTACCAGGGGTCGGCCACCTCGCCGGGGCGGTCGGTGTGGTCGAGGAGGAGGGAGCACTTACCCTCTGGATCGCCGTCGAAGAGGCGGCGCATGTTCCGCAGATTGGCCCCGTCCATGCCGATGAAGAGGTCCCAGTTCTCATAGTCCTCCCGCCGGAGCTGCCGGGCGGTCTTGCCGGCGCAGCCGATGCCGTGCTCGGAGAGCTTCCGCCGGGCGGGGGGATAGACCGGGTTGCCGATCTCCTCGGCGCTGGTGGCGGCGGAGGCGATGCGGAAGCGGTGGGCCAGTCCGGCCTGCTCCGCCAGGTCCTTCATGACGAACTCGGCCATGGGGCTGCGGCAGATGTTGCCGTGGCAGACGAAGAGGACCCGGAAGATGCGGCCGTCGGCGGCCTGGCCCTCCTCCCGGGGCTGCTTGACCCCCACGCAGCGGTTGATGGGGGTGCCCAGGCTGTGGAATTTCTCCTCGTAGTCGGTCATGACGCCCCGGATGCCGTCGGCGTGGAGATCCCGGGTGACCTCCCGCAGTTCGTAGCCCGCCTTGGGGAACTGGAAGAGGGACCACTCGAAGAGCCCACGGTTGTCGGTCTTGAAGTGGATCTCCCCGCCGTCCGTCAAAACGCCCCGGTAGCGCTCCAGGAAGTCCGGGTGGGTGAGGCGGCGGCGGGCGTGGCGATTGGTGGGCCAGGGGTCGCAGAAGTTGATGTAGATGCGCTCCACCTCGCCGGGGGCGAAGTAGTCCCGCAGGTCGGCCACGTCGGCGTCGATGAAGCGGACGTTTTTGAGGCCCATGGCCTGGGCCCGCTCCATGGCGATGACCATGGCGTCGGGCACCCGCTCGATGGCGATGAAGAGGACCTCGGGCTCGGCGGCGGCGGTCTCACAGGTGAAGCGGCCCTTGCCGCAGCCCAGCTCCACCCGCAGCTGGCAGTCCGGGGAGAGGAGCTCCCGCCAGTGTCCCCGCCAGTTTTTGGGGTCCTTGATCTGATAGTCGGAACAACGCTCCATCCGGGGGATGAGGTTGGGTTTCTTACGCATACGCATGGGGGGCACGCCTCCTAAAATTCTCATGATCCGGCTGACAGTTTACCACATTTCCGGCGGGAAGTCGAATCTTTTCTGGAGGACAAGGGACCGCGGACCGCAGTTTCTGCGGCCCGCGGTCCCTTGAGAGAGAGAAAACAGATCAGTCGGGCACTGCGATGAGGATGCGGATGCGTCCGCCGGCGGCATAGCCCAGGTCGTCATGCCAGCCGGTGAGGGAGTAGTCCTCGGCGTTGATCTCGGAGAGGGAGGTGGCGTAGAAGTCGCCGGAGCTGTCCTTCAGGAGGACCTGGACGTCCTCGGCCAGGGCGTACTTCCGGTTGCCCGCCATGGCGGAGAGGTCGCCCAGCTCGGTGAGGGTCACCTTCTCCAGCTGCCGGAGGTTCTTCACCGCGCCGTCCTCATAGAGGAGGGCGGCGCCGCCGATAGAGATATTATAGATGGTGCTGCCGCTGAGGGTCTGGCTCTGGCCGTCCAGCAGGTAGCGGTAGGTGCCGGAGGTGTTCATATCCATAGAGCTGCTGGAGGCGGAGGTGACGTAGACGTAGTCCACCGTGTCGCCGGTGACCTCGCTGAGGATCAGCCGGTCGATGTCGCTGTTCTCATCCAGGGAGTAATAGCGCACATCCTCCTTGTCCAGGGTGACACCGGCGATGCGGGAGGGATAGATCCGGGCGTAGCCGCCGTTCTCATCCACGTCCAGGATCTCCACGCCGTCGGCGAAGGCATAGCCGCCGAAGGAGGTGCCGCCGGCGTTCACCTTGCCGCTGAGGGTCTTGTCGGAGAGGGACTTGACGGTGGTGCCGCTCTGGTCCACGGTGACCGACACCACCCGGCCGGTGCGCTGGGCGCTGCCGTCGTGGTAGAAGGTGCGCTCAGTGCCGTCGGTGCAGGCCACGGTGGTGACCACCTGGACGCTGGTGGTGTCGCTGCTGGTGGTGGCGGAGGTGGCGGCCGACTTGGCGCTGGCGGTGACCACGCCGTAGTAGACGCCGCTGCTCTCGGCGGCGGTGACCACGTCCACCACCTCGCCGTTCATGCCCAGCAGGAGGGTGACGGTGTCGCCGTCGGCAAAGCCGCCCTGGCTGGAGAGCTTGTAGGTGGCTGTGGAGGTGCCAATGGTGTAGCTGGCGCCGGCCACGGTGACGGAGGTGGGGGCGGTACGGCTGGGGGAGACGGCGGTGAGGGTGCCGGTGACCCGGTCGCTGTAGATCCACACCGTCCGCAGGTTCTCATTGTAGTAGTACACGTCGTACCGGCTCAGGGCGGAGAGGTCGGAGAGGCTGCCGTTGCGGTAGACGGTGATGTTGTCGGTGCCGAAGGGCAGGTCGATGGCGGCACTGGTGCCGGTGCTCACATAGGGCCCCTTGGTGTCGTTGGACACCAGGGCGGCGTAGTCCACCTCGCCGTTGGTGACGGTGTAGCCCAGGGTGGCGCCGTAGACCGTGCCGGTACTGTTCTGGGCGGTGAGGAGGTTATAGAAGAGGGTGACACAGTCCTGCCGGGTGAGGGTCTGGCCCTGGACGGCGGAGAGGTCGTCCAGCAGGCCCACCGCCTTGGCCTTGGAGAGCTGGGCGTCGGGGAAGGAGCCGGCCAGGGTGGAGGCGTCATAGCCCAGCAGCCGCAGCAGGGCGGTGCAGGCCTCCTCCAGGGTGATGGTGTTGTCGGGGCGGAAGGAGCCGTCCACATAGCCGGTGAACCAGCCCTGCTCCACCGCCAGCTTGATGTAGCCGCCGGCCCAGTGGTCGCTCTTCACGTCGGTGAAGAGGGAGGCGGTGCCGGCGCCCACCGAGTCCTTGTAGACGGAGGCGGCGGTCATCATCTTGGTGAACTCCGCCCGGGTCACCGGGGCGGAGAGGTTCAGGTTGCCGTTTTCGTCGCCGGAGAGGATGCCCAGCACCCGGATGGTCTCCAGCATGGTGTCCCCGTCCGCCGCCAGGGCGGCCGGCGCGGCCAGGGAGAGGGCCAGCGCCAGGGCGGCCAGAAGGGAGAGGATGCGCTTCTTCATGGGTCTCACTCCTTTAATCGTAGTGCAGGGCGTCGATGGGGTTGAGCCGGGCGGCCTTCTTGGCGGGCAGATAGCCGAAGAGGATGCCGATGCCCACCGAGATGCCGAAGGCCAGGGCTACGGCGGAGAGGGTGGGGGCCACCGTCAGAGTCTCCTCCATGAGCCGGGTGACCACCGTGGAGGCCACCGCCGAGAGGCCGTCCCCCAGGAGGATGCCGATGACGCCGCCCAGGGCGCTGGTGCAGGCGGCCTCGATGACGAACTGCTCCATGATGTAGCGCTCCTTGGCCCCCAGGGACTTGCGGATGCCGATCTCCCGGGTGCGCTCGGTGACGGAGACCAGCATGATGTTCATAATGCCGATGCCGCCCACCACCAGGGAGATGGCGGCGATGCCGGCCAGGACCCCCACCAGGATGTTGATCATGCTGGTCATGGTCTCCAGCATCTCGGCCATGCTGGTGACGGTGTAGTAGTCGTCGCTGGCGAAGACCTCATAGAGGGCGGACTCCAGGGCGGCCACGCTCTCGTCGATGTAGTCTTCCTCCCGCATGGTGACGATGTAGCTGCTCACGTCGCCGGCGATGCGGGAGGCGGTGGTGTAGGGTAGGTACAGGCAGTCGTCGCTGCCCCCCTCCTCCAGGGTGTCGTCCTGCTGGGCGAGCACCCCCACGATGGTGAGGCTCTGGCCGCCCACCCGCAGGGTCTGGCCCACGGCGTTGCCGCCGTAGTAGGCCTGGTCCAGATAGGCGCCGATGACGCAGACCTTCTCCCGGTTGGCCATATCGCTGTACTGGAGGCGGCGGCCGGAGGAGACCGTCACGCCGGCAATGTCCAGGTAGTCCTCACTGACCCCCTGGACCGAGGTGGTGGAGACGGTCTCGGAGCCGATCTTCACCATCCCGGGCATGGTCACTGTAGGAGAACACAAGTCCAGGTACTGGCTGTTCTCGTCCACGATGGCATACATGTCGTCCACGCTGAGGGTCCGGGTGGAGCCCCGGGACATGACCGTAACGGTGAGGGTGTTGGTGCCCAGACCGGAAAAGCTGTCGGTGACGTACTGCTCCAGGCCGTTGCCCAGGCCCACGATGACGATGACGGCGGCCACGCCGATGATGATGTCCAGCATGGTGAGAAAGGTGCGGGTCTTGCTGGAGACGATGTTCTTGACGGCCAGCTCCACCGATTCCAGGATGCTCATGAGGGCACACCTCCAAACCGGCCGGCGGCCCGGGGGGTGACCACCGCCTCCGGGGCGTCGGCGGGGCCGTCATAAATCACCCTGCCGTCCTCCAGGCGGATGATGCGCTGGGCCTGCACGGCGATGGAGTTATCATGGGTGATGAGGACTACAGTGTGGCCGGCGGCGTGGAGCTCCTGGAGGATGCCCAGCACCTCCCGGCCGGTGCGGGAGTCCAGGGCGCCGGTGGGCTCGTCGGCCAGGATGACCGACGGCTCCCCCACCAGGGCCCGGGCGATGGAGACCCGCTGCTGCTGGCCGCCGGAGAGCTCGTTGGGCCGGTGCTTCATCTTGTCGGCCAGTCCCACCATCTCCAGGGCCACCTTGGCCCGCTCCCGGCGCTCCTTTTTGGGGACGCCGGCGTACATCAGGGGGACCTCCACGTTCTCCAGAAGGTTGAGCTTGGGCAGCAGGTTGTACTGCTGGAAGATGAAGCCCAGCAGCTCGTTGCGGATCTCGGCCAGCTCGTTTTTGTTCATCTGGCCCACGTCCCGGCCGTCCAGGAGGTAGGTCCCCTCGGAGGGGACATCCAGACAGCCGATGATGTTCATGCAGGTGGACTTGCCGGAGCCGGACTGGCCCACGATGGCCACGAACTCCCCCTGATAGACCTGGAAGGAGATGTGGTCGGCGGCCACCACGGTGGTGTCCCCCATGTGGTAGTACTTGCACACTTCTTGAAATTCGATGAGGGCTTTCATGGGGACCTCCTTACCGGCCGCCGGGGGCACCGCCGCCGGGCATGCCGCCTCCGCCGCCCATGGCCCCGCCGCCCATGCCGCCGGGCATACCGCCCATCATCATGGCCATGCCGCTGCTGGAGGAGGTGGTGGGAATGTAAGCCACCACATCGCCCTCCTGGAGGCCGGAGGTGATCTCGATGTAGTCGCCGTCGCTGACGCCGGTGGTGACGGCCACCGACACGTAGGAGGACTGGGCCTCGCCGCCCTCCGGCGCCGCGGCGTCCTCCATGCCCTCGGGGGCCTCGCCGCCCTCGGGGCGCTCCATGTCCCCCATGTCCCCGGGGGCCTGGGAGACGGCGTTGACGGCGCTGGGGGAGTCGGTGGTGACCAGGACGGTGTCCCCCCGGTTTAGGGCGGCGGCGGGGATGGCCAGCACGTCCTGGGCGCTCTCCAGCTCGATGGTGGCGTCCACGCTCATGCCGGGGAGGAGGCCGTCGGTGTCGTCGATGCGGATGGTGACGGGGTAGGTGGTGGCGCTGCCGGTGGAGGTGCCCGCCACGCTCACCTTGGTGACCACGCCGGTGTAGGTCTGGTCCTCCACGGCGTCGGCGGTCACCGATACGGTCTGGCCCACGGCGATGTCGGCGATGTCCAGCTCATCCACGCTGAGGGTCATGGTGAGGTAGGAGAGGTCGTAGATGGTGCACAGCACCTGGTTGGACTCGCTGATCTCGCCGGCGTTGTAGTTTTTATCCACGATGGTACCGGTGATGGGGGCGGTGATGGTGTAGTCGTCCAGCTGCTCGGTCTGCTTGTCGTAGGAGAGCTCGGCGTTGCGCAGGCTCTCCGAGGCGCTCTGGATCTGGTCGTCCACGCTGTCGCTGGTGAGACTCACCAGGACCTGGCCCTTCTCCACCCAGTCGCCCTCCTGGAAGGAGACGGCGGACACGGTGCCGGAGACGGAGGCGGTGACGGCGGCCTCGTCGGCGTAGGCGAAGGTGGCGGCCGAGCTGCTGCCCACGCCGCCCACGGCGGCGGAGGCGCTCTGGATGGTGGAGAGGCCGCCGGGGTTGGACACCTGGATGGTGACCTCCCGGACGATGACGTTGCCGGTGAGGACCTGGGTGTTGCCGGCGATCTTGCTGACGGTGCCGGTGAGGGTCTCAAAGGTGGAGTCCAGGGTGACCGTGGCGGTCTGGCCCACGTAGAAGGAGGCGGCGTCGTCGGCGGGGAAGGGGACGGTGAGCTCCATCACGTCGGAGTTGCGGAGGGTGGCCACCGTCTGCCCGGCGTTCACCTCGTCCCCCACCTCCACGTCCAGGGAGAGGACCCGGCCGGAGACGGTGGCGGTGATATCCAGATCTTCCAGGCTCTCCAGGGCGTTATCATAGTTGCGCTGGGCCTGATTCACCGAGATCTGGGACTGCTCCAGGGAGCTGGAGGCGTCGGAGGAGTCGATGGTGTAGAGGACGGTGCCCTCCTCCACCTGGTCCCCCTCCTCGAAGTCGGCGGTGAGGATGGTGCCCTCCAGCAGGGTGGTTACCGAGTAGGAGTCGGCGGCCTGGAGGGTGCCGCTGCCGGTGATGGTGGAGGTGATGGTGCGCCGGGTCACCTCGGCGGTGGTGTAGGCGGTGCCGGCCGCGGCGGCAGCGTTCTGGTCGCCGCCCAGGAAGTACCAGGCGCCGCCGCCGGCGATGGCGCACACCAGCGCCAGGGCCACCAGCTTCTTGACCCAGCCCTTCCGGCGTCCTTTTTTCTTCACGGCGGTCCCGCCGGCGTCGCCGGGGGCGGGGTCGGACTTCTTCTTCAGGTTCAGCAGCATGCTTCCAGCCGTCCTTTCCGAGTGGTATGAGGAAGTCATTTTCAACGTCCCCCATTCTAGGGGGGAAACCTCAACGGACGGCGGAGAAAATCGAAACAATTTCTAAACAGAATCCAAACGATCCCCAACGGAGCAAAAAGGACGCCCGCCTGCTTTCGCAGACGGGCGTCGGTGGGAAAAATGGATGAGGCGTTACACGCCGGAATAGGCGGAGAAGCCGCCGTCGATGGGGATGCACACGCCGGTGATGAAGCTGGCGGCCTCGTTGTTGAGGAGGAAGAGAACGGCGCCGGAGAGCTCCTTCTCGGTGTCGCCGAAGCGGCCCATGGGAGTGGCGGCCAGGATCTTGCCGGTGCGGGCGGTGGGGGTGCCGTCCTCGTTGTAGAGGAGCTTGGCGTTCTGCTGGGTGGAGAAGAAGCCGGGGGCGATGGCGTTGACCCGGATGCCCGCCTTGGAGAAGTGGACGGCCAGCCACTGGGTGAAGTTGCTGATGGCGGCCTTGGCGCCGGAGTAGGCGGGGATCTTGGTGAGGGGGGTGTAGGCGTTCATGGAGGAGATGTTCAGGATGTTGCAGCCCTCCCGGCCCACCATCTGGCGGGCGAAGGCCTGGGTGGGCAGCAGGGTGCCGATGAAGTTGAGGTTGAAGACGAACTCCACGCCGCTCTTGTCCAGGTCGAAGAAGCTCTTGGTGTCGGCGTCCATGTCGCCTTCCTCATAGTACTCCTTGTCGGTGGTGGCCCGGGGGTTGTTGCCGCCGGCGCCGTTGATGAGGATGTCGCACTTGCCCAGATCGGCCTCCACCTGGTCGGCCACGGCATAGCAGATGTCCTTGTCCAGCACGTTGCAGGCGTAGGCCTTGGCCACGCCGCCCTCGGCGTTGATCTCGTCGGCGAACTTCTGGGCGGCCTCCTGGTTCAGGTCCAGCAGGGCCACCTTGGCGCCGGCCCGGGCCAGGTCCTTGGCGAAGGCGGAGCAGAGCACGCCGCCGGCGCCGGTGACCACGGCCACCTTGCCGGTGAGGTCGGTATCGATCACATTTTTCTTCATGGTACAGGTTCCTTTCTCAGTGGCGGTTGGCCTTTTCACAGGCCTCGAAGAGTCCGTTGATGTAGGTGGCGCCCAGGGCGCGGTCGAAGAGGCCGTAGCCGGGCTTGCCGGTCTCGCCCCAGATCATGCGGCCGTGGTCGGGCCGGACGTAGCCGTCGAAGCCGGTCTCCACCAGGGCTCTCACGATCTCGTAGAGGTCCAGGGTGCCGCAGCTGGACAGGTGGGCGCTCTCCTCGAAGGAGCCGTCCTCCAGGATCTTCACGTTGCGGATGTGCATGAAGGCGATGCGGCCCATGGCGGAGTACTTGCGGACCATGGCGGGGATGTCGTTGCTCCGGGCGCAGCCCAGGGAGCCGGTGCACAGGCACAGACAGTTGGCGGGGGAGTCCACCAGCTTCAGGAAGCGGTCCAGGTTGGCCTCGCAGGTGATGATGCGGGGCAGGCCGAAGATGGGGTACGGGGGATCGTCGGGGTGGATGGCCATCTTGACGCCGCATTCCTCGGCCACGGGGATGACCTTCTTGAGGAACCGCTCCAGGTTGGACCACAGGCCCTCCTCGCCCAGAGCGCCGTAGGCGGAGATCAGCTCCCGGACCTCGGCCTGGGTGTAGCTGGAGTCCCAGCCGGGCAGGTGGATGTCGTCCTTCAGGGGGTCCAGGCCCTTCATCTGCTCCCAGTACATGACCAGGCTGGTGGAGCCGTCGGGGGCCTGCTTGTCCAGCTGGGTCCGGGTCCAGTCGAAGACGGGCATGAAGTTGTAGGTGACGCACTTGACGCCGTACTTGGCGCAGCGGCGGATGTTCTCGCAGTAGACCTCCAGCAGCTCGTCCACGTTGCCGCGGCCCAGCTTGATGTCCTCGTGGACGGGGATGGACTCCACCACGTCGAAGACGAGGCCGTTGTCGTCGCAGTCCTGCTTCAGCTTGGCCAGGGACTCCTCCGGCCACACCTGGCCGGGCTTGACGTCGTAGACGGCGGTGACGATGCTGCGCATGCCGGGGATCTGACGGATATACTCCAGAGAGATGGGGTCGCTCTCTCCGTACCAGCGGAAGGAAAGTTTCATAATGCCTCCTGTATGTTCAGATCGAGATGGAAGGGTGGGTTCAGGACTTGAATTCGGCGGGGACCTGGTCGATGGTGACCCAGGTGGCCATGGCCTCCTCCACGCTCATGCCCTTGGCGATGGCGGCCTTCCGGGCGGCGTTGACGGCCCGGATCTCCTTCATCCGCTCGCCGGTGAGGGAGTAGCCCTTCATGGCGATGAGGGTGGCGGCCCACGCGATCATGGGCAGGACGCAGAAGAGGACAATGACCACCACATTCATACCCTCCACATAAGGGGTCGCCTTGGTGGGCAGCGTTTCCAGGCCGATAAAGCTGCAGGCTAAGCCCACAACGCTGGCGCTCAGGGAGGACACCAGCTTATCCACAAGAGAGAAGAGGGTGCCCATGATGCCGGGGACGAAGCTGCCGGTGCGGTAGGTCTCATAGTCGGAGCAATCGGCCACCATGGGGATGGGCATGTCGGCGGTGGCGTAGTAGGCGCCGTAGCCTACGCCGAAGAAAATAATGAACAAGATCGTGTAGAGATTCAAGGTCAGGTGGAAGCCGCCTTCGGTGGAGTAGAGGCTCAGCTGGAAGGCCGCGTTGGCGGGGTTCCACAGGATGAGCAGGATGAGGACCACCACGTAGCAGGCCAGGGCCACGCCCACGTAGCGCATGAGGGAGGCCCGCTGGCCGTGCTTCTGGGAGGTGCGGACGGTGAGGCCGAAGAAGGGCACGGCGAAGACGTAGCCCAGCACCATCATGGGCAGGTACAGCACGTCATAGTTGCCCATCATGCAGGAGTAGAGCATGGCCAGCACGGTGAGGTTGGTGGCGATGGAGAGGGCCAGCTTGCAGCCGCCGCCGGCCACCATCAGGCGCTGGAGGGGCTTGTTGGCCTTGATGATGGCCAGGTACTCGGAGATCTTCACCTTCTCGCTCTTGGCGGCGCCCAGGCCGAAATACTTGGGCTGGTCCTTCTCCCAGATGCCGATGATGGCCAGGATGGTGAGGACCACGGAGACGGCGATGCCGATGGGGGTCATGACGGCGAACCAGGTCTGGTTGTAGTCGCCGAAGATGTTGTCCCGGGCCAGGATGGGGCCGATGAACTGCATGACGCCCATGCCGGCCAGGGAGCCCACGGTGTTGAAGATGGTGAAGAGGGGGCGCTGCTTGGGGTCGTCGGTGAGGACGGCCTGGGCGGCCCGGGTCACGGAGGTCTGGAAGGTGTAGCCGATGACCCACACCGCATAGAGGATCACGAAGGCGGCGTAGCGCAGCCACATCATGCTCGCGGGGATGTAGGGGGTGAGGACGTAGAGGGCGATGACCGAGACGGCCATGGTGACGCAGCCGATGACCATGAAGGGGCGGAACTTGCCGAATTTGCCGTTGGTCCGGTCCATCAGGGCGCCGATGATGGGGTCGGTGATGGCGTCGAAGACCCGCATGCCGGTGACCATGAAGGAGGCGAACACCATGGCCAGACCCAGCACCACGTTGCCGAAGGTGGCGATGTAGGTGAGGATGAGGACATAGTAGACGTTGGTGGCACCGTTGTTCAGGGGAAACAGCACCAGCTGGTAGGGCTTGGCCCGGTTCAGCGTCTGGGCGTTGGTGGGCTCTTGTTTCATAAAACCGATCCTTTCTGGAAAAAGTCCGGCTCCCGCCCTCTGGCAGGACGGGAGCCGGGACTCAGGTGACGTCAGGGCTCCTGCCCCGACGCATCGGGGCACCAGAAGAAAGAGTGACCCAATTCTGCGGACCCGGGAGGTCCGGGCCTCTTGGGGATGCGTTTGGCTCAGGCGGCCTTGGGCTCCTTCACAGAGTTGAGGAAGCTGCCCACAATCAGGAACAGGATGCCCACCAGCAGGCATACCCAGGCGCCGATGCAGGTATAGAAGATGCTCCAGCCCACGGTATTGGCGTCGTTGAAGGAGAAAAGGCCGGCGATGAGCATGACCCGCTGGCTCACGCAGGAGCCGAAGAGGTAGCAGTAGAGGGCGATGGCGGCCAGCACGGAGATGGCGGAGAGGGGATCGTGGTTGCCCAGACGGTTGGGAGCGACGATGGCCACGCAGACCAGGACGATGGCCACCACGCCGGCCAGGATCAGGGTGGAGAGGTTGGAGAGGGCGTTATCGGCGCTCATGGTGCTGCTGCGGACGGTGAGGAAGAGCCCCACCACGCCAAGGATGGCGGCCAGGATGTTGATGTAAAAGGCGGTGCCGTGCTTTTTCATGATCAGATCTCCTCCTTCTTCTTGTCCTTGGAGGACAGGACGTACATGGCGGCGCTGCCCACCATCACCACGGCGGAGATGCCGGCGGCGGCGTAGTAGGCGGCACGCCACCAGGTCATCTGGCTCTCCACGCGGGTGGTGGCATTGTAGCGGTTCATCAGGTGGCTGACGCTCCAGGCGTAGATGTTCTTGTGGACGGCGTCCTTCAGCTTGAGCTGGAGGTTGGCGTCGCCGTCGATGAAGTGCTCGTCCAGGCCGACGCCCTCAATCAGGTTGCGGAACAGGTCGGAGTTGCTCAGGGTGGTGGTGGTGTAGAAGCCGGAACGGCCACGGGTATCGAAGCAGGTGGTGCCGGAGTTAAGCACGGCGCTCCACAGGTCCACATCGTCATAGATGTCGGTGACGGCGTAGCCGATGAAGCCCCACTCGTTGGCCAGGATCTCGGTCATGAGGCCCTCGCTGGTGGTGCACTCGATGGAGCCGATCTTGGAGAAGGAGGTCATGAGGCCGCGCATACCGGCGTCATAGTCCTCGGTGTCGTACTTGGTGGCCTCGAAGGCGATCTGGTAGGCCCGCAGCTCCACCTCACGGGCGCGCTGCTCGGTCATGTAGGGAGACACGCCGCCGCGCTCGGACTCCTGGTCGTTGAAAGCGAAGTGCTTGGGGGCGGCCACCAGGCCGTAATCCAGGGCGCCGATGGCGAACTCCATGGCGGCCACGCCGGAGAGGACGGGATCTTCGGAGTAGTACTCGCCGTTACG
>CALWYC010000047.1 GCA_944385655.1 uncultured Intestinimonas sp. | reverse complement strand
ATGCTCAAGAGCAACAAGAAGGCTGAGCCTCTGGCTGCCAAGACCGCGGCCGAGCCCAAGACCGCCGCCCCCAAGGCCAAGGCCGAGAAGGCCGCCGCCGCTGCCGCCGCCAAGGCGGAGAAGGCCGCCGCTGCCGCCGCCGCCAAGGCGGAGAAGGCCGCCGCTGCCGCCAAGGCCAAGGCCGAGAAGGCCCCCGTGGTCCGCAAGCGGGCCGCCAAGAAGGCCGAGGTCAAGCTGTACGTCCAGTATCAGGGCGTGGAGCGCTCCCAGGAGGAGATCGTGGAGGCCGTGAAGGCCGCCTGGACCGGCGCCGCCATCGAGACCCTGGAGCTCTACGTCAAGCCCGAGGACGGCGCCGTCTACTACGTCATCAACGGCACCGAGAGCGGCAAGGTGGACTTCTGAGGCTGACCACAGTGCGAAAAAAGGACTGACCCTCCGGGTCAGTCCTTTTTTTCTGCCTCAGAGGCCAAAGCATCCTCCTCGACGCAGGTCCGCAGCAGCTCCACGAAGGGGCGGACGAAGGGACCGCTCTTCTGGGGGAAATAGACGGCGCCGAAGGGGAGGGGATCGGCGCCCAGGACGGGGAGATAGCGCAGCTCGGGCTGGCGGGTGTTGGGGTAGTCAGGAAGGAGGGCGAAGCAGTAGCCGGCGGCGGCCAGGGGGAAGAGGGCCTCCTGGCTGTCGCAGAAGAGGATCTCCCCGGTGGGCCGGCTGCCCACCGCCGTGGTCTGGGCGGCAAAGAGGTCGGGGGTACAGACGGGGGGACGGCACACGGCGATCCGCCCGGCGGTCTGGAGCTCCTCCAGGGTGACGGAGTCCCGGGCGGCCAGGGGATGGCCCGGAGCGCAGACGCACAGGATGGGACAGCGGCACAGCTCCACGAACCGGGCCTTGGCCGGCGCCGAGCTCCGGAAGGAGAACATGAGCTGGATCGCCCCCTCCTCCAGCAGGTTCTCCACTGCGTCGAAGGGGATGAGCCGCAGCACCGGCAGCACCTCCGGCCGGTCGGCGCGCAGTTTCTCCAGAGCGGGGCGGAGGAGCCGCAGCTCGGCGGTGTTCCGGCAGCCGATGACCATGCGCTGGGGCGCCTCCCGGCTGGCCTCCTTCATCCGGGACAGGGAGATGTTGGCCAGCTTCACGATCTCACCGGCGTACTGGAGGAAGAGATAGCCCTCCTGGGTCAGCCGGACGCTCTTGCTGGTGCGGTGGAAGAGCTTTACCCCCAGCTCGTTCTCCAGAGTGTTGATCTGGTGGCTGACGGCGGGCTGGGTGATGTTGAGGCGCTGGGCCGCCCGGGAAAAGTTCAGAAAGTTGGCGACCTCCAGAAAGCACTCCAGTTGTGTGGTATTCATCAAGACCTCCCGGCGGCGGCGCCGCCTTTTGTATGATAGAACAAATCAATAAACATCCTTTATAGAATATAGCACATTTGAATTTCACAGGCAAGGTCCTTTGTGCTATAAACAGTAAGGGACAAATGATTTCGGTCCAAACCATTCGGAAAGGAGTGAGCCCATGACGACGGTAGATCGGAGCCAGCTGATCCGGGACAACCGCTGGATCAGCATCCAGATGGAGCAGTGGGTCAACCGGACGCTGGAGCCTGTGGGGCTCACGGCAGCCCAGTCCAGCATCCTCCTCCACGTGCTCAATCAGGGGGAGGAGGGGACCTCGCTGACGGCCATCCACCGTGCCTTCGGCTATTCCATGCCCACCCTGTCGGGGATGCTCAAGCGCCTGCGGGAGAAGGGTTACCTTCGGGTGGAGCCCTGCGCCGATGACGACCGGTGCAAGAAGCTGCTGGGCACCGAGAAGGGCCGGCGGCTGCGAAGAGAGCTGGAGGAGCGCTCCCGCCAGATGGAGGAGCGGCTCTACAGCTGCTTCACTAGCCAGGAGCTGCGGGACCTGGACGCCCTGCAGCGGAAGCTGCTGGGGCATTTGTCCATACTTACGGATGAAAGAAGAAAGGAGACAATGCGATCGTGAGGACTGTATTGCATCAACTTGGGCGCTTCAAGCGGGACACCTTCCTATGCATCGGCCTCTGTACCCTGGAGGTCATCATGGAGATCCTGCTGCCCTTCATCACATCCATCATCATCGACCGTGGCCTGGAGGCCGCCAATCTGTCGGTGGTCTACCGCTACGGTGCCCTGATGGTGGTCATGGCCATCCTGAGCCTGGTCTTCGGCGCCGGGGCCGGCAAATTCGCCGCCAGCGCCTCCTCCGGACTGGCCGCCAACCTGCGGGAGTCCATTTATGACAACATTCAGACCTTTTCCTTTTCCAACATCGACAAGTTCAGCGTGCCCGGCCTGGTCACCCGGATGACCACCGACATCACCAACGTGCAGAACGCCTTTATGATGGTCATCCGCATCGCCGTGCGCTCCCCGCTGATGCTGATCTTCAGCTACATCATGTGCGTCATCATCAGCCTGAAGCTGAGCCTCACCTTCCTCATCGCGGTGGTGTTCCTCATCGTGGTGCTGGGGGGCATCATGGTGGTGACCATGAAGATCTTCAACGAGGTCTTCCGGCGCTACGATGACCTGAACGCCAGCGTTCAGGAGAACATCTCCGCCATCCGGGTGGTGAAGGCCTTCGTCCGGGAGGGCCATGAGAACGACAAGTTCGCCAAGGCCTCCTCCAACCTCTACCGCCTCTTCGTGAAGGCCGAGGGCCTGCTGGCCTTCAACAACCCGGCCATGATGACCGCCGTCTACTTCTGCATCATCATGGTCTCCTGGCTGGGCGCCCAGATCATCGTGGCCGGCGACATGTCCACCGGTGAGCTCACCAGCCTCTTCAGCTATGTGATGAGCCTTCTCATGAGCCTCATGATGCTCTCCATGGTGGTGGTCATGATCTCCATGTCCATGGCCAGCATCCGCCGCATCAGCGAGGTCCTCAACGAGCGGCCCGACCTCCAGGAGCCGGCGGAGCCGGTCTATGAGGTCCCCGACGGCGCCATCGACTTCGACCACGTCACCTTCTCCTACAAGCACGGCTCCGGGAAGAACGCCCTCACCGACATCGACCTGCACATCCAGTCCGGCGAGACCATCGGCGTCATCGGCGGCACCGGCGCGGGTAAGAGCAGCCTGGTCAATCTGATCTGCCGGCTCTACGACGTGGATACCGGTGCGGTGAAGGTGGGCGGCCGGGACGTGCGGGAGTACGATATGGAGGTCCTCCGGAACCAGGTGGCGGTGGTCCTTCAGAAGAACACCCTCTTTTCCGGCACCATCCTGGAAAATCTGCGCTGGGGCAATCCCGACGCAACGGACGACGAGTGCGTGGCGGCCTGCCAGGCGGCCTGCGCCGACGAGTTCATCGACCGCTTCCCGGACGGCTACCACACCCGCATCGAGCGGGGCGGCGCCAACGTCTCCGGCGGCCAGAAGCAGCGGCTGTGCATCGCCCGGGCCCTGCTGAAGAAGCCCAAGGTCCTCATCCTGGACGACTCCACCTCCGCCGTGGACACCGCCACCGACGCCAAGATCCGGGCGGCCTTTGCCCAGAAGATCCCCGGCACCACCAAGATCATCATCGCCCAGCGCATCTCCAGCGTGGAGAGCGCCGACCGCATCCTGGTGCTGGACAACGGCCGGGTGGACGCCTTTGACACCCATGAAAATCTGCTCAAGACCAACGCCATCTACCAGGAGATCTACGAGTCCCAGGTCAAGGGCGGCGGCGACTTTGACCAGAGCGCGTAAAGGAGGAGTGGAAGATGGAAAACAGACAGCCGCGTCCCAGCGCCATGCCGGTGCTCAACCGGGTGCTGCGCTATATGCTCCGGGCCTACTGGCCCCTTTTCCTGCTGGTCATCCTCTGCATCCTGGTCTCGGCGGTGGCCACCGTCACGGCGGCCACCTTCCCCCAGACCCTGGTGGACGACTACATCACCCCCATGCTCAACGGTCAGCTGGACGACTTCTCCGGGCTGTGGGCCCAGCTGCGCCGGCTCATCGGCTTTATAATCGTGGGCGTGGTGGCGGCCTTCGCCTACAACCGCATCATGGTGACCATCAGCCAGGGCACCATGCGCCGGCTCCGCAACGACCTCTTTCAGAAGATGGAGTCCCTGCCCATCAAGTACTTCGACACCCACGCCCACGGCGACATCATGTCGGTCTACACCAACGACGTGGACACCCTCCGCCAGCTCCTGAGCCAGAGCATCCCCCAGATCATCAACTCCACCATCACCATGGCGGCCACCCTCGTCACCATGCTCCGGCTCAACCCCTTCCTCAGCATCATCTCGGTGCTCACCGCCGTGCTCATGCTCACGGTGACCTCCAACTTCTCCAAGCTGTCGGGCAAGTACTACATCCAGCAGCAGAAGAACCTGGGCATCGTGGACGGCTTCATCGAGGAGATGCTGGACGGCCAGAAGGTGGTCAAGGTCTTCTGCCATGAGGAGGCGGCCAAGGCCGACTTCCACAAGGTCAACGAGGCCCTCCGGAAGAGCGCCGACCTGGCCAACCGGTACGCCAATCTGCTCATGCCCATCAACGCCAACATCGGCTGGCTGAGCTATGCCCTGGTGGCCATCGTGGGCGCCATCCTGGGCATCAACGGCCTGGCCGGGGTGACCCTGGGCACCGTCATCACCTTCGTGGGCCTCAACAAGAGCTTCACCCAGCCCATCACCCAGGTGAGCATGCAGATCAACTTCGTGGTCACCGCCGCCGCCGGCGCCGCCCGTGTCTTCGACCTCATGGACCAGGAGCCCGAGGCCGACGAGGGCTACGTGGAGCTGGTGGACGCCAAAGAGAATGCCGACGGCTCCGTTTCCGAGGCCTCTGAGCGCACCAACGTCTGGGCCTGGAAGCACCCCCACAGGGCCGAGGGCACCGTCACCTATACCAAGCTGGAGGGCGGCGTGGTCTTCGACAGCGTGGACTTCGGCTACGACGAGAAGAAGCTGGTCCTCCACGACATCTCCCTGTGGGCCAAGCCCGGCCAGAAGATCGCCTTCGTGGGCGCCACCGGCGCCGGCAAGACCACCATCACCAACCTTATCAACCGCTTCTACGACATCGCCGACGGCAAGATCCGCTACGACGGCATCAACATCAACAAGATCAAGAAGCCGGATCTCCGCCGCTCCCTGGGCATCGTCCTCCAGGACACCCACCTCTTCACCGGCACGGTGATGGAGAACATCCGCTACGGCCGCCTGGACGCCACCGACGAGGAGTGCATGGCCGCCGCCTCTCTGGCCAACGCGGACGGCTTCATCCGCCGCCTGCCCGACGGTTACGACACCATGCTCACCGGCGACGGTGCCAACCTGAGCCAGGGCCAGCGGCAGCTTATTGCCATCGCCCGGGCCGCCGTGGCGGACCCGCCGGTGCTCATCCTGGACGAGGCCACCTCCTCCATCGACACCCGCACCGAGAAGCTGGTCCAGGACGGCATGGACGCCCTCATGACCGGGCGGACCACCTTCGTCATCGCCCACCGGCTCTCCACCGTCCGCAACGCCGACTGCATCATGGTCATGGACCAGGGCCGCATCATCGAGCGGGGCACCCACGACGAGCTCATCGAGAAAAAGGGCAAGTACTACCAGCTCTACACCGGCAACTTTGCCGAGGAGCCGGCGTAACGCCCCTAAAAAACGAGGTCCCGGCGTTCCCTCTGGGAGCGCCGGGACCTTTTGCCGATTGCCGGGAAGCGCGGTTTGTGGTACACTGTAGGCATGAAATTCAGACCCGAAGGGGTAAGGAGCGAGCCATGAAACAGACCTTTGCCTGGAAAGGAAATGTGATCCATACGCCGGAGTGCGGCCGGCTGGAGCTGCGGCCGGGGAGCTGGCTGGTGTGCGAGGACGGCCTGGTGGGCGGGGTCTTTGACGCCCTGCCGGAGAAGTACCGGGGCATCCCCGCGGAGGACTTTGGGGACAAGCTCATCCTGCCCGGCCTCATCGACCTCCACGTCCACGCCAGCCAGTATGCCTACCGGGGCCTGGGCATGGACATGGAGCTGCTGGACTGGCTGGAGCACAACGCCTTCCCCGAGGAGAGCCATTTTGCCAACCCGGACTACGCCGCCCGGGCCTACGCCATCTTCACGGAGCAGCTCCGGACCAGCGCCACCACCCGGGCCTGCATCTTCGCTACCCTCCACCGGCCGGCCACCAGGGAGCTGATGGAGGACCTGGAGCGGACCGGGCTGCCCTGTTTTGTGGGCAAGGTGAACATGGACCGCAACAGCCCGGACATCCTCCGGGAGACCACGGAGGAGTCCCTGGCGGAGACCCGGCGCTGGCTGGAGGAGAGCGGGGAACTTGATCTGGTCCGGCCCATCCTCACCCCCCGGTTCACCCCCAGCTGCACCGACGAGCTCATGGCGGGGCTGGGGGAGCTCCAGAGGGAGTTCCATGTGCCCCTCCAGTCCCACCTCTCGGAGAACCGCTCCGAGATCCGATGGGTGAGCGAGCTGTGCCCCAACACCCGGTTCTACGGAGAGGCCTACGAGCAGTTCGGCCTCTTCGGCGGCGGCTGCCCCACGGTGATGGCCCACTGTGTCTGGAGCGGGGAAGAGGAGCGGAAGCTGATAAAGGACAACGGGGTCTTCATCGCCCACTGTCCCCAGTCCAACATGAACGTGTCCTCCGGCATCGCCCCGGTGCGGACCTTCCTCCGGGAGGGACAGAAAGTGGGCCTGGGCAGCGATGTGGCCGGCGGGGCCCACCTGTCCATCTTCCGGGCCATGACCGATGGCATCCAGTGCTCCAAGCTGCGCTGGCGGCTGGTGGACCAGGACGCCCCCGCCCTCACCCTGGCCGAGGCCCTGTACCTGGCCACCAAGGGGGGCGGCGCCTTCTTCGGCAAGGTGGGCAGCTTCGAGCCTGGCTATGAGTGCGACGCCATCGTCATGGACGACGCCGGTCTGCCCACCACCCGGGCGTGCACCCTGGCCGAACGGCTGGAGCGGATCGTCTACCTCTCCGACGGTCTGCCTGTGGCCAAGTGCGCCGCCGGCGTCCGCCTTTTCTGAATACAGAGACCAACAGGAGCCCGGAGCGCCAGACAGCGCTCCGGGCTCCTGTCTTATTTTGGAGGAGGAAGGAAAAGCTTCCCGTCTTGACCGGGTTTTGACAGGATACTATAATAAATTCAAAGAACAAGTTCAGTCAAAAAGGGCGCAGCTGGAGTAGGTGATGGTGCGGGGACCGTAGTAGTAGGCCAGGCCGGCCTTGGTGCAGACGTCGGAAACCAGCAGGCCGCAGGCCTCCATGGAGGGGATGGCCCGGTCGGGAAAGCGGCAGGGGGCGTCGGGGTAGGTGCACGCCTTGCAGATGGTGCAGGCGCCGGCGCTCATGGGCATGGACCGGGGGGCGTTTGCCCGGAGCCACGCCACGAAGCGGAGGAACCGCTCCTTGTGGATGCGCTCGGTCTCCATCATGGTGTCCACGTCAAAATCGTCCTCCAGAGTGCCGGTGGACTGGAGGAGGACCCCCCGCGGAAAGGCGGAGGCCTGCTCCCGCAGCGCCTCCAGGGTGCCGCAGCCCGGCGGGCAGGTCCAGCACTGGCCGTATTTCCCGCACTTACCGGTGGCGCACATCTCCCGCACCTCGGGCAGGAAGGCCAGGTCTCCCGGCACCAGCATGCCGGCGTGGTCAAAGCCGGCCGCACGGGCGGCCGACAGGATCTCCTCAGTTGTGGGCATGTTCGACCCCTCCTCAGCGTTGATGGTCCCAGCATAGCACGTTTTGCCAAAAGGAAATAGTAGTTTTTTGATGCTTATGGTAAAAAAGACAAATTACTACCATTTTGTGCTCAAATTTTATAGCTGAACACGTTCACAGATTGTATGATAGTACCAAGGACAAGGGGTGTAGCCGATGACGAATCCGGAACAAGCCCCCGCCGTGGACCTGACCAGCGCCCGGCGGATCATCCAGGCCTTCTCCGGGGCCTGCGGTGTGGACTGTCATCTCATTGCCGCCAGCGGGGAGACCCTGCTGAGCTCCTCGGAGGAGGGGGGCTGCGTCTGCTTTCGGGCGGAGCAGGCCAGGTACCAGGGCTGCAAGAAGATGCACGTCTACGGTGCCTACCAGGCCGAACGCCTGGGCGGGCGGTACATCTACCACTGCCCCCACGGCTTTGCCTGGTGTGCGTCTCCCGTCCTGGTGGGGGGGAAGGTGACCGCCTTCCTGGCCTGTGGACCGGCCCTCATCATGGACCTGGAGGACTACCTCACCTCCCAGCCCTACCAGCCCGACGCCGCGGCCTGGGGCGGGGAGGAGGAGCTCACCCGGGTCCCGCCCTACAAATCTCCGGCCGCCTTTGGGGACCTGTCGGTCCTGCTGCTGACGGCGGCCATCTACCTGGGAGAGCACAGCCACCTGCTGGAGGTCCAGAAACAGAGCGCCGAACAGCAGCAGCACATCAGCGACACCCTCCAGACCCTCAACGCCGCCCAGGAACTGCCCCGATACCCCATCGCCAAGGAGCGGGCGCTCACCAGGGCCATCCGGGCGGGTGATCAGGCGGAGGCACGCCGCCTCCTCAACGAACTGCTGGGCCACATCATCTTCTGTACGGGCGGGGATCTCGACCTCATGCGCACCCGCTCGGTGGAGCTCATGTCGGTGTTGTCCCGGGCCGCCGAGGAGGGGGGCGCCGACCTGGAGCAGGTCCTCTCCCTCAACCACCAGTTCCTGTGCGAGAGCGCCTACCTCCACTCCACGGAGGACCTGACGGTGTGGCTCACCCATGTGATGGAGCGGTACACCGGTCTGGTCTTCGACCTGGTGGACATCAAGCACAAGGACCTCATCTACCGGGCCATCCACTACATCAAGCGCCGCTCCTGCGAGCGCATCACGCTGGAGGACGTGGCGGGGTATGTGGGCTTTTCCCCCAGCTATTTCAGCAAGGTCTTCAAGGAGGAGCTCTCCTGCACCTTCAACCACTACCTCAACCAGCTCCGCATCGAAAACAGCAAGCCGCTGCTCCTCAACCGGGAGCTGAATCTTTCCGACATCTGCTACATGGTGGGCTTTGAGGACCAGAGCTATTTCATCAAGGTCTTCCGGAAGCATGTAGGGGTGACGCCGGGCCAGTACCGGCGGCGTCAGGGCCGGCTGGACCCGGACAAAGAACGGGAAACGTGATCAAATTTATATATTTGGAGGTCATCACTATGAGCATTTTGCAGGACATCTCCCAGGCCATGCAGAAGGGCAAGGCCAAGCAGGTCAAGCAGCTGATCCCCCAGGCCCTGGAGGAGGGCGTCTCCGCCAACCAGATCCTGGAGGAGGCCCTCCTGGCCGGTATGAGCGAGGTGGGCAAGCGCTTCCGGGACAATGAGATCTTCGTGCCCGAGGTGCTGGTGGCCGCCCGCGCCATGAACATGGGCACCGAGCTCCTCAAGCCCTACCTGCAGCAGGCCGGCGTGGAGCCCAAGGGCAAGGCCGTCATCGGCACCGTGAAGGGCGACCTCCACGACATCGGCAAGAACCTGGTGCGCATGATGATGGAGGGCAAGGGCATCGAGATGATCGACCTGGGCGTGGACGTGGAGCCCCAGACATTCATCCAGAGCGCCATCGACAACGACTGCAAGCTCATCTGCTGCTCCGCCCTGCTGACCACCACCATGAACGTCATCGGCGACGTGGTGGAGTGCGCCAAGCAGGCCGGTATCCGGGACAAGGTGAAGATCATGATCGGCGGCGCCCCCATCAACCAGCAGTTCTGTGACACCGTGGGAGCCGACGTCTACACCCCCGACGCCGCCACTGCCGCCGAGGCCGCCGCCTCGCTGCTGGCCTGACACCCATCCGGCGGCATGCCGCCCAGAAGGAGGTCCTTTCAGATGAATATGAAACAGTGGCTCCAGGACCAGATGGCCGCGGAAAAGCGCAAGGCCCTGCCGGTCCTGTCCTTTCCCTGCACCCAGCTCATGGGCATCACCGTCCGGGAGCTGGTGAGCGACAGCGATGCCCAGGCCAAGGGCATGGCGGCGGTGGCCCAGCGCTGCCCCACCGCCGCGGCCGTGTCCATGATGGACCTGTCCGTGGAGGCCGAGTGCTTCGGTGCCCAGATCCGCTTCACCGACGATGAGGTCCCAACCGTGGTGGGCGCCGTGGTCCACGATCCCGACGAGGCGGAGGCCCTCCAGGTCCCCGCCGTGGGCACCGGCCGCACCGGCATCTACGTGGAGGCCATCGGCAAGACAAAGCAGCTCATCACCGACCGGCCGGTGCTGGCCGGCGTTATCGGTCCCTTCTCCCTGGCCGGCCGGCTCATGGACATGACCGAGATCATGATCAACTGCTATGAGGAGCCGGAGATGGTCCACGCCACGCTGGACAAGGCGGCTCAGTTCATCACCGATTATATCAACGAGTACAAGAAGGTGGGGGCCGACGGCGTGGTCATGGCCGAGCCCGCCGCCGGACTGCTCTCTCCCGGCATCTGCGAGGAGTTCTCCACCCCCTACGTAAAGCGGATCATCGAGGCGGTGCAGACCGACGACTTCATCGTGGTCTACCACAACTGCGGCAACAGCGTGACCCAGATGCCCGACCAGATCGTGGCCACCGGCGCCGCCGCCTACCACTTCGGCAACGCCATCGACCTGGCCGAGATGCTGGACAAGATGCCTGACGACCAGTTGGTCATGGGCAACGTGGACCCGGTGGGCGCCTTCTTCAACGGCACCCCCGCCTCCGTCCGGGAGGACACCCTCAAGGTGATGAAGGCGTGCTCCGGCCACAAGAACTTCCTCATCTCCTCCGGCTGCGACATTCCGCCCAAGTCCCCCTGGGAGAACATCGACGCCTTTTTCGCGGCGGTGGAGGAATTTTATCAGTAAGGACCGTTGGGATAGGGAGTGGGTACCATGTCTGAATTGACCGTCCACCAGGGCCGGCAGGTGCGAAAGCTGGCCTTCCGGGCTCCCGCTGAGCTCTCGGAGCTGCTGGGGGAGGAGCTCATGCCCGAAACTCCCTGCGGCGGAAACGGAACGTGCGGCAAGTGCGCCGTCTACGCCACCGGTGCCTTCTCGCCGGAGCCGGACGAGGCCGGGCGGGTCCTGGCCTGCCAAGCTGTGGTCACCGGGGACGGGGAGGTCTATCTGCCCTCCCGCCGCTCCGTCCGGCAGATCCAGACCGACGGCATTCTGGAGGCCTGGGCCCCGGTCCCCGGCGGCCGGGGCTGGGGCGCGGCGGTGGACATCGGCACCACCACGGTGGTGGTCCGGCTGGCCGATCTGGAACGGGGGGTGCTGGCGCCGCCCCTTTGCGCCGAGAACCCACAGCGGATGCTCTCGGCCGACGTCATCGGCCGCATCCAGGCGGCGGGGGAGGGGAAGGGCCCCATCCTGCGCCGGATGATCCGGGAGACGGTGGGCCACCTGCTGGATGAGGCCTGCCAGGCCGTCGGCATCGGACGGGACGACCTGGCCCGCACCGTCATCACCGGCAACACCACCATGCTCTATCTCTACACGGGCCGGGACCCGGAGCCCCTGTCCCACGCACCCTTCCGGGCCGACTGTCTCTTCGGATATGAGGAGGCGGACGTCTGGTATCCGCCCTGCTTCGGGGCCTTCGTGGGGGCCGATATCTATACCGCCATCCGGGCCAGCGGTATGTGCCGCCGGTCGGAGACCGCCCTGCTCATCGACCTGGGCACCAACGGTGAGATCGCCCTGGTCCACGAGGGACGGCTGCTGTGCTGCTCCACGGCGGCAGGCCCCGCCTTCGAGGGCAGCAGCATCCGCTGCGGCGGCGTCTCCACCGAGGGAGCCGTGGACCATGTGTCGGTGGAGAACGGGGCCATCACCTTCACCACCATCGGCGGAGGGCCGGCCCAGTGCATCTGCGGCAGCGGCCTCATCGACCTGCTGGCCTGTCTGCTGGCGGAGGAGATCGTGGACGAGACCGGTGCCATGGAGGAGGGCCCCTATCGTCTCACCGACGAGGTGGCCCTCTATCAGGAGGATGTGCGGCAGCTCCAGCTGGCCAAGGGGGCCATCCGGGCCGGCATGGAGACCCTGCTCCTTCGGGCGGGACTCACCGCCGGACAGGTGGACGCCCTCTATGTGGCGGGCGGCTTCGGCACGGTGCTGGATCTGGAGAACGCCGCCGCCATCGGTCTCATCCCCGCTGAGCTGGTCTCCCGCACCCATGTGTTGGGCAACGCCGCCCTCACCGGCGCGCTCCTGGAGCTGCTGGGCCCGGCAGGGAGGGAGGAGCCCATCCTGACCAATGCCCAGTGCCTGAATCTTTCGGAGTGCAAGGAATTCACCGACCTCTTTCTGGAGGCCATGCTCTTTGACTAACCTTTCATTGCAGCGATCTAATGTTGTCTGGAGGCGAACATGATGTATACACCCAAGGAAAACTTCATCCATTTCTATCACAACGACCCCGTAGAGTGGACCCCCATGGCCGATGACATCTGCATGTTCCAGCCCGAGGAGATCAACCTGTACATCGCCCGCGGCTTCGTGCTCCAGCAGGAGCCCTTCCCCGTGGAGAAGTACGGCGGTCCCGACTGGTTCGGCGTGGAGTGGACCTACGATCCGGTGTCCCGGGGCTCCATGGAGGTCTCCCACCCTCTGAGCGATATCTCCGAGTGGGAAGAGAAGATCGTTTTCCCCAACCTGGACGACTACGACTGGGAGGGCATCGGCAAGAAGAACGCCGCCTACCTCAACACCGACAAGATGGTGGCCACCACCATCTTCAGCGGCTTCTTTGAGCGGCTCATCTCCTTCGTGGGCTTTGAAAACGCCGCCATCGCCCTCATTGACGAGGAGCAGCAGGAGGACGTCCACAAGCTCTTCAGCCGCCTGGCCGACCTGTACATCGACTACATCCGCCGCTTCCATGAGCACTACGGTGCCATGCACGTGTGCATCCACGACGACTGGGGCACCCAGCGCGGTCTGACCTTCTCTCCCGATGTCCACACCGAGATGATCCGGCCCTACATCCAGCGGGTGATCGACGCCGTCCACGCCATGGGCATGTCCTATGAGCAGCACTCCTGCGGCAAGGTGGTCCAGCTCATTCCCGCCATGATCGAGATGGGCGTGGACACCTGGCTGGGCCAGGACCTGGGCGATCTGAACAACAAGGATGCCCTCATTGCCGAGTATGGCGATCAGTTCAAGTTCGGCGTCACTCTGCCCAAGCTGAGCACCACCGACCTGGAGGCCTCCAAGCCTGAGATCCGCGCCATCGTGGAAAAGTACGCTCCCAAGCGGGTGTGGACCCGCTGCGACCGCACCTATACCCCCGAGCAGAAGGCCTATACCTATGCGTATACCCGGGAGCTGGGCAGAAAGCGATAAGACTTTACAGAAATTGATGCAGAAAGCCGCGGCAGCGGGGATCGGGGGATCCTCGCCGCCGCGGCCTTTTGTTCGGATATCAGCCCTGATTGAGTCCCCGCAGCCAGCCGTCGGCCTCCTGACGAGTGCGGAACCGGAAGATCTGCCTGCCCTCCCGGTAGTGCTCCAGCAGTTCATAGATCTGGGGCAGCTGCTTTTGGGGGAATCCCTCGATCCACTGACGGAATTCCGGATTGAATTCCTGTTCCACCCAGGGCAGGTCCTCCCGGACTGTCCCGATGCGGGCGGCCGCGCCGGCCAGACAGACCGACAGAGGGTAGTCCAGCAAAAAGACCGTGTCGCAGCGCTCCAGCCGTGTCGCCAGAGTGCGCTGGTAGTTGCCGTCGATGATCCAGCGGTCCTGGGCCAGGATCGCCGAGAGCCGCTCGTCGAACTCCGCCCGGGAAACGCTGGAGCCGTCCGGCTTGTGCCAGATCCGGTCCAGGTAGTGGAGGGGGAGGCCGGTGCGATCCCGCAGGGCACGGGCAAAGGTGCTCTTCCCGGCGCCGGGACAGCCGATGACAAGCACTCTGTCCATATGGAGGCGCCTCCTTAAACTGGAATGGAGCTATTATAGGAAATCCTCCCCTCTGCTGTCAACCGATTTGACGCATTCCACGCTGTTTTCCTCAGTACAGGTTAGGACGTGCTGCCGGAGAATAGAATGGTAGGCAGAACGGAGAAAGGGGGGCGGCGGGATGCTCATGGCATGGATGCTGCTCATGCTCAACGGCACGTTTTTTGCGCTGCGGCTGTCGGAGGGAGGCGGCTCCTTCCCCAGACCGCTGAAGGCGGAGGAGGAGCGGCAGTACCTGGAACGATATGCCGCCGGGGATCTGGAGGCCCGGAACAAGCTGGTGGAGCACAACCTGCGCCTGGTGGCCCACATCGTGAAAAAATACTATACCCAGACGGGGAGCCAGGACGATCTCATCTCCATCGGCACCATCGGCCTCATCAAGGGGGTGACCACCTTCAAGCCGGACAAAAAGGTCCGTCTGGCCACCTACGCCAGCCGATGTATTGAAAATGCTACACTATCGCAGCGGCCTTTTCTCGCTTCCATGTGGCGGATCGCACCGACTTAAGGGATAAATGGCGTGTGTTTTGCCAACCTACGG